>LFEN01000034.1 GCA_001510075.1 Alphaproteobacteria bacterium casp-alpha2
ACGCTGAAATGCGGCTGCAATATCTTGGCAAGCCGTGGGACCAGGCGAAGGTCCGGGGCACGCCACACAACCAGGGCGATGGCCTGCGTATTGCGATGGAGATCGGCGCCGAGCAAGCGGGCCAGTGGGACGGTTGCCATTCGACGCCGATCAGCGCCGATTGGGGTGATTTTGCACCCAGGGAGCTGACCGATAAAAGCAATCGCCTGTCCTATCTTTACGGGGTCATGGTTAATCGCCAGGGTCTGCGGTTTCTTGATGAAGGCCTGGACGTGCAGTTTCTGACCTATGCCAAGTACGGGCGCATCATCCTCAACCAACCGGGCGGCATGGCCTTTCAGTTCTTCGATCAAAAGACCGTGGATCTGTTGGAGCCCCGCTATTCGACCAGCGAGCCGGTCGTCGCCGACACCCTGGAAGATCTGATCGGCAAGCTTGATTTCGACGATCGGGAACAGGCGCTCGAAACGCTCAACGCCTATAACGCCGCCGCCGGTGATCCCGGTGGTTTTGACCCAAGCCAAAAAGATGGGTTGTCCACTTCCGGTCTTGATATCGAAAAAACCAACTGGGCGACCCGCCTCGATGATCCGCCTTTTCACGCCTATTCCGTCACCGGCGGTATTACGTTCACGTTCGGCGGCCTCAAGATCGACGCCGATGCCAAGGTGATCGGCGGCGGGGGGCAGCCGATCCCCGGTCTTTATACCTGCGGCGAGATGGTCGGCGGCCTGTTCCATGATAATTACGGTGCCGGATCTGGTCTGGTATCGGGCGCCACCTTTGGCCGCATTGCCGGACGAAGCGCTGCCGCGGAGAAAGGATAAAACCATGAAGCAGGTGAAAATTCCCGCCGTCTTCATGCGTGGCGGCACGTCAAAGGCGATTGTCTTCAAACGCGACGATCTGCCCGACGACCGTGCGCTATGGGATGACATTTTCCTCGCCGCCATCGGCAGCCCCGATCCCAGCGGACGGCAATTGAACGGCATGGGCGGCGGCATATCGTCACTGTCGAAAGTCTGTGTCGTCGGGGTGTCGGATCGTGACGATGCCGATGTGGATTACACTTTTGCCCAGGTCAGCATTGATCGGGCTATTGTCGGTTATGCCGCCAACTGCGGCAACATGTCGTCGGCCATGGGTCCGTTTGCCGTCGATGAAGGATTGGTCGAGGCGACGGGGAATGAGGTGACGGTGCGCGTCTACAACACCAATACGGACAAGGTCATTCATGCCCACTTTGCCCTTGATGATGGGCTCGCCGCCGTTGATGGGGATTTCGAGCTAATGGGGGTGGCCGAAACCGGCGCGCCGGTTCGTATGGAATTCCGCGACCCCGGCGGCGCCGGGACGGGGAAATTGCTGCCGACGGGAAACGTCATTGACGTGATCGAAGTGGCGGGGCTTGGCCCGATCGAGGCGTCTTTGGTCGATGCCGCCAATCCTTGCGTCTTTGTAGAAGCGACAGCGCTTGGCCTCACCGCCAGCGAAAGCCCGATGGACATTGACGCCATGGAAGAAGTGATGGCGCACCTGGAAACCATTCGGGCCAGGGCAGCAGTGATGATGGGGATGGCTGCGACTCCCGAAGAAGCGACAGAAAAATCGCCGACGGTACCTTTTATCGGCATCGTCGCCCCGCCGAAGGATGCCGAAACCCTGTCCGGCGAAAAGATATTCGAAGCGGACGGCGATTTGACCGCCAGGCTCGTTTCCACCGGCAACACCCACCGGGCGTTGCCGCTGACCGGCGCATTATGTTGTGCAGTGGCGTCGCGCATCGAAGGCACCATCGTTCACCGTCATGCCCGTCCCGTCGAAGACGAAAACCGGGATGTCCGGCTGATGCAGCCGTCGGGAATTATACCGGTCGCCTGCAAGGTTGGTGCGCCGCCGGAAGGCTGGAAAGCCGAATATGCCGCTGTCTACCGGACGCAACGCCGCCTGTTCGAAGGCCAAGTCCTGGTGCCGGCGTCGAGGGTTTCCACTCTTTGATACGCCAGCAACTTAAAAACCTCCTCGGGGCGGGCTTCCTTGCCCTTTGCCTGGGGACAGTTGCCGCAGTTGCCGGGACGCCGCCCGATGCCCGGAACGACCCGGAAGCCTTCATGGAATTCGCCATTGCCCAGGCCTGCCGGTCGCCGCCCCCCGCCGGGGCTCAGGCCGGGGCCGAGCTAGCCCGCCGTTTCGGTGGCGCCCAACTGCTGGAGGCCCGTGTCTTCGATTTCCGTGGTCTGCCCGGCCGCGCCCAATTCCGGTTGCTGCTGGCGGACGGCGATGAGGTTCGGGTCAGCCGCTTGTTTCCCATGGGACGGCTTCGCAGGGTGACGGTGGATTATTACCGGGGGTTTCCCAAGGGCCCGCCCCGTCCCGTGATGTCGGCGGCGCTCAATGCCGGGTGCGGGGTGTTGCGGGCGGCGCGTATCGATTATGACCGCCAGGGCCGGGCGGAAACACTATTGAACCTGGGTCAGGACCTGAAACAGGTTCTTTCCCGTCAGCCCCTGAACCCGCCCGTTCCCGCAGGCCGGGATCCGGGCGGGATTTTGGTTGCGCACGTGGATACGGGCGTCAATTACCTTTTGGAAGGGGTCTCCGCAAGACTGGCCAGAGATACGCGGGGGATGCCTCTCGGGTTTGACTATTGGGACATGGACAACCGTCCCTTCGATCTGGATACGGGGCGCTCGCCGTTTTTCCCGCTTCACCACGGCACCGCAGTGGCCAGCATCATCCTCCGCGAAGCGCCAAGGGCCCGCCTGGTTCCTTACCGGTACCCCCGTCCCGACATGTCCCGGCTGGAAGCCCTGGTCGCCGATGCCGACGATCAGGGCGTGGTAATCGTGAACATGGCCATGGGCTCCAACAAACGAAGCGACTGGGAAGCACTGGCTCGTGCGGCGGGCGAGCGGGCGCATATACTGTTTGTCATTTCCGCTGGCAATGACGGACGCGATATCGACGAAAGACCGGTCTTTCCGGCGGCCCTTGATTTGGAGAACTTCCTGGTCGTGACCTCGGCGGACAACTTCGGCCGTCTGGCGGAAGGATCAAACTGGGGTCGGAGCCATGTAGACATCATGGTGCCTGGGGAACGTGTTCCCGTCACCGATCATCGGGGCGCGGACGGCAAGGCTTCCGGGTCCAGCTTTGCCGTGCCGCGCATCACCGCGCTGGCGGCGCGCCTTCTGGCCAAGCACCCGGACTGGAAGGCAAAGGAATTGAAGCGGGCCATCGTCGCCCGGGCCCGGCTGTCCCGGCATTATGAGGTGTTGCCGGTGCGGTACGGCTGGATTCCTGATCCAACGGACGATTTTTAAAGCTTAGCGTTCCCTGGGCGCTCTTGGCCGGGGCAAAGGTCTGCGCCTGGGTGGCGTCGGGTTTTTTTCGATGAAATTGCGAGCCAGCGGCGCCAGCCGGGGGTGGTGTAGTTCCAGAAGCTTCAGCGACTTTTCCGCCAGGGCTTTGTCCCCGCCCCAGGTCCCGGCCTGCACGCCCAGGCGCAATATCTCGGCGTCGGCGGGCAGGATGTCGACAAGCCGCTTGAGGTGCTTGACCTCGTCGGCGTAGCGCCCGGCCAGGTGCAGCGTGATCGCCATCGACACCATGGAATTGAGGGCATTGGGGTCCTGGCCCAATGCTCGGGCGAACATGGAAACGGCGTCGTCAAATAGGCGCTGGCGTCCGAACACCTGTCCCGCCAAGTCCCAGAGCTGCCGGTTGTTGGTGGCCACGCATTGGTCTTTGATGAAAGAAACATGCCGGGGCTGGAGCGCGCGCCGGGTACCCCGGGCGGAGTCCAGGGCCTCGGAACACTTCCGGTAGGCTTCGCCGGTAGCCATGCTGGCGATTTGATGGTCAGGCCCCGATAAGGCTTTCAGTTTGGCGATCTCGGATACCGGAATCGCCTCGTTGCGGCCCTCCCCGCCGGAGGCGATGATGGCGACCAGGCGGCCCTGGTCGTCGACCAGTGCGCCGCCTGAATTGCCGGGCTGGCTGTAGGCATCATGGTGCAGCCGGGCCAAGGGCTTTTCTTTCGCCGGCATCAACCGGATCCGCCCCGGTGGATAAACCCGGATCTGCCCCCGCCCGGTGTCGGCGCCGATGGTATAAAGGGCCATCTCGCGCGAGGCTGTAGCCGTCGCCATGGATTTTATAGCTTTTAGAGCCGGGACTTTCAGCAGGATCAAATCACCGGGATAGCTCGTCGGCACGACCTCGGCCGTCATTATTTTACCCGAAGGCGAAAATACCTCGACGCGATTGCTGTCGGCGACGACGTGGCGATTGGTGACCAAAAGCTCGTTGGCGATGAGCACGGCGCTGGCTTCGGGATCAAAGGACGCGATCCTGAAAACCCGGCTCGCTTGCGCGCATACGGGTGGCGGGGCGGTGCAGGCCGGGGCTTGAGCCGCCGCCGGGGGCGACACCAGAAGAACCAGCAAAAGCAACAACAGGCGGATCATCGGCGTTCCTAGTAAATGCCGAAAGCATGCAGGGTGGTCAGGGTGAAAAAAATGCCGACGGCGGCGATCATGCCGGGCAGCATGCTGCGGCGAAAAGCGAAAAAAACCAGAAACCCGACGGCTAATGCCACCAGCCGGTCGACCAGCGGCGTTTCTGCCAGAATACCAACCGGCATCACCATAATCCGGGACATCAGTCCGGCCAGCATGCCGTAGGCGACGCACGACGTCCATTGCGTGAAATCGTTGCTGGGCGTGATGCGGGCGACAATGGCAACGCCGATACCGCGCCAGACATAGGTCGCCGCGGTGACCAGCCCCAACAGCCACCAAAGGGCCATCTCATTCATGTCCGGTCCCCATTTTTTTATCGAGGAAGAAAGCGGCAGTGCCGGCGATAAAGCCGACAAAGGGCAGGCCCCAGTCAGGTGACAGCAGATGAAACAGGGGACCCAAGACAGCGCCGATCATCAGCGCCATGATGCAGTTGCGCTGGCGGATGCTGGAAAACAGGAAAATGAAATACATCGGATTAAGGAAAATCAGGCTGACGGTGATATAGAACGGCAATGTCCCCGCCAAATGATAGCCCACCGCCGTGCCGAGCACACCCGCCGCCATGGAGACGGCACCAAGCCCGATGTAATAGGGTCCGCGCTGGTGATCGCCCAGTTCCGGGGCGCGTCTCAGGGTCAACGCCCAGGTGTTGACGCTCATCATCGCCACCAGAATATAGCGCCAGCGCCAGATGCCGGGATCGGCCCGGAACAGCGGCATCATCGACAGCGACATCGGCAGGAACCTGAGGTTGGCCATGGACGAGGCCAGTGCAATGGCCAGTACCGGCGCGCCGACGGCGAAAAGCTCGACAAACGCCACCTGCCCCGGCAGGCCCCAGACCGTCGCCGTCGAGGCGACGGCAACGCCAAAGGTGATGCCGATATCCTGGCTTAGCGAGCCGAAACCGATCATCGAGGCGCTGACCACCCAGACGGGCATGCGAAAGGCGTCGGCGACGCCTCGCATAAAGGCTTCACGGCGTTCGCCGGGGCTGGATGTTGCGGGCTCGGAAATAACGCGTCCTTTTCAGCCGGTTGTTCGGGGGCTACTTTATGCCTCAGCAGGGAGCAGGAAAAGGTAGAAGCCGTGAGTAGTATCAATAGGGAAAGCATTACCCTTGTTACCGGGGTTATTGGCGCCGATACGCACATCGTCGGCAACCGGATACTGTCCATGGGCCTGGAGGAAGCCGGCTTCAAGGTCGTGACCTTGGGGGCGTTGACGCCAGCGGCGGAATTCGTCAAGGCGGCCATCGAAACAGCCGCCGACGGGATCATGGTGTCGTCACTCTATGGCCAGGGGGAACTGGATTGCCGGGGTTTTCGCGACCTTTGCATCGAAGCCGGCCTGGACGGTATTTTACTCTACATCGGCGGCAGCCTGGTCGTCGGCAAGCAGGAATGGTCCGAGGTCGAAGGGCGCTTTTTAGGCATGGGGTTTGATCGTGCTTTTGCCAACGCCACCCGTGTCGAGGACGTGGTCGAGGCGCTGGACAAAGATTTCGCAGCGCGGAAAAAGTCCGGTTAATGAGCGCCGCCCTTCTGATTGATTTTGGCTCGACCTTTACCAAGCTTCGCGCCATCGATTTGGCGGATGGAAATATCATCGGCTCGGGCCAAGGCCCGTCGACGGTCGAGACCGACGTCACCGAGGGGTTGAGCACCGCGCTCGCAGACCTTGAAGGCCATCTAGGCGCCCTGCCGAATTTCAAACACCGGCTGGCCTGTTCCAGCGCCGCCGGGGGGCTTGGCATGGTGACGGTCGGGCTGGTCCGGGAGTTGACCGCCGAAGCGGCAAAGCAGGCGGCGCTTGGCGCCGGTGCGAAGTTGACGGGGGCATTTTCCTACGGCCTGACAAAAGGCGATATCGCCGACATAGAACGCCTGGCCCCGGATATTATTTTATTGGCCGGCGGCACCGATGGCGGCAATGCAGAGGTGATCCTGGAAAATGCTGCCAAGTTGGCCGCTGCCGGGCTCACCTGTCCGGTGGTCATCGCCGGTAACCGCGAAGCGGCGGAAGAAGTAGCCGCCTTGCTGGAGGCCGCTGGTTCACCTGTTATCGTCACTGAAAACGTCATGCCGGAATTCGGTGTGCTGAATGTCGAGCCGGCCCGCGCCGCCATTCGTCAGGTTTTTATCGACCGTATCGTTCACGCCAAGGGCATCGACAAGGCGGCGGCACTGTTCGACGCGGTGCTGATGCCGACCCCGGCGGCCGTGCTCGAAGGGGCCAGATTATTGTCGGCCGGGCATGGTGATATCGCCGGACTGGGGCCGCTGGTCGTCGTCGATGTCGGCGGCGCCACCACGGATGTGCATTCCGTCGCCGACGGTGCGCCGACGAAAGAAGGCGTCATCGCCCACGGCTTGCCGGAACCGCATCTCAAACGGACGGTCGAAGGCGACCTTGGTATGCGAATTAACGCTGCCGCCATCGCCGAGGCGGCGGGATTGGAGCAATTGGCCGCTGGCGCCGGGTTGGCGGTTGCCCGTGCCGAAGAAATTCTGCAAATGCTGTCCGCCGACATAGAACGCCTTCCCGACGGTGAAGACGAACAGCGCTTCGACCAGACCCTGGCCGAAGCGGCCCTGAAAATTGCCATGACCCGTCATGCCGGCTCCCTTGCCATCGTGCAGACGGTGGCCGGGCCGGTCAGTGTCCAAACCGGCAAGGATTTGGGCCAAATCAAAACCCTGATCGGCACCGGCGGTGTGCTGGCGCACGGCAAGAACCCGGCGGCGGCCTTGATGGCGACCCTGGCGGACCCTTTGGTTCCGCAATCGCTCAAGCCCCAGGCGCCGGATATTCGCCTCGACAAAGACTATGTGCTTTTTGCCGTCGGCCTGTTGGCGGAACGTGAGCCAGAGGCTGCCTTGACGCTGGGTATCCGCCACATGCATTCTGTCACATGAACTTAAATTCTGACGATACACCCATTTCGGCAGCGGCGATCCCGGCGGATGATTTTGCCCTCATGCGCACCGAAAACCTCGCCCGCTGGCCTACCGGGGCGGACGTGGACCTGGACGAAGCCGTCGAATTTCACAAATCCTTGCCCCAGGAAAAGCAACTGGGGTGGGTCATGCGCCGGGCGGCGGAAGAAGGCCGCTGCCTGACACAACCGCGCGGCGGTTTCGGGACCCTGGAGCTGCAACTGGAACTGATGCGCGCGCTGGATCAGGACGGCATGGCCGACATCGTGCCGACGACCACGGACAGCTATACCCGCAACGAACAATGGGAACAGGCGGCCACGGGGATAGAGGAATCCAAGCGCCAGGGTCGTTCCATGCTGAACGGTTTTCCCATGGTCAATTACGGGCCGAAAGAAGCCCGCAAGCTGATCGAAGCCATCAACAAGCCGGCCATTGTGCTGTCGGGAACGGCGATGCCGCGCTTGACCTGCGAAGTCGGCTTTGCCGCCGGATTTTCCGGCTATCTCGGTTCCGGCATTGCCTACACCACGTCCTATACCAAGGATACCTCCATCGCCGAGGGCATCCGCAATTATCAATACCTTGATCGTCTGGCGGCGCTTTATCAGGAAAAGGGCGTCGAATTACACAGGAGACAGCCCGGTTTTCTTACCGGCACCAATGTGCCGCCCTGCATTGCCATTGCCGTCGGCGTGTTGGACGCCTTGTTGGCGGCGGGCCAAGGGGTCAAAAACTACGGCCTGGAACTGGCCCAGACCCTGCACCTGATCCAGGACGCCGCGGCGATAAAAGTTTGCGGCGAACTGGCGCAGGAATATCTGCTGGCGGCCGGCTTTGAGGATATGTTCACCCCGGTGACATCGTTGCACTGGATGGGCGCGTGGCCGCAGGATGATGCCCAGTCGGCGGCCCTGGTGTCTTATGGTGGCACACTGGCGGCGGTCGGGGGCGCGGTCAGTGTCACTACTAAAAGCACCCACGAGGCCTACGGTATCCCGACACCCGCGGCCAACGCCGAAGGGCTGCGCACGACCCGCATGGCGGTCTATCTGGCGCGCCACATCCGCCTCGATGACTTGCCGGAATTTAAAGCCGAAGTCGACTTGTTGCGGCGCGAAACCCGCCCCATCATCGACAAGGCCCTGGAAATGGGCGACGGCGACGCTGCCCTGGGCGCCGTCCGGGCGTTGGAAGCGGGGGCGCTGGATATCCCCTGGTCGCCGAGCCGGTTCGTAAAGTCCCGGGTAATGCCGGCCCGCGACGCCGACGGATACCTTAGAATTTATGACCCCGGCGACATGGTTTTTGCCAGTGATGTGGCCGAAATACATACCGAGCGCCTGAAAAAGCGCGCCGAAGTTGAAGGGGTGGCCTTTGATCGCAATCTGGCGGTAAAAAGTGTCTATGAAATATCCGAACCGCTGGACAAACTGCTGCCGTTTCCCTGGGCGGCAGAGTAACGCTATAATCAATAAAACACATAGGAAGCCCTTACCATGAGCCAAGCCGCGCCCGCTCCGCAATCCGAGAGCGAATCCGAAATAATCCAAGGTCTGATAGATCGCGCCCGCACGGCGATGAAAGCGATTGCCGACGCCGATCAAGCCCGTATCGACGAGGCGGTCACCGCCTTGGCATGGTCTATTTACGAGCCCGACCGGGCCAAGGAACTGGCGGAACTCGCCGTCAGGGATACCGGCCTCGGCAACGTCGAGAGCAAGATCATCAAGAACCAGCGCAAGACCTTCGGTTGTCTGCGCGACCTGATGCGGGTCAAGACCGTCGGCGTGATCGAGGAAATCCCGGCAAAAGGTCTGGTCAAATACGCCAAACCCGTCGGCGTCGTCGCCGCCGTGTCGCCATCGACCAATCCGGCGGCAACACCCGTCAACAAGGCGATGATGGCCTTGAAGGGCGGCAACGCGGTGATCATCGCGCCGAGCCCCGCCGGAATGGGGCCGACGACAAAAACCGTCGATTACATGCGCGCTGAATTGGAAAAAATCGGCCTGCCTGCCGATCTGGTGCAGGTACTGCCCAGTCCGGTCAACAAGGCGCTGACCCAGTCCTTGATGGAAGCCTGTGATCTGGTTGTCGTTACCGGATCGCAAAACAATGTGCGCCGGGCCTATTCGTCGGGCACGCCGGCGATTGGCGTCGGCGCCGGCAATGTCTCGGTGATTATCGATTCCACGGCAAATCTCAAAGACGCCGCGGAAAAAATCACCATGTCGAAAATTTTCGACAACTCGACATCGTGCTCGTCGGAAAATGCGGTGATTATTCTGGACGATGTTTATGACGACGCTATCGCGGCGCTCAAAGCTGCGGGCGGATATCTGGCGGATGCGGACGAAAAGCAGAAAATCCAGGATACGCTCTGGGTTGACGGGCATCTCAACCGCCATGTCATCGCCAAGGATGCCGACGTGCTGGCCAAACAAACCGGCCTTTCCGGCGAGGCGGAAAAGGCTAAATTTTTTATGGTCGAGGATGAAAACCCCGGCCCCGGCCATCCTTTTGCCGATGAAAAACTGTCCCTGGTGTTGACGGTCTACCGGGCGTCCGATTTCGCCGACGCCATGGCCCAGGTCGATGCCATCATGGATGTCTGCGGGCGCGGCCATTCGGTCGGTATCCATACCGGGGACATGGACCATGCCCGCAAACTGGCCGAAGACCTTCAGGTCGTCCGTGTGCTGGTCAATCAGGCGCACACGTTCGGTAACGGCGGCAGCTTTACCAACGGCCTCGACTTCACCCTGACCATGGGTTGTGGCACCTGGGCCGGGAATTCCATTTCCGAAAACCTGAACTACAAGATGTTCATCAACACCACCCATCTGGTAACGGAAATCCCCGAGGACAAACCGTCCGAAGAAGAATTGTTCGGCGATTACTGGGCGAAATACAGCAAATGAACTTCGAAGAATACGCGGGCAAGCCGCTATTGAAAGCGGCCGGCATTGCCGTGCCGGACGGAAAACTAGCCACCATGTCTGACGAGGCGGCGGACGCCTTTGACGCCATCGGGCCATGTGTCGTCAAGGCGCAGGTGCCGACCGGCAAGCGCGGCAAGGCGGGCGGCATCAAGATCGCCGACAGCGCCGACGAGGCACGGGCGGCGGCGGAGGCTATCCTCGGCATGGATATCGCCGGCCACACGGTGGCCAGTGTGCTGGTCGAGGGGCGGTCTGAAATCAGGCGCGAGTATTATGCCGCCGTCATGAACTCCCCCGAGACAAAAGGTCCCATGGTCCTGTTTTCAGCCCTGGGCGGCATGGATATCGAGGAAGCCGCGGCCCAGGACGCTGACGCCGTTCGCAGACACCCGGTCGATGTGCGCGACGGCTTTTCGGCGGCCGATGGCGAGCGGATGCTGGATGGCCTCGACCTCGACGGCGCGCAAGTGGAGATCGCGGGTATTTTGGCAAAGCTCTATACGGCGTACCGGGAAAACGACGCCGAACTGCTGGAAATAAACCCTTTGGCGATGACCCACAAAGGCTTGATGGCGCTGGATTGCAAGTTCGTCATGGACGATTCTGCTATCAAGCGTCATCAGGAACTGGCCGCCACCGGCACGCCGGAAAGGCTGACCGGGCTGGAATTGCGCGGCGAAGGAGCCGGCATCAAATACATCGAGTTGGACGGCGACGTCGGCGTGCTCGCCAACGGCGCCGGGCTGACGATGACGACCATGGACGTCGTCCGCCACCATGGCGGCAGGCCGGCAAATTTTTGCGAGATCGGCGGCGCCGCCTATACGAAGGCGCAGGCTGCCCTGGAAATGGTCCTCGACAAGCCGGGCGTCAAAAGCCTGGTGGTCAATTTCTGCGGCGCGTTTGCGCGCTGTGAAGTGATGATGGAAGGCCTTTTGAACGCCTGGGATGAAATAAAACCCGACATCCCGGTATTTTTTTCAATCGCCGGCACCGGTGATGAGGAAGCCATCGCCATGCTCAAGGATAGGCTCGGCATTGACCCATTGCCCGACATGGACGCCGCCTGCAAGGCCGCCGTCGATGCAGCCAGGGAGGGGTCCAAATGAAGATCGTACGCGGTCATCACCGGGTCCTCATCCAGGGTATCACCGGCAAGCAGGGCACGTTCTGGACCGAACGCATGCAGGAATACGGCACCAACGTCGTCGGCGGGGTAAACCCTAAAAAAGCCGGCACCACCCATTGCGGCGTGCCGGTGTTTGCGTCCGCCGCCCTGGCCATGAAAGAAGTCGAATTTGACGTTTCCGTGTTGTTTATTCCACCCCTGGGCGTCAAGGACGCCGCCCTGGACGCCATCGAGGCCGGGGCCAAGAACCTCTGTATTTTGACCGAACATATCCCCGTGCAGGACGTCATGGTGTTTCTGGCCGCTGCCCAAGACAAGGGCACCAGCATCACCGGACCTAACACGGCGGGCTCCGTCACCATCGGCGAATGCTTCACCGGGTTCATGCCGGCCTTTAACGAGCGCATCTTCAAAAAAGGCGCCGTCGGCGTGATGTCGCGATCGGGTAGCCTGGGCACGCTGATGTGCCAGAACATCGTCTCGGCAGGCTACGGCCAGTCGGCCTTCATCGGTATCGGCGGCGACCCCATCATCGGCACGACGACTAGCCAAGCGCTGGAAGCGCTTGATAATTTTGAAGATACCGAGGCGGTGGTGATCGTCGGTGAAATCGGCGGCGCCATGGAAGAAGACGCTGCCCTTTACGCGAAAACCATGTCCAAACCCGTCATCGCCTTTATCGCCGGTGGTGCCGCCCCGCCGGGCAAGAAGATGGGCCACGCCGGGGCCATCGTCTTGGGCGACAAGGGAACCTACAAGTCCAAGAAAGAGGCGCTCGAAGGGGCCGGGGTTACGGTGCTCGATACGCCGTCCGATGTCGGCAAGGTTCTGAAAGACCGTTTAAAGGCCTGAAATCAGCACCCAGGCAATGGCCAGTGGTGCGATATACCGGCAAATGATGCGCCACAGTCCCACATAGCGGAAACCGTCGCCGATGCCGCCCTGGTTGCCGTCCATGACCTTGTCGAACACGACCCAGCCGACGAACAGGGAAATAAATATCCCGCCTGTCGGCAGCAGGATGTTCGACGCCAGATAATCCATGGCATCGAAGAAGCCCTTGCCGGCGACGGTGTAATCGTTCCAGATGCCGAGGGACAGGGACGACGGGATGCCGAGCAGGAAAATAGCAATCCCTGAACTCAACGCTGCTTTAGGCCGGGCGATGCCTTTTTCATCGACCAGATAGGCGACCACCACCTCGATTAGCGAAATTGCCGATGTCAGCGCCGCCACCGCCAGAAGAACGAAGAACAAGACGCCGAAAAAAGCGCCGAAGGGAATCTTCGAGAACACGGCGGGCAGGGTAATGAACGTCAGCCCCGGCCCCGCGCCGGGGTCGAAACCGAAGGCAAACACGGCAGGCAAAATCATGAACCCGGCCATCACCGCGATCAGGGTATCCAGCGATGTAACCCAAAGCGCCGCGCCTGGAAGATTTGTCGTTCTAGCCAGATAAGAGCCGTAGGTGATCATGGTGCCCATGCCCAGTGATAGCGAGAAGAAAGCGTGGCCGAGGGCGGCGGTGATCATGGCGCCGTCGACCTTGGAAAAATCCGGACTAAGGAAAAAAGCAACGCCCTTGGCGGCACCCGGCAGGGTCAGCGAGCGTACGCACAATACTACCAGCAGAATAAACAATACCGGCATCAACACCCGGCACGTACGTTCGATGCCGGTATCGATGCCACGGGCGACGACGGCGATGGTCGCCAGCATGAACAGGGCGTGGTAGATAATCGGTTCCACCGGGTCACCGATAAACGCCCCGAAAGCAGCCCCCAGCGCTTTTGCGTCCCCGGACGCCATCAACCCCGTCGCCGATTTGACGGCATAAGCGACGGTCCAGCCGCCGACGACGCTGTAAAATGACAGGATGATAAATCCGGTGAAAACACCCATGACGCCGATGGCTGTCCATGCGCCGCCCTTCAGGTGCCTGAAGGCGCCGACCGGATTGCGCTTGGTTCTTCGCCCAATGGCGAATTCCGCCAGCATAACGCTGAGCCCGATGGAGAGGATGAAGCCTAAGTAGATGATCAAAAAAGCGCCGCCGCCGTTTTGGCCGGCGAGATAGGGGAACTTCCAAATATTGCCGAGGCCGACGGCAGAACCGGCGGCGGCGAGAATAAACCCTGCCCTGGTGGTGAATTGTCCGCGAACGCCTGACATGTTTGCCCCTCTTTGGCGCTAGAATACCGCCCTTCGGATCAGGTTTAAACCGATGATCAACAAAATCACCAACATCACCTTGCGGAATGTTTCCTGGTCGATGCGGTCGCGAATGACTTCGCCAATGCGGATGCCGACCATCCCCGGTACGCAAGCCGCGATGGAAAGCGGGATGATGTCGCCGGTAAATATGCCGTTGCGCCAATAGGCGATGGCCAGGGGGATGGCGAGACAAAACCATGCCAGCCCGACGGTGCGCACGAAGGCCTCCTTGGGCAGCTTCAGCATGACAAAATACATCATCATCGGCGGCCCCCAGATGGTGGTGATGCCGCCCAGCAACCCGCCAAGGGCGCCGGCCATCGGTCCCAGCCATTTTTCCGTTTCAGGCGTGATCGGATGCACCCGAGGTTTGGCCAGATTAAGGGCGGAAAACGTGGCGACGATGGCGCCTAAAATAGCAAACAGCACGGCGGTATCGATGATGACGACCAACTCGGCGCCGATGAACAGGCACACCAGGGCAACGACGATCATTAACCAGAACCGGCTGAGCGGCTGCAACAAGTTTCCCGCCCGCACCGCCTGCCACAGGTTGGTAACCAGGATCGGCGCCACCAAAAGGCCGAGCACGCTCAACGGCGGCAAAAAGTTCAGCAAGATAGCCATGCTTACGATCGGCAGACCAAGTGCGACAATGCCCTTGACGATGCCGCCGACGATCAGCGCCGCCGAGATGATCGCCAGCATATCCCATTCGTAGCCGAACATTTTTTGAAGAACTCCCCCGGCCTTTCCGGTCCCTCATCTTATCCACCGTGTTGGTGTTGGAACACCGCTAATTAACATCTTATACTCCTGCCATGGAGGGGGTATTGAAAGTTTCGATCTGGCGCGGCGGCAAGGTTGGCCGCTTCGTTGCCTATGAGGTGCCGAGGCTGGAAAACCAGACGGTGCTGGATGTCGTCACCTATGTGCAGCGCAAACTGGACCCAAGTTTAAGCTACCGGTTTTCGTGCCGCGTCGGCATGTGCGGGTCCTGCGCCATGACGGTAAACGGCAAGCCCCGGTGGACGTGTCGCACGCATGTGTCAAAGGTCGCTGTTGGCGGGACGCTGGAAATTGCCCCCTTGGGCAATCTGGCCGTCATCAAGGATTTGTCCGTAGACATGCGGGTCTTCTTCGACAAGTGGGCCAAGGCCGGCGGCGCCTTCAAGGGCGACAAAACCAGGGACGATGACTTCGCTCTGATCAAGCCTGCGGACAAACAGCGCCAGAACGCCAACGCCGGTATCGAATGCATCGGTTGCGGGGTCTGTTACGCCGGCTGCGATGTCGTCCGATGGAAACCCGATTACCTGGGCCCGGCGGCGCTCAATCGCGCCTGGACGCTGGTCAATGACGCCCGCGATACCCAGGGCCCGGTCCGGCTGCAACTCATCGCCGGGGAAAACGGCTGTCTCGGATGCCATTCCCAGCAAAGCTGCCAGGAACACTGCCCCAAACATCTGAGCCCGACGGCGTCTATCGCCGGCCTGAAACGCGCCGTCAGTGTGGCGGCGCTGAAGGGCCGGTTATGAACGCCGATCTCGCCTATGCCGATAAGATGGATAGCCGGTTGTGGCTGATCCAGCGCATCACTGCGGTTGTGCTGGCCGTTGCCGTTGTTGTCCATCTGGCAACCATCATTGTTGCCGTTCAGGGTGGCCTGTCGGCGGCGGAAATCGTTTCCCGCGTCGGTGGAAGCTTGGGTTGGGCAATGTTTTATGGTGTGTTCGTGGTTGCCGCCGGTCTCCACGCACCGATCGGATTGCGCACCATTTTACGCGAAATGACGCCGCTGTCGCCGGGCGCGACCAATGGGCTGATGATAGCGTTTGGCACGGTGCTGATGGGGTTCGGTTTTCGGGCCGTCCTGGCCTTTTACGAGATGGGGGGCGGATGACAATGACAAGTCATAGGAGCCATCCATCCTATTGGGCGTTTGTGCTGCACCGGGTATCGGGGCTGGTGCTGGCGGTGTTTCTGCCCTTTCATTTCAGCCTGCTGGTTCAGGCTACCGAGTATGCAGTGGGGTTTGACGGCTTCCTGAAATGGTCTGAACAGCCGATGGTGAAACTGGCCGAAACCGGGCTTATTGTATTGCTCGCCCTGCACCTGACCGGCGGGGTGCGGCTGCTGGCGCTGGAGTTCCTTGCGTGGCGGGATTGGCAAAAGACCCTGGTTGCCGTTTGCGGGGGCTTGAGCCTCGCCATCGGGCTTTTGTTTCTGGTCAACGCCGTTTGACCGGGCTTAAATCATTGAGGAACGGAAATAGGCCATGAAGATTGATCTGGAAGCCATCGAAGAAACGGCCAAGCTGTTGTATATCCGCGCCCTCAAGGTGCTGCCGGATGACATCAAGGACGGGTTTCAAAGACTCGACGCCTCCGAGACCGACGCCACCGGCAAATCCATCCTGGCGACGATGATCAAAAATATCGACGTCGCCGAGGACACGGATAACCTGTTGTGCCAGGACACGGGCATTCCCATTTACAACGTCACCATCGGGCGCGGCGTCGAAACCGACGGCATCGATCTGAAAGACGCCATCCGCAAAGGCTGTGCGCGCGCGACAACGGAATATCCGCTGCGCTCTTCCGTCGTTCATCCGGTGACCCGTGTTAACGAACACACGTCGTGCGGCCATCGGGTGCCGGTCATCAACATCGATTTTTCCGATCAGGCGGAAGAGCTGGTGATTGAAATGATCCCCAAGGGCTCTGGCTCGGAAAACGGCTCGTTCCTGAAAATGTGCATCCCGGCGGAAGGCTTGGGCGGCATCAAGACCTTCGTCATCGACAAGGTCATGGAGGCCGGCGGCAAGGTCTGCCCGCCGACCATCGTCGGCGTCGGCGTCGGCGGCACGGCGGACCTTTGCTCAAAATTGGCGAAGATCGCCGCAACGCGGCCCCTGGGGTCTGTTTGCGGCGACCCGGAAGGCGCCAAGCTGGAACAAGAACTGGGCCGGGCCGTCAACAGCCTCGGCATCGGGCCGCAGGGGCTGGGCGGCGATTCGACGTCTTTTGCGGTGCATGTGGAAATTGCGGCGACGCACATCACCATGAACCCGGTCGCCGTCAACATTCAATGCCACTCCGCCCGCCGTGCCCGGGCGACGTTTAAACCCGATGGCGTCGAGATTGGATTTTAAGATGGCGGATTATAATTTTTCCATGCCGTGTACGGAAGACGACATCCGCAAACTTCGCATCGGCGATCACGTAACGCTTCAGGACACCTTGTTTGGTATCCGCGATGCGACACAAATCCATATGTTCGACAAAGGCCGGGAAACCCGACTGGACCTGAACGGCCACGCGGTCATCCACACGGCGCCGAATGTCAAAAAAGTGCCGGTCAGCAATTCCTGTCCGGCGGGCTATCAGTCGATCTGTATCGGCACGACAACGTCGGCGCGGATGGAACGCTTCACCCGGCCACTGATGGAACGCAATGGTGTTCGCATCATCATCGGCAAGGGCGGGCTGGGGTCTGACAGCGCCGCCGCCTTCAAGGAGCTGGGCGGTGTTTATCTCGCCATTATCGGCGGCACGGCGGCGCTGGAAACCACCTGGATCGACAGGATCCTCGATGCCGATCTCGATGACCTCAACCCGGAAAGCCTGTGGCAGTTCGAAATTCATGACTTCGGCCCCCTGCTGGTGGCCATGGACGCTAATGGCGACAGCCTCTATGACGCCGTTCGGGACACGGCCGAAGAGAGACGCGCGGCAGCGCTGGCAAGCATGGGCGTCGATACTTGAGCACATTAGAGAGCATTGAGACCGATATCCTGATCCTGGGCTCGGGCGGCGCCGGGCTGTTTGCGGCGCTGCATGCGTCGAACGCGGCGCCGGACCTGTCGATAACCGTCGCCGTCAAAGGATTGCTGGGCAAAAGCGGCTGCACGCGCATGGTCCAAGGCGGCTATAACGTCGCCCTGTCACCGGATGATTCCCTGGAACGGCATTTCATGGATACCATCGAGGGCGGCAAATGGTTGAACCGCCAAGATCTCGCCTGGGCGCTGGTTGTCGGCGCGCAGGAACGCATCCGCGAATTGGAAAACGAGCTCGGCTGTTTCTTCGACCGCAACGAAGACGGCACCGTGCACCAAAAAGCCTTTGCCGGGCAGACCTTTGATCGCACCGTTCACAAAGGCGATTTGACCGGGATCGAGATCATCAGCCGCCTCGCCGAACAGGTGTGGTCGCGGGGGTTGGGGCGGCTGGAAGATCACCGCGCCGTCGAGATGATCCCGGCGAAAGACGGTTCCGGCCTGGCCGGCGTGTTGATGATCGATATCCGTAGCGGCGGCTTTCTGTTCGTTCGCGCCAAGGCGGTGCTGCTGGCGACCGGCGGCGGGCCGACCATGTACCGGTTTCACACGCCGTCGGGAGAAAAGACCTGCGACGGCATGGCCATGGCATTGCGCGCCGGATTGTCGCTCAGGGATATGGAGATGGTGCAGTTCCACCCGACGGGGTTGCTGGCCGGGACCGATACGCGCATGACCGGCACCGTATTGGAGGAAGGCTTGCGCGGACACGGGGCCTATTTGCTCGACGGCAATGGCGAGCGGTTCATGGACCGTTATGACGAGCGCGCCGAACGAGCCACGCGCGACATCGTCAGCCGCGCCATGTTCGAGGAAATGCGCACCGGCAAGGTCGGGCCGCTGGGGGGTTTGTACCTTTCGACAGCGCACCTGGACGAAGCCGACATCCGGCGCCACTTCCCCGGTATGGTCGAACGCTGCGCTGATTGCGGGTTTGATCTCGCCGGCGACAAGGTCGAGGTCGTGCCGACGGCGCATTACATGATGGGCGGCGTCGAGTTCGAAGCCGATTGCGGAACCGCGCTGGGCGGCTTGTTCGTTGCCGGCGAGGATACCGGCGGCGTGCACGGCGCCAACCGGCTGGGCGGCAACGGCGTCGCCAACTCCACGGTTTTTGGCGGCATCGCTGGCGATACAATGGGCCGATGGGTGCCGAAAGAAGGGGAATTGCGCGAGCCAGATGAAAACGCCCTCGACGCGGCCATCGCCCTTTGCCGGACGCCATTTGGCAAACCACCCGGTGATCTGGAAGCGGTGCGCGAGAAGCTCGCGACCATCATGTGGGACGATGTCGGCATTATCCGCGACAAAGCCTCGCTGGATCGCGCCGAAGGCGCGTTGCAGGACCTGGAAGCGGAACTGGACAATATCGGCGTTGCCGATGACGACCTCGCCTATAACCTGACCTGGCACGACTGGATGAACCTGAAAAACCTGATTTTGGTATCGCGCGCCATTACCGCGTCGGCAGCCGTGCGCGAAGATTCCAGGGGCGCGCATTACCGGTCCGATTTTCCGGCGGCGAGTGCGCTGGAAACATCGGCTTTTACCCGCGTTGTGATGGAAAATGGTATACTGGAAACATCCACCCGGCCGGTGGAATTCTCCCGTGTCAGGCCGGGGGAAACGTTGCTGGGTAAAAATTCCGGATAGGCCCCCTTTTCGGAAAATTCTAAGACACCAAGGCAGCTCCTTCCTGGCCGTAATAGAAGCCGTTGGAAAACGGAGCAAAATCGACCAGCCTGTCGAGCCGCCGTTGGCCCTCGTCGGCAGTTTCGGTGCCATCTAGAACGTCCCGAAACACTTCCGCCACCTTGGCCATATCGATCATATGGGGCCACAGCCGGAAAGCGTCAATCCCCATGGCCTGCAACTCTTCCAGTTCGCTGATAAGGTTGAGCACCGAATGAGACAGCGTCTGAGGGCCGTTGACGGAGAGGAAACTTTTACCGTCAAGGGTCTGGACCTCCATGCCGTTAGGGTCTTGGATGCAGACGAATTGGCACCCGTCCTTGTGCAGTCCGTGGGAACGGGCATGGTAGCAGCGGGCTGAAATCGCCAACGGTGCGCGCCCAAAAGCTTGTACTTCTAATTCCCGGGTGGCGAAACTTGCCAGCGCCGACAAGGATCGGGACGGTAATTCCCAAGGAAGCGATACCCGTCTGGCGCCCTGATTTTCCAGGAATTCGAGCGAACCTTCGTTGTAGACATTGACGAAGGGGCCGATGACGTGATCGCGGCCCGCCAGCAAGGAAACGGCGGCCATGTCGTTGGCCTCGATGGTTAGTCCTCCGTTGCCGGCAAGGGCCCTGACCGAGTCCAGTTCCCGCTCGCTCATGATCAACGCCAGGGTCGAAAGGACTACCTCCTTGCCGCCGCGTTGGAGCCGCTCGATGACTTCCGGGAGAAAGGGCTCGAAAAAAGGCGTCCGTTTTGAGCAAACCACCTCGCCCAGGTAAACGGTGTCGAACGGCGCTTCGTCGGCGATGTGGAAATAGAAATCGCGCTTGACCTCGGCATCCCAGTTAAACAGCACGGGACCAAGGGAAAGTTTTGCCGTCATGTTACCTCCGCTCAGTGCCAGGTTTTGTCGTAGGCGCCGGTGGTGTCCCGCTGACCTTCGGTCACACTATCCAGGCACCCGCTAACCACCGGCTCGCCCTGGGCCGTGGCATCGATTGCCTGGCGGAATGCCGACACCACACGGCTGACGTAGGCGCGACCGCGTTGGCGTCCTTCGATTTTCAGGGCGCTGACCCCGGCCGCGGCCAGTTCCGAAAGCATCGCCATGACATTGAGCGAGGCGGGTTCCTCGAAGAGATAGGAGGCGTCGCCTCGCGCCACGAAACGGCCCTTGCACAGGGTCGGGTAACCGGCTGCTTCGTTCTCGGAGAATTCGTTAAGGGTGAAATCGCCGAGCCTGGAAACTAGCTTGCCGTCCCGTTTTTCGTAGCGGACATGGCTTGCCGGAGAACACACGCCATCGGTATTTGGCGACCGACCGGTTACATAAGAGGAAAGAGAACACCGCCCCTCTGCCATCACACACATGCCGCCGAAGGCAAAAACCTCCGTTTCCACCGGAATCCGGGCGTTGAGGTCGGCGATTTCCTTGACCGTCAACACCCTGGGCAACACCACCCGCTTTACCCCGAAGGCACGGTGGTAAAAATTGATGGCTTCAGCGTTGGAAGCCGATGCCTGGACCGACAAGTGACGACGCAGGCCGGGCTGCGTTTGCAGGGCGTAGTCTAGCAGCCCGATATCAGCGAGGATGACGGCATCCGCAGTCAATGCCGCCGCGTCGTCGATGGCCCGGCGCCAGGGGCCGGGGTTGCCGGCTTCGGCATACGTGTTGATGGCGATGAAAACCCCGCATCCGCGTTGCCGGGCGTAGGCGATGCCTTCCTCCATTTCTCTGCGGCTGAAATTAAGGCCGGGAAAATTCCGGGCGTTGGTTTCGTCGGCGAAACCGGCATAAACCACGTCGGCGCCCGCATCAACCGCCGCCTTCAGGGCCGCCGGGTTGCCCGCAGGGCAGATGAGCTCCAGTCGCGATGCCGTCATCGGGTTTTTATCTCCGCTGCCTATCTATGAAGTTTCCCGGGTTCAACGGCCCCAAAACCGACAGCAGGTCGTCCAAGAGGACGATGCCGGCACCATCGATGGCGTTGCGAAGCGTTACCACGGCTTCCATGTCGCCCTCAACGGCAAGGTCACGGGAAAAAAACAGGGCGTCACCGTCAAGCTGCCCCTCAAGCAATTGTATCAACAGCAGCAATGGCCCCTGGATCGTCGCCGTCGGCGTTATTCTCGCTTCCGCCTTGGCGACGGCGACAAGGCTTGGTGACGGCCCCGGGCGCAACAGAAAGCTGAAAGGAAAATCGACCGGGTCAATCAGGAACATACTGTCCGCCAGCCCATTCAGGCGCTCAAACAGGCCTGAATGGCGTCTGCTCATAACTGCCATGGCGAGGTCAAGAAACGGTTGCAGCAATATTGGTGGCAGAGGGGCAAGCGCGGCGCCGGCCAATAGGACCGGCGTGAACGGCGGATAGCTGTTTGACGGACTCTGCATGGCGAGTAAACTCCCCCTTCCGGGGAAATCTTTCTTCCCCGGAACGTCGCCATGGTGGCACATCTCCTTCGGGGAGACCTTGATTTAAATCAATACCTGTGTTGGTGAGAAATTGGAGAAATTGGAGAAATGGGAGGATGCCATGATCAAGGGCCTGCACCACAACGCTTACCGTTGCCGGGATTCGGAAGAAACGCGGAAATTCTATGAAGGTTTTCTCGGCCTGCCCTTGGTCGGGTCGCTGGAGATCGGCGAAACCAAGACCGGACGGGAAACCACGGTCCTGCATACTTTTTATCAAATGGACGACGGTTCCTGCCTGGCTTTCTTCGAAGCCCCGGCGCAACCCTTCGAGTTCAAGCAACAGCACGATTTCGATCTGCATATCGCGCTTGAGGTCGAGCCGGAATCTCTGGAAGAGATGTTCCAGAAAGGCCCGGAAGAAGGTATCGAGACCCGGGGCATCGCCGATCATGGCTTTGTCCGCTCGATCTATTTCCGCGACCCCAACGGCTATATCATCGAACTGACGGCGAAAACGCCGGACCACGACACCTATCTTGACCCGGAAACCAACGATGCCCGGCATATTCTCGAACGTTGGCAGGAAGCCAAAGAAAATTAAGGCAGCCGCGTTGCCCCTTCCGGCGGCTCGACCTGAAACGTGTTCAGGACCATGGAAATAATCGTGTAATAACCGGCCAAGGCCGTCAGCTCGAGCGTCGCTTCTTCGCCGAAGGTATTGCGGATGGCGCTGAAGGCGGCGTCGCTGACCCGGTGATTGCCGTGAAGCTCTGAAATGAAGGTATAGACGGCTTTTTCGTCGGCGTCGGAAAAATCGGGCGTCCGTTCTTCGGCGATGGCGTCAGTGATGGCCGGGTCCAGTCCCTCTTTCGTTGCGAACGGCACATGGGCGTTCCATTCGTATTCCGCCTTCCAGAAACGCGCCGTGGTCAGGATGGCCAACTCGCGCAACTTGCCCGGCAGAACGGCATCGAAACGCAGATACGCGCCCAGTCCCTGCACATAATCGCATACACCGGGACTCAGCAGCATCGGCACGAACGGCCCGCGCACCCCGCCCCGGGGGCCGGCGATGATCTTGTCATGGACTTCTTTTTGCGCTTTCGTTAGTGCATCGGGGTCGAGGGGGGATAGGCGTTTCATAAAATGATTCCTTTATTCCAAGTACTTAACCGACACGGCTGCCGCGCCCGCCGTCAACGGGCAGGGCGACCCCGGTAATGAACTTGGCTTCGTCGGAGGCCAGAAACAGCGACGCATAGGCGACATCCCAGGCGTCACCCATTTTACCCAACAGGGGGATTTTGGCGTCCCGCTCGGCGGCGACGTCTTCGCGTGGCCGGCCCCAGGCTTCGGCCCGGCGATCGACAGCCATGGGCGTGTCCATCAGGCCGGGCAGGATGACGTTGGCGCGAATGCCGAATTCGGCGTTCTGGATGGCGATTTGCGTGGTCAGGGCAATCATCGCCGACTTGCTCGCCTTGTAGGACACCCAGGGGTAATCCTCCCGCGCGGCCATCGATGAAATGCTGACGATGGCGCCGGATTTCTGTTTGCGCATCACCGGCAGCGTATGTTTGCAGGCATAGACCATGGAACGCAGGTTGACGGCGATAATGCGGTCGAAGGCATCAGATTCGATTTCGGTGATCGGTGCATCGCCGCCTTCGACACTGATGCCGACGTTGTTGTGCAGAATGTTGATGCGCCCCCATTCGGCGACGCAGGCGTCAATCGCCGCTTTGACCTGGTCTTCGATGGTGACGTCGCAGGTCACTGCTTTGGCCGCACCGCCTTCATCCCGGATCATGGTGGCGGTTTCCTCCGCCGAGTCCAGGTTGCGGTCAACGGCCATGACTTTGGCGCCCTCGCGGGCATACAGCAGGGCCGTGGCGCGACCGTTGCCGGTGGCCGGTGTTTCTCCCGGCGCCTGTCCGGCGCCGAAAATGATAGCGATCTTGTCCTTGAGCCGCATGGCGTCCTCCCCCCGTTAAATTTATGAATCTAGGCGATAGCACGGAAGCGCTGGCGGAGAAACACCCGGTATTGGTAGAATGCCTGCGTCATAAAAATCCGGGAGGATAAGACCGATGACCATCACCCTCGAAACCTTCGCCGCCGATTGCAAAGGCGTGCTCAGCGCCGATTCCGGGCCGGACGGGTTGGAGCAAGTGCGGCAAAGGCTGATCGTCGCCCTAAAGGACCAGGACTTCCTGGCCGAGGCCCTGGGGGCGGGGGCGACGGAAGAAAGAAACATGCTCTACGAGGACCCGGATATGGGTTTTTGCATCCTGTCGCATGTCTATGAAGGCGCCAAGACATCGGCGCCCCATGACCATGGCCCCAGTTGGGCCATTTATGGCCAGGCGGAAGGCTCGACGGAAATGTCGGACTGGAAAGTGCTGGAAAAACCGGACGGCGACACGCCCGGCAAGGTCGAACACATCCGCACCTATGCGCTGCAACCGGGCGACGCCCGCGCTTATCAGATCGGCGAAGTGCACTCGCCCAAGCGTATCGCTTCGACCAAGCTGATCCGCATCGAAGGCAAAAACATGGATACGGTCAACCGGGACAAGTTCGACACCGTGGAATAGAAACGCCGAGACCCCACGCATCCGGGGGAGAATGCGCGGGGCCGTTTATGCTCGACTGGGCATCAGGCGGCCTTTTGATTGGCGTCCTTGATGTAGTCGAGCATGGTGTCGGCGTCCGAAACCTCGAACGGGTCGGTTTCGCAATTATCGGAAAAACCGTCTTCGGCAAACATCTTCTCGATAACGCCGTCGTTAACCAACATGGAATAGCGCCAGCTCCGTTTGCCGAAGCCGAGGTTTTCCTTATCCACCAGCATGCCCATCTCGCGGGTGAAATTGCCGTTACCGTCGGGCAGCAGGAAGACATTTTTGGCGCCCTGGGCTTGGCCCCATTGGTACATGACGAAGGCGTCGTTGACCGAAAGGCAGATCACGTCGTCCACCCCTTCGGCCCTGAACTGTTCGTAAAGTTCCTCGTAACGAGGCAGGTGGCTGGTCGAACACGTCGGCGTAAAGGCGCCGGGCAGAGCAAACAGCACGATTTTCTTGTTCTTGAAGATGTCGTTGCTGAGCACTTGTTTCCATTCGAAAGGGTTCGGGCCTTCGATGGCATCATTGCGGACGCGGGTCTGGAAAGTAGCTTGCGGTACGGTTTTCATCATCAGTCTCCTTTTAAAATTTTTCGGGCCCCTCTCGGGCCTTGTCGAGGGAGAATGTAGGGGCTATAAATTAATTGGTAAAACAAGTTAAATTTATTAAATTAAGTGGTAAAAACGATTAATGTCTTTAATGAAGCGCCTGCCGTCGCTGACCCAGTTACGCCACCTGGTGGCCGTGGCGGAGCACGGCCATTTCGGGCGCGCGGCGGAAGCCTGCTTCGTCACCCAATCGAGCCTCAGCGCCAGCATCAAGGAACTGGAAACGGGGTTAGGGAAAATTTTGATCGAGCGCACCCGGCGAAGCGTGATGGTGACGCCGCTTGGGGAATCCGTTGTCGCCCGCGCCCAAGACCTGCTCAGGGGCGCCGAAGATATCGTCGATCTGGTCGGGGCGGCGGATACGCCCTTGTCCGGCCCGTTGCGGCTCGGGACCATCCCGACCATCGGTCCGTTTGTGCTGCCCCGTGTTTTGGGCGATATCCGAAAGGCGCATCCGGCGCTCAAACTCTATTTGCGCGAAGACACCTCGGCGCGGCTGATCAATAGCCTGGGCAAGGGCGACCTGGACCTGATTATGATCGCCTTTCCTTATGATGTCGGCGGCCTGGAAACCCTCGTATTTGCCGATGACCCGTTCTGGGTGGCCTTTTCCCAAGGTAAAGATTATGCGGCCAAGGAACGTCTGACGGGGGCGGACCTGGCAACAGAGGAAATGATTTTATTGGAGGAAGGCCATTGCCTGCGCGATCATGCATTGGAGAGCTTTGGCGGCAAACGGCGTCCGGCGCCGGCAGATTTCGGCGCTACCAGCCTGATGACGCTGGTGCAGATGGTGGAAAACGGATTGGGCATAACGATCCTGCCTAAAATGGCCATCGATGCCGGACTGGTCCGGGGTATGGCGGTACAGGTCAGGCCTTATGAAGGGAGCAGGGGGGCGCGAAAAATCGGCTTTGCGTGGCGGTCATCTTCTCCCCGGGCGGAAGAATTCCGGCTTCTCTCCGATTTCTTCCGCGATGAGCTGGCGACGCCATTGACGTCGAAGAAAAAGCCTTAGGCGCGCTAGCCTAACCGGCGTTGGCGGCGTTGGCGACAATGGCGGCAAGGATGGTGGCGGCGAAGCGCGCTTCGGGCGGGTCGGCGCGCGATGTCAGCACGATCGGCACCTTGGTCCCCAGGACCACGCCTGCGGCCAGGCCGCTCATGAAATAGACCATCATTTTGAACAGCCCGTTGCCGGTCTCGATATTGGGCACGACCAGAATATCCGCCTGCCCCGCGACCGGGCCGCCCATCCCCTTGATCTTCGCCGCCTCCGGCGAGATGGCGTTATCGAAGGCAAAGGGGCCGTCGATCAGACAACCGGTAATGCCGAAGTCGCCCGCCTTTTCGATGATCTCCGCCGCCTCGACGCTGGACGGCATGGAATGATTGACTGTTTCAGCACCCGATAATAACGCCACCTTCGGCGCCGGGTTGCCGAGGGCGTGGCTTAGCTCGACGGCGTTCTTGATAATATCGACCTTGGTTTTCAGGTCCGGTGCGATGTTGACGGAAGCGTCGGTGATCAGCAGCACCCGTTCGCGGCCGGGAATGGTCATGTGAAAAACGTGGCTGACGCGGCGCTCGCCCCTGAGCCCTGTATCGCGGTCCAACACGGCGCGCATAATCGTCTCGGTATGGACATAGCCTTTCATCACCGCATGCACCTGGCCTTCGGCGGCGAGAAAGACGGCGGCGTCAGATGCTTCCGCTTCGCCATTGGTGTTGATGATTTCGATTTCCCGGATATCCCAGCCGATGACGTCGGATAGCGACTGGATGAGGTCGCTATCGCCGATCAGCACCGGGGTGATCAGCCCGGCGTCTGCGGCTTGGCGCACGCTTTCCAGGACGATTTCATTATCCGCCCCGGCGACGGCCATGCGGCTCCGGGGCAGGCCTTTCGCCTTTTCCAGCAGATACGCAGGGACTTCAAAAGGCGCATCGCTCAGCATGGCAATCTAGGTGGGCTGTTGCGGTTTCATGTCGTTAGGATCGATGCCGGCGACTTCTACGGGGGCCTTCATGGCATCGCGCCGGAACGGTTCGCCAAGTTCCTGGTTTAAAATGACCTCGATAAACGTCGTCACGCCCTTTTTCTGGGCCTCGCAGGATTCCTTTAAGGCCGCCGTGAGTTCCGCCTGGGTGGTTGCTTGCACGCCTTTCAGGCCACAGCCCTCGGCGACCTTGGCGTAACTCAATTCCGGGTTCAGTTCGGTGCCGACGAAGTTGTTCGAGTACCAGAGGATGGAATTGCGCTTCTCGGCGCCCCACTGGAAATTGCGGAAGATGACCATGGTAATCGCCGGCCAGTCTTCGCGGCCGACCGACGTCATCTCGTTCATGGAAATGCCAAACGCGCCATCACCGGCAAAGCCGACGACGGGCGTGTCGGGGTTGCCGATCTTGGCCCCGATAATCGACGGGAAGCCATATCCGCAAGGGCCGAACAGGCCCGGTGACAGGTATTTGCGGCCTTCTTCGAAGGTCGGATAGGCATTGCCGATGGCGCAGTTGTTGCCGATATCGCTGGAAATAATGGCGTCTTTCGGCAGGCCGTCCTGGATGGCGCGCCAAGCCTGGCGGGGCGACATGTGGTCGGGTTCCCGCTCACGGCAATCGGCGTTCCAGGAGGTGCCGGGATCGTCGTCTTCGTTGTCCATGCTGGCCAGGGTTTGCAGCCACGACGATTTGGTCTGGTGGATAAGCGCCTTGCGATCATCGCGCCCGGCGTTACCGGCGTCGGACGACAGTTGCGCCAAAATCTGCTGCGCCACCATTTTGGCGTCGCCACAAATCCCCACCGACACCTTCTTGGTCAACCCAATGCGGTCGGAATTAATATCGACCTGAATGATTTTGGCGTTTTCAGGCCAATAATCGATGCCATAGCCCGGCAAGGTCGAGAACGGATTAAGCCGGGTGCCCAACGCCAATACCACGTCGGCCTTGGCAATCAGTTCCATGGCTGCCTTCGAGCCGTTGTAGCCCAACGGGCCGGCGGCCAGGGCATGAGAGCCGGGGAAGCTGTCGTTGTGCTGGTAGCCACTGCAAACCGGCGCATCGAGGCGTTCGGCCAGGGCCACGCAATCGGCAATGGCGCCGCCGATGACGACGCCGGCACCCGACAGGATCACCGGGAACTTGGCCCCGGATAATAATTTTGCCGCCTCGGCGATGGCCGCCGCGCCCCCGGATGGGCGTTCAAGACGAACGATTTGCGGCAGCTCGATGTCGATCACCTGGGTCCAGTAATCGCGCGGCACGTTAATTTGCGCCGGGGCCGAGCCACGGATGGCTTTTTCGATGACGCGATTGAGGACTTCGGCCATGCGCGACGCATCGCGGACTTCTTCCTGGTAGCAAACCATGTCCCGAAACAGGGCCATTTGCTCGACTTCCTGAAAGCCACCCTGGCCGATGGTCTTGTTGGCGGCTTGCGGCGTCACCAGCAACATCGGTGTGTGGTTCCAATACGCCGTCTTGATCGGCGTGACAAAGCCGGTAACGCCCGGCCCGTTTTGGGCGATGGCCATGGCGATTTTGCCGGTCGTGCGGGTATAGCCGTCACAAATCAGCCCGCCGTTGGTCTCATGCGCCACATCCCAGAATTTGATGCCGGCCTTCGGAAAAAGATCCGATATGGGCATGAAGGCCGATCCGATAATTCCGAAACCGTGTTCAATGCCATGCATTTGCAGCACTTTTACAAAGGCTTCCTCGGTGGTCATTTTCATCGGTGGTTCCTCACGATGTCATAAAAATTGAGACAGAATATCTTGTAATGTGAGACAGAGACTAGGAGGTTTGCCGGGTGCAGACAAGGCCGGAGCCTGTTATGATCTGCCAAATATACGATCTTTTTTACCCTGAGAGGAATGTCATGCAATACACGGCAAATACCCTGGAAAATCACTGGATGCCGTTTACGGCGAACCGCGCCTTCAAGGCCGATCCCCGGCTGATGGTCAAAGGCGAAGGCGTCTATTATTGGGATCAAAACGGCGGCAAAATTCTCGATGGATCGTCGGGGATGTTCTGTAGCGCCGCCGGTCACTGCCGGCCCGAAATCGCCGAAGCGGTTTACAAGCAGCTCCAGGTTAACGATTTCGCGCCACCGTTCACGAACGGCCATCCGGGGTCGTTTGAGCTGGCGCAGAAGGTCTGCCGCTTGACGCCGGATGGCATGGATCATGTGTTTTTCACCAATTCCGGCTCGGAAGCCGTCGACACCGCCTTGAAGATCGCCATGGCCTATCACCGGGCGCGGGGCGAGGGGCAGCGCACGCGGTTCGTCTCGCGCGAGCGGGCCTACCATGGCGTCAACATCGGCGGCACGTCCCTGGGCGGCATGGTCAAGAACCGCGAGACCTTTTCCGGCGTTATGCCGGGCGTCGTTCACATGCGCCATACGTGGCTCGAAGAAAACAGATATAGCAAAGGCCAGCCCGAAGTTGGCGCTTACCTCGCTGATGATCTGCAACGGATTGCCGAGACCTATGGCGGCACCACCATTGCGGCGTGCTTTGTCGAACCCATCGCCGGGTCGACCGGGTGTCTGGTGCCGCCCAAGGGGTATCTGGAGCGGCTGCGCGAGATTTGCGACGCGCACGGTATCTTGCTGGTCTTCGACGAGGTCATCTGCGGCTTCGGGCGCACGGGCAAGGCGTTCGCTGCGCAATCGTTCAATGTCATGCCCGACATCATCACCATGGCCAAGGCGTTGACCAACGGCGCCATTCCCATGGCCGCCGTCGCCGTTCAGGATGAAATCTACGAGACCATCGTCGGGGCAGCCCCGGAAAACGCCATCGAGTTGTTCCACGGCTATACCTATTCCGGCCACCCGACGGCGTGCGCGGCGGGGCTGGCGGCGCTGGAGATTTATGAAAAAGAAAACCTCTTCGAGCGCGCCGCCGAACTGTCACCTTATTTTCTCGACCGGATATTTTCGCTGCAAGACATGGACGAAATTACCGATATCCGGGGCTACGGCTTGATCGCCGGCATCGACCTGGCCCCCGGCGATGCTCCCGGCCAGCGCGGCACGCAATTACAGAAGGATCTGTTCTGGAATGGCCTGCACGTGAAATTTACCGCCGACACCGGTATCATTGCGCCGCCGTTCATCGCCGAGAAACAACACATCGACCAAATGGTCGACATTCTTCGAAACATCATCGGCGGGAAATAGTGAAGGCGCTGCTGCAACGGGTCAGCGAAGCCAACGTCAGCCTGGACGGCGACCTGCTGGCGGCGATCAGCGCCGGCGTGGTGGTGTTTGTCTGCACGGAAAAGCAAGACAGCGACGAAGACGCCGATTTTTTCGCCCGCAAGATCGCCAACATGCGGCTGTTTGCCGACGCCGACGGCAAGACTAATCTATCCATCCTGGATGTCGGCGGCGAGGCGCTGGTGATCAGCCAGTTCACGCTGGCCGCCAACTGGCGCAAGGGCAACCGACCGGGATTTTCCGCCGCCGCCGACCCGGACATGGCGGAACGTCACTATGAATACTTTTGCAAGCAGCTGGCGGTGGAAGGGGTGGCGGTGAAAACCGGCAGGTTCCGTTCCCACATGGCGGTCAGTCTGGTTAACGACGGGCCGTTTACGATCTGGATGGACAGCGCCGAAAAGTAGGCTTAACCGCCAAGCACCAGAACAACAATCCCGCCGCCGACCAACAGAATGCCGATGAATTCCAGGCGGTTGATTTTCTCTTTGAAAAACATGGCCGAGACGATGAAGGTGAAGATCAATTCGATCTGGCCCAGCGCCCGGACGTAAGCCGCGTTCTGCAGGGTAAAGGCGGAAAACCAGCCGACGGAGGCCAGAACACCGGCGATGCCAACTGACAGCGACGGCCGCCAGTGGACGAGCACGGCTTTCAACTGGTCGCGTTCCCGCAAGGCCAGATAGACGCTCATGATGATCGTTTGCAGGACGACGGAAACGGCGAGGGTGAATGCTGCCTGCATGATGAAGCCGTCACCGCCCAACGATAATGCGCCGCCCCGGAAAAACACCACCGACGCGCCCAAAAACGCGCCGCACACCAGCCCGATCAGGGTCGGTTTTTCGGTCAGGCTAGTGAGCAGGGTTTTCGGAGTGATTTTTGTTTGCGCCACCGACATGGCGATGACGCCGAGAAAACTGATGAGGATGGCGACGCCAGCCCACAGCGTCAGCGCATCGCCTAAAATAAAAAATCCCAGGACCGCGACTTGTACGGTCTCGGTCTTTGAATAGGTCGTGCCGACGGCGAAATTGCGAAACGAAAACAGCCAGATCAGCAAAAATGTGAAAATGATTTGCGACAGCCCGCCGAGCAGGCAGTAGATGAGAAATTCCCCGCTGATGTTAGGGATATCGAACCCGCCCCATTGCTTGAGGCCCCAGACGTAGAGCACGGCGAAAGGCCAGGCATACAAAAACCGCACATACGTCGCCCCCGCCGTCGACAAGTGCGCCTTCAGGTGCTTCTGCAACGCCGAGCGCAGGTTTTGGAAAAAAGCCGCGGCGATGGTGATGGGAATCCAGAGTTCGAACATTGCCGGTGATTATAACTGTTGCGTCAGCCCCGTCATCCACGTTCTATAGCCATCGGCATGCCATCGTATGAGCCATCTTAAAGAGGAAGGGACCGTGGCCAAGACACTTCCAAAGAAAGCCCGGGTCGTCATTATCGGCGGCGGCGTCATCGGGTGCTCAATCGCCTACCATCTGGGCAAGATCGGCTGGTCCGATGTGGTCTTGCTGGAACGCAAGAAACTCACATCCGGCACCACTTGGCATGCGGCCGGTTTGATCGGCCAACTGCGCGATAATCAGGACATGACCAAGCTGGCCCAATACACGGCCGAGCTTTACGCCGGTATCGAGGCGGAAACTGGCCAGGCCACGGGTTTCAAGCAACACGGCTCGCTGTCCCTTGCCACCAGCGAGGGCCGCATGGAAGACCTGAAACGCCGTGCCGATATGGCCAAGGTGTTCGACCTTCGGGTTGACGTGGTCGGGCCGGATGAATGCAAGGACCTGTACCCGCTGATCAATGTCGATGACGTTTTGGGTGGTATTTTCCTGCCCAGCGACGGCACCGCCAATCCGACGGATATTACCATGGCGCTGGCCAAGGGGGCGCGGCAAAGCGGTGTTGAAATTTTCGAAGACACCAAGGTCAAAGCCATCAATCATTCCGGCGGGCGCATTACCGGCGTCGAAACGCAAGCCGGCGCCATCAAAGCCGATTATGTCGTTCTCGCCGCCGGTATGTGGACGCGCGAGATTGCCGCCACCCTGGGCGTTACCGTGCCGTTGCATGCGTGCGAACATTTTTATGTCGTCACCGAACCTTTTGACGGCGTCACCCCGGACCTGCCGGTGCTGCGCGATTACGACGCCCAGGCCTATTACCGCGAAGACGCCGGAAAAATCCTGCTCGGCGCGTTTGAAACAAAAGCCAAGCCCTGGGGCATGGATGGCATTCCGGAAGATTTCTGTTTCGATCAATTGCCGGACGACTTCGATCATTTTGAACCGATCCTGGAAAAGGCCCTTCACCGCATGCCAGCGCTGGAGCATGTCGGGATCCAGACTTTTTTCAACGGCCCGGAAAGCTTCACCCCCGACAACCGTTATTATCTGGGCCCGGCGCCGGGGATGGACGGCCTGTTCATCGCCGCCGGGATGAATTCCATCGGTATCCAGTCCGCCGGCGGCGTTGGCAAGGTGCTGGCCGAGTGGATGCGGGACGGCCACCCATCCATGGACCTGTGGACGGTCGATATTAGGCGCGCTTTGCCGTTCCAGGGCGATCCGGCTTATCTCTGCGATCGGGTGTCGGAAACGCTGGGAAGGCTCTATGCCGTCCACTGGCCGTTTTATCAGTTCCACACTGCCCGGGGCGTGCGCCGCTCGCCGTTCTACGAGTCCTTGAGCGAGCGGGGCGCGTGTCATGGCGAAGCCCAGGGCTGGGAGCGGCCCAACTGGTATGCGCCGGATGGTGTCCGGCCCGAATACGTTTACAGCTATACCCGCCAGAACTGGTTCGCCCATTCCGCCGCCGAGCACAAGGCGGTGCGCGAAAACGTCGGGCTGTTTGACCAGACGTCGTTTGCCAAGTTCCGGGTTGAGGGCAAGGATGCGGAAAAAGTATTGGGCCGTATTTGCGCCAATGACATTGCCGTCGAGCCGGGGCGCGTCGTTTATACCCAGTGGCTGAATGAGCAGGGCGGCATCGAGGCCGATTTGACCGTAACGCGCGAGGCCGAAGACCGCTATCTGGTCGTCACCGGGGCAGCGTCCCAGGTCAAGGATAGGGAATGGCTTCGCTGCAACAGGACGGACGATGCAAATGTCAGCGTTTCCGATATCACCGACGACCTAGGCGTGTTGGGTGTCATGGGGCCGCAATCGCGGAGCTTGCTGGCCGGGATTTGCAGCGCGGATTTGTCGGGCGATGCCTTTCCGTATCAAACCTCTCAGGAGATCAATGTCGCTGGAATACTGCTTCGCGCGTCGCGCATTACCTATGTCGGTGAATTGGGGTGGGAGCTTTTTATCCCGTCGAACGCCGCCGCCGCCGTTTTGGATGCGATTTTGGCGGCGGGCGAAGGTCACGGCTTAGCCCTTGCCGGCATGCACGCCATGCAATCGCTCCGCATTGAGAAGGCCTACCGGGCCTGGGGCCACGATATCGGCGATCAGGACACAAGCCTTGAAGCAGGGCTCGGTTTTGCCGTCGCCTGGGACAAGCCGGGCGGCTTCATCGGCCGCGAGGCATTGTTAAGGCAACGCGAAAAAGGCGTCACAAAACGCCTGGTCCAGTTCGCCCTCAATGACCCGGAACCGTTGCTTTACGGGCGCGAGCCCATCTATCGGGACGGTGACATTGCAGGGTATGTAACGTCGGCCATGTACGGCCATACGCTGGGGACCGCCATCGGGCTTGGGTATGTGTCTAACGAGGGCCAGGTTGTCGATGTGAACTTCATTGCAACTGGTGCGTTTGAAATCGAGATCGCCGGTGTCCGCCACCCTGCGGCAGCGTCACTGAAACCGCTCTTTGACCCGACGGGAGAAAGGCTAAGGTCTTAATTCAATTAAGACTTTCTCTTTTCCCTTAACCCTGCTTTAACCCTATTTCAGGCAATAAGAGTAATAGGAATTCCGCTCGCATTGGTTTTTTCCGATGCGCTCGGCGCGCACGATCGAAAGGTTAATCCAAGCCATGGTTCGGCACAAAGCACCTCCCGGCGCCGTCCTTTTGCTCCGGCTTCGCAGCATGGAAGGGAAACCCTCGCAGGGCAATTCTCTGATGTTGTTATCGCTCAGCGGTCTGCCGGTGAGCGACGAGGACGAGGAATTCTGGGACGGCCTGGACGAATCCCTGCTCGATTTCAGAACCCGCTATGACGGGGAGCTTTTCGAGCTATCCCTTTCTGATCGGGCGATCCTGGTCAGGATGTCTGAGCAGGGCGAAGTCGGCATGATCTCGGATATGAAGCTATCCGTCCTGCGCCTGATTCAGCAGCACTTCCCCGAAAACTTCGGCATGATCGACCAAACCCGGCTGCTGCGGAATATTAATCTTGGTTTCAAGCTCGCCAACGCCATCAAGTTTCTCGACCATTATGAAAGCCAGCCCGGCAAAACCGGGGAAAAGGCGATGTCGCTCCGTATGCTTCAGGAGGGCGACATCAAAATGGTGCTGGAAGTCAATCGCAAGGTCGGTCCGGCCAAGTTCAAAGAGATTTTTGTCCAGCACCAGTCCATGGTCGGCATTAAGCCCGGCGGCACGCCGAAGGAAGTGATGAAGGAATACTTCATCAGCATGGGCGCCCTGAAAAAACACGTTTTCCCCAGCGTTGAAATGAGGGGGGTCGGCAACCTGTTTAACCAGTTGACGATTACGCTGGACCGGGTGCTGGTCAACGCCTTCGACGACATCAACCCGGGGCGCTCGGCGTGTTCCATCAACCTCAACGTTGAAAGCGTCTTCACCAAGGCCTTCGAGAAATTTCTCGGGGATGAGAAACAATCGGCATCCAAAATCGTTTTTGAATTTCGCCAAGCCAATGTCCTGCAGCATTTTGACGAATTTGTTATTGCCGCAGATTTGATCAAGTCGCGTGGCGGTCTGATTGCTATCGATTCAATTTTCCCGGAGACCGTCGGCTTGGTGAATATCCCCCGCCTGGGCGCGAACTTCGCCAAGATTTTCTGGCGTCCCGGGGCCGAAGAAGTGTTGATGACGCAACGCGCGGAAATCAGCAAAATGCAGGATCAGGGCGTGATTTTTGTTATTGCCCGTCTCGACGATGAAACCGGTGTTCAGGTCGGTCATGACCTTGGCATTAATGTTTTTCAGGGCTTCTACATCGACGACCTTTTGGCCGGAAAAACCGGCTAACCTTACTTCACTCTCCAAATTTCAGACGGAAAAAAAGGGCCGCTCAATTGAACGGCCCTAGTGCAGTCTCGCGTGGGGGAGAGTTCCGCGAATGACTGTTTTCGCCGCCCGTTATCTCAAGTGTCCGGGACGATGGCGGTAAACGGCGACAGGTTGGCGACGAAGGATGAGGCCAAACCCCAAGAGGTGAGCCACACCGCGCATCCAAAGATCAAACTGTCTCATGGCCGTTTCCTTTTTTTATCGTTTGCGCCATCTTTGGCGTGAAACATTGAACACATTTAAAATGACAATTGCTTGGCGTAATTATGGCATTGTTGTGATGTTCGAGAATTAATCAGGGGAATCAACGTGTCCAAATCAAAAAATTCAACCGGGAAAAGCCGTTCGTTCGTTACCCACCTTGAATGTTCCGAAACCGGGGAACATCATCCGGCGGGGGTTTTGCATGGACTGTCGAAAGCCGGCCACCCGTTAGTTGTGGAATATGACCTGGATGCGTTGTCGGCGTCAGTGACGAAGGACACAGTCGCCGCCCGCCCGCCCGATATGTGGCGCTACCGGGAATTCCTGCCCATGGGCGGTGATGTTGAAATCATCAGCTTGGGAGAAAATATATCGCCGCTGATCCCGGTGCCGAGGACGCAAAAAAGGCTCGGCGTCGGCGAACTGCTGATTAAGGATGAAGGCCGGCTTCCGACCGGCTCGTTCAAGGGCCGGGGTATGGCCGTCGCCGTCAGTATGGCCAAGTCTTTCGGGGTGACGCGCATCGCCATCCCGACGGCGGGAAATGCCGGTGCCGGGTTGGCGGCCTATGCCAGCCGGGCCGGGATTGAATCCTATGTTTTCACCCCCGCCGACACCCCGGCAGTGACGGCCAGCGAAATCGCCTTCCACGGGGCTAAGGCGTGGATGGTGGATGGCTTTGTCGGCGACTGCGCCAAGGTCGTCGCCGATGGCGTCGAAGAAATGGGCTGGTTCGATTTCACCACCCTGAAGGAGCCTTACCGCGTCGAGGGCAAGAAAACCATGGGGCTGGAAATAGCCGAACAGCTTGACTGGCACCTGCCGGATGTAATTTTTTTCCCCACCGGGGGTGGGGTTTGTCTAATCGCCATGTGGAAAGTGTTCAAGGAACTAAAGGCTATCGGCTGGCTGCAAGGACCGATGCCGCGCATGGTGGCGGTGCAATCCACCGGGTGTGGCCCCATCGTCAAGGCGTTCGACGCTGGCCAGCGGGTGGTGACGGAGCCTTGGGAAAATGTCACCACGCAAATTCATGGCGTTCGGGTGCCCTATCCCCTGGGCGGCAAGATGGTGTTGGATGTGCTCTACGAATCGGACGGTTTCGGCACGGCTGTCGATGATGAGGCCGTCGCCAAAGAGCGCGCAAGGGTGTGCGCCGAAGAGGGCCTGCATCTATGCCCCGAAGGCGCCGCCTGCCTCGTTGCCGTCGATATGGAGCGTCAATCCGGGCGGCTTGGGCCCCAAGACCGGGTGCTGGTGTTCAATACCGCATCGGGCTTGAAATCGCCGATGCCACCGATGAACAATCTGCTGGCCAAGGGCAAGCCCGTCGATTACGGGAGCCTTTAGACGACCGTAGCGCGGATTTCACCGACGCCGTCGACGCCGCCTTCCATGACGTCGCCCTTGGTGACCGGGCCAACGCCGGCGGGCGTGCCGGTGAAAATCAGGTCGCCGGGTTTAAGATCGAACAAGCCCGACAGGTAGGAAATGGTTTCCGGGATCGACCAGATCAACTGATTGACGTTGCCGTCCTGGCGGTTTTCACCGTTGACGTTGAGCCAAATGCGGCCTTCGGAAATGTGTCCGGTTTCCGTCACCGGGCGGAGCGGCCCGATGGGCCCGGAAAGCTCAAACGCCTTACCCACATCCCAGGGCCTGCCGGCCTTTTTGGCTTCGCCTTGAAGGTCGCGCCGGGTCATATCGAGGCCGACGCCATAGCCCCAGACATGGTCCAGCGCCTTGTCTTCGGAGATATCCGTGCCGCCCTTAGATAAGGCCACCACCAGCTCCATTTCAAAATGCACGTTGTCGGATTTTGGCGGATAGGGGAACTCGGCCCCCCCGGCCCCCCCGTCGTCTGGTCCGGCGGGGAACAGGTTGTCCGGCGATTTCTGGAAAAAGAATGGTGGTTCGCGGTCCGGGTCGTGACCCATTTCGCGGGCGTGCTCAGCGTAATTCCGCCCGACGCAATACACCCGGTGGACCGGGAAAAGGTCATCCGACCCGGCGATGGCGGCGCAGGGACGGGGAAGTTCTGGAATGACAAAGGCCAACGGGCAGCTCCTTGGGTTGTGGGGTGAAGGGGATAACATTCTCTCTATATGACGTTTGGAGAATATATTCTAGTTGTCTTGTTTCCCTTCGATGCAGTATCCCTTCTTCTGAGCTTGCGGTTGGTCTATGGGCAGGCCTGCCTGAACCGGGAGTTCAACTGCCTGTTCGGTCCCGAGGGGCATTCAGGGCCACCGGCGGTATCTCAATAAAAACGCTGAACCAACGGCGGACAGGGGCTTTCAATAACCTGGGATAGTGTCGTCCGTGGTTTTCCACGGGCTTGTTTATGCTCGCACAGGGAGAGTCTCCATGACGGACCATGAATACGAAGACGAATGGCTGATCGAATTCGTTCATGATTACGATGACGGATTCCAGGTTAACAAACGCGGCCTCGATGCGACGCCGTTGGTTATCAAGAAGTTCGATATCGGCACGCAGGAGGTGATGGCGTTCTCCAGCCATCAGCGCGCTAACAAGGCAATCACCGCCTTTCATTTCCATCCGGATTTCCCCCAGGATGCCCGGCAAGATTACATGTGGCGCCATAACGAAGGCTATGACATTGCCGTTTCCGTCGGTTCACGCTTGGCGGCGCAGCGCGCGCAGATGCTGCGTGTGTTCGGAGAACGGGTTTCCGGTTTCGGCCGTGGCCTGGCGGTGACGGCGCAGGCGCTGGCGCTTTACCTGGTCGCTGGTAGATAGCCAAGACGCGCTCTGGCCTTAGCGGTTCGGGGCGGGTATCGTTGTGCCATGAGTTCAACAAGCCACCCCGAAATCCGCGACGCCGTTCGTGCGCTGTGCCAGGACTTCCCAGGCGTTTACTGGCGCGGACTTGATCGCGAACGCGCCTATCCAACCGATTTCGTCAAGACACTGACGGACGCCGGTTTTCTTGGCGTTTTAATCCCCGAAGTTTACGGCGGCAGCGGTCTCGGCATTTCAGAAGCTGCCGCCATCCTGGGTGAAATCCATCGCTCCGGAGGCAACGGCGGTGCATGCCACGCGCAGATGTACATGATGGGCACCGTGCTGCGTCACGGCACTGATGAGCAGAAACAAGAAATCCTGCCTAAAATCGCCAAAGGCGAACTTCGCCTGCAGGCTTTCGGGGTAACGGAACCGACCAGCGGCACCGATACCAGCCGCATCCGCACCCGGGCCGTGCGCGATGGCGACGATTATATCATCAACGGACAAAAGGTGTGGACATCGCGGGCCGAGCATTCGGACCTGATGTTAGTGCTCGCCAGAACGTCGCCCAGGGATGAAGGCAAAAAGCCGCACGACGGCATTTCGGTTTTCATCATCGACATGCAGGAGGCAAAATCAAAGGGCCTGACCATCAAGCCTTTGCGGGCGATGATCAATCACGCGACGACGGAAGTATTTTTCGATGATTTGCGTGTGCCTGCACGTAATTTGGTGGGAGAAGAAGGCAAAGGGTTCCGCTATTTGCTGGATGGCCTGAACGCAGAACGGATCCTTATTTCCGCCGAAGCCATCGGTGATGCGCGCTGGTTTATTGAGCGTGCGTCTGCCTATGCCAATGAGCGCGAAGTTTTTGATCGGCCCATCGGCAGCAACCAGGGAATCCAGTTCCCGATCGCCCGCGCCTTTGCCGCCACCGAGGCTGCCGATTTGATGGTCGACAAGGCGATCGGTTTGTTTGATGCGGGCGAGCCTTGCGGGCCGGAAGCCAACATGGCGAAGCTGTTGGCGGCGGATGCCTCGTGGCAGGCGGCGGACATGTGTTTGCAAACCCACGGCGGTTTCGGCTTTGCCGAGGAATATGATGTTGAGCGCAAATTCCGCGAAACCCGCCTCTATCAGGTCGCGCCGATCTCGACCAACCTGATTCTCAGCTATATCGCCGAACATGTTTTGGGCCTGCCACGGTCGTTTTAGGGGTTTAGCCCTCGATGATTATCGGCCATGACCCGGGTTAAGGCGGATCCTGATTGTTTTTTGGTCTTTTGCGGGGCGGGTGGAAGACGAAGGTGGCGATAACCAGCGCGCCGAAGGCCGTATAGAGGACGGTAAACATCCACGTCGGGGCGGAAAAATACAACAATCGGTCCAGCCAGTACTGGATGAAGCTTTCGCCCAGCCCTTCCGCGCCCGCCCGGTGACGTAATTCGCTTTCCCATGTCGTCAGCGGACACAATTCCCCCAGCCACTGCTGGACGACGACGAAGCCGATCGCTGCCAAATGGGCAAGACGAAGCGTCCTGTTTTTGGTCCAGCCCCAAGCCAATACCCATCCGGCCAGAATCATCCCTTGTCCGCCAACGACGAACAGCACGAACAGGGCGTGGACGATGCCGACAACGTCGGCCCATAAGCCATAGTCCATAGGGCGCGCCTCCCGCCATATCTACTACAGGATAGCCCTTTTTTTCCGGCGGGTCCTATGCCAGCCTTGGCGGAACCTGAAATAACGTAACGACAGGAGCCCCCGTGACCCTTGATATGGACCATTTGCGCCAATGGATCGGCCGCACCGAAGACGCCCGCGACGTGGTGACGGCATCGCCGGTGGCGTGCCTGGCGGCGACGCTGGACCGGGACGACCCGGCACCGCAAACGGGTGATCCGCTGCCGCCCGGGGGGCATTGGCTTTATTTTTTGGCCGCCACCCGGCAATCGGAGCTGGATCAAAACGGCCATGCCAAAAAAGGCAATTTCCTGCCGCCGGTGCCGTTCGAGCGGCGCATGTGGGCAGGCGGGCGTATCCGGTTTGTGACGCCGCTGCATATCGGCGACGAGATTACCCGCCAATCTGAAATTTTGGATGTCGCGCCCAAGGAAGGCAAAAACGGGCCCCTGGTGTTTGTGCTGGTGCGCCACCGGATAACCGGTCCTGGCGGTCTCGCCATCGAAGAGGAACACGATATTGTTTATCGGGGAGACTCTCCGGCAAGCCAAGCGCCGCCGCCACCGGAAAAGCCTGCCGCCGCGCAAGCCAACCCCCTTTGGCAACGGGAAATAAACCCCGACATCGCCATGCTGTTCCGCTATTCGGCGCTGATATTCAACGCCCACCGTATCCATTACGACCGCGATTACACGACCTTGGAAGAAGGCTATCCGGGTTTGATCGTGCATGGGCCGCTGATTGCGACGCTGTTGATGGACCTGTGCCGCCGCGAAAACCCGAAAGCAAATTTAACGCGCTTTGATTATCGGGCGCGCGGGCCGATCTTCGATGCCGGACCTTTTACCATCGCCGGGACGCCCGCTGATAATGCGCGCGCCGCGTCCCTTGAGGCGCGCGACCACGAAGGCCGGGTGGCGATGACGGCCGAAGCGGAATTCGGTTGATGACGGGGGCCGCTAAACTTCCCCCGAAACTCCCCCCGAAACTTCCCCCGAAACTTCCCTTGTCCGGTATTCGGGTGCTTGATGTCTCGACCTTTATCGCCGCCCCCTATGCGGCTGGTATCTTGGGTGAATTCGGGGCCGAGGTTATCAAGGTCGAACGCCCCGATGGCGGCGATCCCATGCGCCAGTTCGGCACACCTACGCAGCGCAGCGATTCAACGCTCGCCTGGCTGTCGGAAGGCCGCAATAAAAAATCCGTCACCCTCGATCTGAAACACCCCGAAGGCCAGGAATTGTTCCGGCAATTGGCGGCGCAATCGGATGTTATTTGCGAAAACTTCCGCCCCGGCACACTGGAGAAATGGAACCTCGGCCCCGCCGATCTGGAGGCTGACAACGAGGGTTTGATCTGGTTTCGCGTCACCGGCTATGGTCAGACCGGCCCTTACAAGGACCGGCCCGGCTTTGCCCGCGTCGCGCATGGCGTTGGTGGGCTGACGCACTTGTCCGGGTTTCCGGGCGAAACCCCGGTGACGCCGGGCTCGACATCGCTGGGCGACTATATTTCCGGCCTGTTTGGCGTTATCGGCGTGATGATGGCGTTGCGCCACCGCGATGCCACTGGCCAGGGACAGGTTATCGACCTTGCCTTATTTGAATCCGTATTCCGGATGCTGGATGAAATAGCACCCCGCTACGCCCGCGAAGGCACCATCCGGGAGCCGGAAGGGGCCGGCACGGTAAACGCCTGCCCGCACGGCCATTTCCCGACTGGCGACGGCAAATGGATCGCCATCGCCTGCACCACGGACAAGATGTTCGAACGCCTTTGCAAGGCCATGGACCAAGACGCAGGCGCGGGCGCGGCGGCGGGCGCGGGCTTGCTCGAAGCCTATGGCCAACAGGCGACCCGGCTGGCTGCGCGCGACGTGGTCAATGACGCGGTCAACCGGTGGACTGCTTCGCTTGACCGTGACGCCCTGATGCAGGTGTGTCTTGATTGCGAGGTTCCGGCGGGCCCCATAAACACCATCGCCGACATTTTCGACGACCCCCATTTCAAAGCCCGAAACGTGCTGACATCGATGATGTTGGAGGATCTCGGCGAGATAGTCGTGCCCTCGCCGTTGCCGAAGTTGTCAAAAACGCCGGGTCAAATCACCCATCTCGGCCCCCGGTTGGGCCAGCACAATGATGAGGTTTATGGCGGGTTGCTCGGGGTTTCAGCGGTTGCGTTGGAAAAGCTCAAGGCCGAAGGGGTAATCTGAACGCTGTGCTGCAGAGAACTTTATGCTTTTGATGGCCGCTCGGGTTATCTGGGTCAGCCCCATAGATTTTATCGAACCGACGCCTGGATGGCGCCGGCGGCGATAGAGGTCGCGCCGAGCGTTTGACGGCCATGGCTTGAAACCCCGGTGCGCCAGTCGCGGAGTTGCTGGGCGCGCTTGGTGGCGAACCGGGTCTTGGGGTCGCCTTTGGTCATGCGGTCAATTTCCCGCTTTTTTTTCAGCTCCATTTCCGCTTGCCGCATGGCGACCAGGTGCTGGGTGCCGAGGCCCCGGGATTTGGCGTCGCGCCATTTTTCAAGCTGTTGGCTCCTGAATTGGGCCAGGGCTTCGGCGCCCCGGAGGGTCGGGTCTTCGGCCTCGCGGCCGGCGTCAAGCCTGGCCCTGAAACGTTTGTTCAGGCGTCCCATTCGGGCATGGTCAACAGGGATATATATGTTGGCGACCTGGGCAACGCTACGCCCCCCCTGGCCGCGCCAGAAGGCGGCGACTTTTTCCTTATAGGGGCCGTTCCGTTCCGGCGTCGTTGAATGGTAGTAGCCGGCAGCGTCCGTCCAATTGCCGGCCACCTTGAACATGTTTTTAAGGTAGGCGGCGGCGTAGGTAGTGTTGGCCTTGGGGTCAAAAGCTTCCTTTAAATTTTCGAAAGCGTGGCCGTGGTAATAGAGGTTGACCTGCATACAGCCGACGTCAATGTTTCGCACCCCTTGGGTCATCAGGATTTCGACTTCGGCAACGGCTTCGGCCTTGGTATCGAAAAAACGGCCTTCACCGCCGGAAGTCACGGTCCAGGGCCAGGCAACATTTTCCCGCCGCCCGGCATCCCAGCGCCCCGATTCGGCCAGCGAAATGGCTTTCAACAGGTGTTTGGGCACGCCCATCCGCTGTTCCGTGCGTGCCGTTTCCGTGGCGCATAAATTCCAAGCATTATCAAAGGCTTGTGTAGGATTAGCCGATGCCGGCGAGGACTCCGCCAGCAGCCAAAAGACGATGAAAAACCCCAATATTCGGAAAAACGCTTTCACACTATTTACTCCCAAACCCTTTATTCCCGTGTTTACCAACGCAATGTCTGTGCCAAGCAGGAGTGCTAAGCCGGGGAGGAAAAATTAAACAGGATAAAAATACGGTTATTTGTAAAAAAACTAATTAAATCAAAACAATATGGTTCGTGAAAAACATATTCAAAAAAGTAAGATTATAATTGACGTAAGTATCATCGGTGTGTATATTCACCCTCGCAACAACGGAAAGCCCGGCAACGACTGGGGCACTTTTCGAGTTGCGTTTCTTGGATGTTTCCTCCCAAACACTCGGGCCGCCCTTTGAGCGGCCCTTTTTCTTGTCTGGGGTTCAGGGCAAACTTTCGTCACCGTCGCCCAGGGGGCGCTGCATGATGACCTGATCAAGCCAGCGTCCTAATTTGAAGCCGACCGACGGCAGGGTGCCGATTTTCTCGAAACCCAGCTTGGCATGCAGGCTGATGGAGGCATCGTTGGCGGAATCGCCGATGATGGCGATCATCTGGCGGAACCCTTTGTCCGTGCAGCACTCGATCAGGTCTTGCAGCAACAGCCTGCCGATGCCCTGGCGGTGGGTGCCGACATCGACATAGACCGAATTCTCGACCGTGTGAAGATACGCCGGGCGGGGCCGGTAAGGGCCAGCATAGGCATATCCCTTAACGGTGTTCCCGACCACCGCGACCCGGTAGGGATAGCCATGGCGTAGAACATCGTCGCGCCGGCGCGTTACCTCTGCCACATCGGGGGGCGTTAGCTCCCAACTGGCCAGCCCTTCGAGTACATGGTGCGCGTAAATTTCCCGGATTGCCGTCATATCCGCATCTTCAACGTCGCGGATCAGAATATCGCCGTTCATGGGCCTGTCTTCATCTCACGCCAAGGGTTTCGGGGTCTATGGCGGCCAGGGTTTCGATCAGGCGGCCGATTTTTTGTTGCAAGCCGGGAAGCCCTTTGCCCCGTTCGATGCGTTGTTCGTCCATGTAAAGCCCCCGGTTGACCTCGACCTGGAGGACATGAAACCCGTTCCGGGGGCGTCCGTAATGGCGGGTTGTAAAACCCCCGGCATAAGGCTTGTTCCGGGTCACGGTGAGGCCGGACCCTTCCAGCGCCTGTTGGGCAATGGCGGTTATATCGGGCGCGCAGGCGGTGGCGAAACAATCGCCGAGCACGATATCGGACGGGGCGCGTCCGCTTTTCGATCCGTTCATGCCGGCGCTGGACGGCATGGAATGACAATCCACCAGCAAACATCCGCCGAAACGCTCTTTGGTTTCTTCCATCAAGCCCTTTAGCGCCGCGTGGTAGGGGTTATAGAAGCCCTCGATGCGTTGCTCGGCATCTTCGAAGCTGAGCGGTTCGCGGTAGATATCCTCGCCGTCGGTGACGATTCTGGCGATGGTGCCCAGGCCTGCGGCAATGCGGGGCGAAGAGGTGTTGACGTAATCGGGCAAGGGGCCTGCGAACATCGCCGGGTCCAACTCGAAGGCCTCGCGGTTGGCATCGATATAAGCCCTCGGAAACCGGGCGCACAGCAACGGCGCGCCGTGTTCGGGGGCGCCGGCGAAAACTTCATCGACGAAGGCGTCCTCGGAGCGGCGCAACTGGGTTTTACTCAAGCGTGACGCAGCGACAAATTCCGCCGGATAATCGCGCCCCGAATGGGGCGACGCAAACACCACAGGCGCTGTCTGGCGAGCCGGAGACACGAGCCGCCACGACGCAGACGGGTGCCCGGAAACCATGGCATCCGGTTCGTCCAGGTCCGCTTTCGCGTGCAGTTCCAGAACGGTGTCGTCGGGCGCGGTCAAGGCGGTCTCTCCCAAGAGTGCGTAAAGGGGAACCCTAAATGTATACCCGCCCATCGCCCGCCTTGCCAAGAGCGGGCCGTAGGGGTAAAACGCCGTCCCCGGACTTTTTATCGGGCGCGTAGCTCAGCGGGAGAGCACCTCGTTGACATCGAGGGGGTCACTGGTTCAATCCCAGTCGTGCCCACCATCAAAACCCTGGCCCTAAAGGCCGGGGTTTTGTTTTTGCTGCGTCAGGGATTGCTTATTGATTGGCCGGGTTGTCCGGCTGTTTATCGGGGTGCGTGTCGGCGAAGGCGGCAAGGGCCATGCAGTTGTCGTAAATCCCTTTCACTGCCGGAAAAGGCTTTAAGCCGACGGCGAATTTTTCGGCGACGAAACCATGCGCCACCAGGCATATATCGGCCATGCCTGGTGTATCTCCGTGGCAAAAGGCGCCGGTAGCGGGGTTGCCGGCGAGCATTTTCTCCAACGCCCCAAAACCACGTTGGTTCCAGTATTGAAGCCATTCATGGCCGGTCTTTTTTTGTAGGCCCAATTTTTCATCCAGATAATTCATGACCCGCGCCGTGCCGAGCGAATGGGTGTCGCTGACCATGACATGGGCCATCGCCCGTACGCGGGCGCGGCCAGGGGGATCCTTGGGCAGCAGGGCCGGTTCAGGGTGTGTTTCTTCCAGGTATTCCATGATCGGGATGGTCTGGGTCAGCACATGGCCGTTATCGACCAGCGTCGGCACCACGGCGGACGGGTTGAGCGCCAGGTATTCCGGTTTCTTGAGGTCCGATGCTCCCCCGGCTCCCCCCCGGCCCCCAACAACATAGACGGGCTCGTAGTCGATCCCCTTCAAGGCCAGGGCAATTCTGACCCGGTAGGCGGAGCCGGACGGAAAGAAGGTGTATAGTTGCATGAAATCCCTCATATTATTTTTGTAGTAGATTAAAATTTAGGCCCGCTCAGGAGATGCCATCATGCCCGAAGGCAAGCACAAACCGAAAGCCCATTTCGAAGCCCGCGCCACGGCGGAGATGGATAAGCATCTGCTCAAGCCCGAATGGACGTTGCGCCAGAAACTGGCGCTCTCCGCCCGTATGCTGGCCAGAGAAGAGCACGGCTCGGCCCTGGCCGGCCAGGTCACCGCCCGCGGCGATGCGCCGGGCACCATGTGGACGGGGCGCTTCGGCCTGGGCTTAGACGAGCTTCGGGCGGCGGATTTTCTGCTCGTCGATGATGACCTCAACGTGCTTGAGGGCGACGGCATGCCCAACCCGGCGAACCGCTTTCATCTCTGGGTCTATCGCGCGCGCGCCGACGTCAACTGCATTATCCACACCCATCCGCCGTATACGTCGGCATTATCCATGATCGGCGTGCCGCTGCATGCGTCGCATATGGACACTGCCCTTCTCTACGATGATTGCGCCTGGCTCGAAACTTGGCCGGGGCCACCCATCGGTGATGGAGAAGGGGAGATGATCGCCAACGCTTTGGGTGACAAAAACGCCATTTTGCTGGCCCATCACGGGCAGCTGTCGGCATCGCCCCGTGTCGAGGAGACGGCCTTCCGGGCGTTGTTCTTCGAGCGCGCCGCCCGGCTTCAGTTGCTGGCCATGGCGGCGGGAACGATCCGGGATTTACCTGAAGACGCCGGCAAACACGCCCACGATTACCGGCTCAAGCCGCAAACCGTGGATGCTACTTTTCACTACCATTCGAGGCTGGTGTTAAAAGATGAGCCCGAATGCCTCGAAGAAGACGCCTAATCGACCCGCGAAAAAACCTCGTGGAAGAAACTCGATAGATGCGCGGTCGGGGTGTGAGACTCAAAATAATAAGAACTCATCCCGTGACTAACCGTTTCGCCGTCATCGGAAAACGGCAGGCGCAATACCAATGCCCGCCCGAACAGGCCGCGGCTGGTCTCGAATTCTTTAACTTCGTAATGTGCCATCCGGCTTGAGGCGAGTCGCGCGCAACCGCCTTCGATATTAATGCCGAGCGATTTTGGCGGCACTTCGGCGGGGGTTTTGCCGGTGAAATCCGCGCCGAATACATCTGTCAGGCCGGTGCCCCAAAAACGGTACGTCGCCAACAGGGGGTCGGGCGTGATGTCGGTAATACTGGTCAGGGAGATGGCTTCCGCCGGCAATTCGGCAAAGATGGACGATGACCACGGGGGCGCAAACCTGTCACCCCGTTTTTTCTGCCAGCAGTTGAAAATTTTAATGTGGTATTCCACCGGCGCTTCTTGCGGTGGAATGAACTTGGAAATAATTTCAACGTCTTTCTTGCCGCCCATACTGGCCCCCCCCCTATGCAGCTCCTAAAATTCTTGAGCTTTTTTTTATCCTTAGCGGTTCCTGCCGCCTTTTCACCTACATCTAGCAGCGCCAATAATAAATTTTGGGGCTGTCCTGTTAAAAGAGAATGAGTATGGAATTCGGCATAAGAACCGCAAATAAACCCTGAAAAAGTACGGATAAAGGGAATCTCTCGAATCCGAATGCAACCGGAAGGAATCATGGGCGCAGGAAGGATCAATCTTGAACCGTGAAGACAGCGGGTTTGCGAATCAGGTCAGCTCGGCCTTTGGCGTTTGCGGCTTTTTCAATTTGCGCTCGCGCCAGGTGATGAAGGCGGTGGCGGCGAAAATCATGGCGCCGCCAAGCCAGGTATAAACACCGGGAATCTCGCTGAAGGCCAAATAGGCGATCGCCGAAACCCAGATCAGGCGGGCAAATTCCATGGGCATGATGACTTGGGTCTCGCCGACCCGTAGCGCTTCGGCCATGGCCATCTGGCCGATGCCGCCGACAATGCCGATCCAGACCAGCCACAGAAACTGTTCCCCCGTCGGCCATTGCCACACCCACAACGCCGGCAGCAAGGACAGGGGCGCCATCACCAGCGACATATAGGTGGTGATGGTCAGGCTGGATTCCGTCTTGCCCAGTGACTTGATGATGACCAGGCAAACACCCCAGACGACGGCGGCAAACAGCGCCAGGGCAGAGCCCAGGCTGACCGCTTCGAAGCCGGGGCGAATGACCACCATGGCGCCCAGGAAACCAAAGGCAATCGCCGACCAGCGCAACAGGCCAACCTTTTCGCCGAAGAAAAAAATGGCAAGGGCGGTGGCGAAAATCGGCGCGGTAAAGACCAGGGCGGTGACCTCCGCCAGCGGCGTAATCGACAGCGACATGAAAAACGCCAACATGCAAAAAATATTCAACACGCCCCGCGTTACCATCAGGCCCAGACGCTTTGTCTTCAACGGCGCCCAGCCCATTTTGAGGAACCAGGGCAGCAGGGGGATGAGCCCGAAGATGATGCGGAAAAAAGCGATTTCAAACGGATGTAACCCTGCCGACACATGCCGGATGGAGGCATGCATGGCCGACATGGAAAGGCCGCAGAGCAGCATCCAGAGAATGCCCCGGACGTTGTTCTGTTGCGGTGTTGTCGGCGCTGGCGCGGGCATGAGACCGGGGTCTTTCAATTTGTGTGCGGTTCTTGAACGGCTTATTCTTGAACACCTTAAAGAAGGAGCGGTCAAGGGATGTCAAATGAAGGGGAAATTTCCGGCCATTGGTCCATGGGGGGCTGGCCCAGACCATCCTTGGCGCCCTGGAAGAGGCCAAAATCGATATAGAAAATCTGACAGCGCAAGACCTGGAGCCGCTCGACAACATGCATGGCGGCGGCGCAGGGGCGACCCGGGAAATGATGGCCGCGCTGTCCCCGGCTCCTGACCAGCACCTGCTGGATATCGGCTCCGGCATCGGTGGGCCGGCGCGCATGCTGGCGTCGGAAAAGGGCGTAAAAATAACCGGCATCGATTTAACGCCTGAATTCTGCGACGTCGCTGTCATGCTGACGGAAAAAACGGGACTTTCCGGTTTGCTCGACTTCAAGCAGGGGAGCGCCCTTGAATTGCCGTTTGACGACGAAAGCTTCGACGGCGCGTATACCCATAACGTGACCATGAACATCCCTGACAAGGCTACGTTCTACGCCGAGGCCTACCGGGTGGTGAAGCCGGGCGGGTTGTTCGTTTCCGCCGGGCTGGCGGAAGGCCCGAACGGGCCGCCGTTTTTCCCGGTTCCATGGGCAAAAGTGCCGCAAGACAGCTATTTGGTGACGCCCGACGAAACCTGCCGACTGATAGAGGCGGCCGGTTTCGAGATCGTCGATATGATCGACAAAACCGAAGCCATGCTTGAGTTTTACGACCAGAAACGTAAGCAAATCGCCGCCGAAGGCCCGCCGGTCTTGAGCGTGCACATTATCCTGGGCGATGACGGCAAGTTGAGGCTCAAGAATTCCGCCCGAAGCGTCGAGGAAGGGCGAACGACGCCTGTCGAGATACTCTGTCGGCGGCATTGACTTTCCCCGGGCCAGCCCCTAGTTTTCCGCCCGCTTGATAATTACCGACCAGGAGCCGAGGCCATGAAGGTTATTAATTCGCTGAAATCTGCGAAAAACCGCGACAGACATTGCGTTGTCGTGCGCCGTCGTGGCCGTGTGTACGTCATTAACAAGCGCAACAAGCGTTTCAAGGCGCGCCAAGGCTAGTAAAAGGCCCAACTTTTTGGGCTCAGGCTACCTGAATCTTATTTAAAACCGCGGCATCGTCCGCGGTTTTTTGTTTTTCAGGGCGTCCCCATATCCCATAGACTAGTTCAAGCTGTTTTGGGGAGATAAACACCGATGCAAATGCCACAACCGGATGCGGACGTCATTGCGCGCCGCGCCGAGATCATCAAGGCCATGCAAGGGATTATTTCCGGCGAGGGGGTGATTGCCGACACCGATGAACTTCGCGCCTACGACCATGACGGCCTGATGGCCTACAAGGGATTGCCGCTGGTCGTGGTCCTGCCGGAAACCACCGAGCAGGTATCGGATATCCTCAAATACTGTCATGACAACAACGTCAAGATCGTACCCCGCGGCGCCGGCACGGGTTTGTCCGGCGGGGCGTTGCCGTTGGCCGACGCCATCACGCTGGGGCTCGGCAAGTTCAAGAAAATCCTGGAAATTGATTTCGATAACCGCACCGTCATTACCCAGCCGGGCGTGACCAATTTAGCGCTCACCCAGGCGGTCGAGCACGAAGGGTTCTATTACGCGCCCGACCCGTCGAGCCAGATCGCGTGTTCCATCGGCGGCAACGTGGCGGAAAACGCCGGCGGCGTTCATTGTTTGAAATACGGGCTGACCACCAACAACGTGCTCGGCATTGAAATGGTGCTGATGTCGGGCGAGGTCGTGCGCTTCGGCGGTAAACACCTCGATTCCGGGGGCTATGACCTGTTGGGTGTGGCGAATGGATCGGAAGGCCTGTTGGGCGTCATCACCGAGGTCACGGTGAGGATTTTGAGGAAACCGGAAACCGCACGCGCCTTGCTCGTCGGGTTCCCGAGCAACGAAAGCGCCGGTGACTGCGTTGCCGCCATCATCAGCGCCGGCATTATCCCCGGCGGCATGGAGATGATGGACAAACCGGCCATTCACGCCACCGAGGACTTCGTCCATGCGGGATATCCGCTCGACGTACAGGCCTTGCTGATCGTCGAGTTGGACGGCCCGGAAGCCGAGGTCGAGCATTTGATCGAGCGGGTAGATGGCATCGCCAACCAGACCGGGGCGACGTATCTCAAAATCAGCCAGTCGGACGCCGAGCGGGAAGTCTTTTGGTCCGGGCGCAAAAACGCTTTTCCCGCCGTCGGCCGCATTTCACCCGATTATCTCTGCATGGACGGCACCATCCCGCGTCATCGTTTGGCCGATGTCCTCAAAAGGGTCGAGGAATTGTCGCAAAAATATAACCTTCGCGTCGCCAACGTGTTTCATGCCGGTGACGGCAACCTGCACCCGTTGATCCTGTTCGATGCCAACCAGCCGGGCGAGTTGGAGAATGCGGAAAACTTCGGCGCCGATATCCTGCGCTACTGCGTCGAGGTCGGCGGCGTGCTCACCGGCGAACACGGTGTCGGCATCGAAAAACGCGATCTGATGGGTGAAATGTTCACCGAAGACGACATGAACCACCAACAGCGCCTGAAATGCGCCTTCGACCCGGCAGGGCTTCTCAACCCGGGCAAGGTCTACCCGACTTTGCACCGTTGCGCCGAGTTGGGCCGCATGTACGTGCATCACGGCAAGTTGCCGTTCCCCGATATTCCGAGGTTTTAGATTGCATGAGCCAAACCCTGAAACCCGAAACAGCGGAACACCTGCTGGAGGTCTTGAAATGGGCGGTGGCGGAGAAATCGTCGCTGGATGTGCGCGGCAACGGCACCAAGCAGGGCTTCGGGCGGCCGATGCGTACGACCCATACCCTGGACCTTTCAGGCCTGTCGGGCATCAAGGTTTATGAGCCGCACGAATTGTTTATGACCGCTTATTCCGGCACCCCCGTCGCCGACATCGAAGCGGCCTTGCGCCAGAACAACCAGCAGATGGCGTTTGAACCGGCCGACCTGGGGCCTTTGTTGGGGATGGCGGAAGGGACAGGCACCATCGGCGGCGTCATCGCGTGTAACCTGGCCGGGCCCCGGCGTATCCAGGCGGGCGCGGCGCGCGATCATTTTCTCGGCTTCAACGCCGTCAGCGGTCGGGGTGAGGTGTTTAAATCCGGCGGCACCGTGGTCAAGAACGTCACCGGGTTCGATTTGTCGAAACTGATCGCCGGTTCCTTCGGAACGCTGGCGGTCATGACCGAAGCGACGTTCAAGGTTTTGCCGGCGGCGGAAAAAACCCGCACCGTCCTGGCGCTGGGGTTGACCGACACCCGGGCCATGAAGGCCATGAGCCAGGCCCTGGGCAGCGCCAACGACGTTTCCGGCGCCGCCCATTTGCCCGCTGCCCAGGCGGCGCGGTCCGGGGTTTCTTATGTTTCCGGCGCCGGCCAGGCGGTGACGGCGGTCCGCGTCGAAGGGCCCGGCCCGTCGGTGGAACACCGCTGCCAAGCGATCCGGGGGCTGTGGGCGGACAAGGGCGCGCAACTGGAAGAATTGCATTCCCAGAACTCGGCCGCCCTGTGGAAAGAAATCCGCGACGTCCGCTTGCTGGATGCAGCAGAAGGCAAACAGGTGTGGCGCGTTTCCGTGCCGCCCATGGAAGGCGCCGGCGTCGGCGGCGAGCTGCTCGGCGCTAGCGGCGGCGAGGTGTTCTACGACTGGGGCGGCGGCCTGATCTGGCTCGCCCATGATGGGTGTCCCGATGCCAACCATGATCAGGTTCGCGCCGCCGTCGCCAAGGCAGGGGGGCACGCGACCTTGATCCGCGCCGATGCCGATGTGCGCGGCCTTGTGCCGGTGTTCGAACCGCAACCGGGGCCGCTTGGCGATATCACCCGGCGCGTAAAGCAAGGCTTCGATCCCGAAGGCGTGCTCAATCCCGGGCGCATGGTCGAGGGGGTGTAAGGTATGAAAACCGACTTCACCATCGCCCAGCTTGCCGATCCGGAAATCGACGCTGCCAACACGATTTTGCGCAATTGCGTGCATTGTGGATTTTGCACCGCGACGTGTCCGACCTATGTGTTGCTGGGCGACGAACTGGATAGCCCGCGTGGCCGCATCTACCTGATCAAGAACCTGCTCGAACAAAACAAACCGGCGACCAACAAGGTGGTCAAGCACATCGACCGCTGTCTCTCGTGCCTCAGTTGCATGACCACGTGTCCGGCGTCCGTCGATTACATGCATCTGGTCGACCGCGCCCGGGCGCATATCTTCGATAGCTTTTCCCGCCCCTGGGCCGATCAGATGCTGCGGGTGTTGTTGGCGTTGGTGGTGCCGAACCCCGGCGTCTTCCGTTGGGCGCTGATCGGGGCCAGGCTGGCCCGCCCGTTTCGGGCGCTGTTTCCGGGCAGGCTGAAAGGCCTGATCGGCATGGCGCCGAAAAAAATTGCCAAAGCTTCCCTGGTCGACCGGGCACAGGTCTTTGCCTGCGAGGGTAAACGGTGCCTGCGTGTCGCCCTGATGACCGGTTGCGCGCAACAAGTGCTGCGCCCCGCCATCAACGAAGCGACGGTGCGCCTGCTGACCCGCCATGGCTGCGAGGTCGTGGTGGCGTCGGGGGCCGGGTGCTGCGGCGCCCTGGTGCACCACATGGGCCGCGAGATCGAAGCCCGTATTCAGGCCAAGACCAACATCGGCGCCTGGGAAAAGGTGATCGAAGACGGCGGCCTCGACGCCATTGTCATCAACGCGTCGGGCTGCGGCACGACGGTCAAGGATTATGGCTGGTTACTTAAAGATGAGCCCGACTGGGCCGAGCGGGCGAAAACAATTTCAGCCCTGACCCGTGATGTCAGCGAAGTCGTGACCGACCTCGACCTAAAGGAATTTATCGCTGATACCCGCCCCGTCGTCGCCTATCATTCGGCGTGCTCCATGCAGCACGGCCAGAAACTCACCGACGGGCCGAAAAATCTGCTTACCCAAGCCGGGTTCGAGGTCGTGTCGCCGGGCGAAGGGCACCTGTGTTGCGGATCGGCGGGAACCTACAACATTTTGCAGCCGGAAATCGCCACCCGTCTCCAGGAACGCAAAATCGGCCATTTGAAAGCCACTGGCGCGGACGTCATCGCCACCGGCAATATCGGTTGTCTGGTGCAGATCGCCGGCGGTGACTGGGGAAAAACGAAAGCCCCCCCGGTGGTGCATACGGTGGAACTGCTGGATTGGGCGACCGGCGGGCCGAAGCCTTCTGGTTTGCCTTGATGGCGGCCTGTCCGGACATTAGTTTAGCTCAGCAAAACAATAACCTTCGCCGCCAAGGGACCCCATGACGACCAAGGCCGCCCACATTAACGACGATCTGATCGAAGCCCTCAGGGGCATCGTCGGGGATCGTTTGTCCTTGGCCGAGGCGGTGCGTGAACAGCATGGCAGGGACGAGTCCTACCACGATGCCTTTCCCCCCGATGTCGTCGTTTACCCGGAGACCACCGATGAGGTCAGCGACATCGTCAAGCTGTGCGCGGCCCGGGATGTCCCGGTCATTCCCTATGGCACCGGGACCTCGCTGGAAGGCCACGTGGCGGCCCTGAAAGGCGGCGTTTGCATTGATCTCATGCGCCTGGACCGGATTATCAGCGTCAATCCGGAAGACATGGACGTCACCGTCGAGGCCGGCGTCACCCGCAAGAAACTGAATGAAGACCTGCGCGATACGGGATTGTTTTTCCCCATCGACCCCGGCGCCGACGCGTCCATCGGCGGCATGACGGCGACGCGGGCGTCGGGTACCAATGCCGTGCGCTATGGCACGATGCGCGAAAACGTCCTCGCCATGACCGTGGTTATGGCCGACGGACGCATTATCCGGACCAGCCGCCGGGCCCGGAAATCGTCTGCGGGGTACGATTTGACAAGGCTGTTCGTCGGCTCGGAGGGGACGTTGGGCGTGATTACGGAAATCACGCTTCGCCTTTATGGTATTCCGGAAGCCGTATCGTCGGCCGTTTGCTCGTTCCCGGATCTGGAGGCGGCGATCGAGACGGTGATTTCGACCATTCATGCCGGCGTTCCCGTGGCCCGGATTGAACTGCTGGACGATGTGCAGATGGACGCCATCAACAAATATTCCAAGATGGACTTCCCGGTGTTGCCGACGTTGTTTTTTGAATTTCACGGTTCCAAAAACGGCGTCGTCGAGCAAGTGGAAACAGTTGAAGCCCTGGCCACCGATGTCGGCGCCAGCGATTTTCAATGGGCGGTCAAACAGGAAGACCGTAACCGGCTGTGGCAGGCCCGCCATGATTCCCTTTACGCCTGTATGGCCCTGAAACCAGGGTCAAAGGGCATGGCGACGGATGTCTGCGTGCCGATATCGCGCCTTGCCGAATGTATTCTCGAAACCCGCAAAGATATTGAAGAGACGGGGTTGCTGGCGCCGATCGTGGGCCATGTGGGGGATGGTAATTTCCATGTCATTTTGCTGATCGATACCGAGGACAAGGACGATCTTGAAATCTGCAAGGCCTTCAACGAACGCCTGGTGATGCGGGCGCTGGCCATGGACGGAACCTGCACCGGCGAGCACGGCATCGGCTACGGCAAGATGGATTTTCTTGTCGCCGAGCACGGCGAAGCCGTCAGCGTCATGCGGGCGGTGAAAATGGCCCTGGATCCCCAAAACATCATGAACCCCGGTAAAATCGTTCGCGTATGAACCCTGACCCCCTGAATAATCCGGAAAAGGTCTTGCGTGACCTGTTCGGTGTCGCCGTCGCCGCCGCCGACCCGGCCAAGTGCGTGCCGGTGCATCTGGATGGACTGGTGCCGGACGACCCAAAAAAAACCGGGGGCCGCATCGTCGTCGTCGGCGCCGGCAAGGCGTCCGCCGCCATGGCCCGCGCGGTGGAAGACTATTGGCCGGAGCGGGAACTTAGCGGGTTGGTGGTCACCCGATACGGCTGTGCCGTCCCCTGTGATCGCATTGAAATCGTCGAAGCCGCGCACCCGGTTCCCGACGCCGCCGGGTTGCGGGCAGCGGAACGGATTTTAGAAATCGCCAAAGATCTCGGTCCCGATGATCTGTTGTTGTGTCTGATTTCCGGCGGCGGTTCGGCGTTGCTGTCGTTGCCGGGCGAAGGCTTGGCGCTGGAGGACAAGCAGGCGGTGAATACGGCGCTGTTGCGTTCCGGGGCGACCATCGGCGACATGAACTGTGTACGCAAGCACCTGTCGGGGATCAAGGGTGGGCGGCTGGCCGCCGCCGCGGCCCCGGCCCGCGTCGTCAGCCTGTTGATTTCCGACGTTCCCGGTGACGACCCGGGCGTGATCGCGTCGGGACCGACCGTGCCGGATGAAACGACGTTGCAGGATGCCCGCGCCATCATCGAAAAATTCGCTATCGAATTGCCCGACCGGGTTTCCGCCTATTTGCAAAACCCCGATGCGGAAACGCCGAAGCCGGGCGACGCCGTATTTGAGACGACGCAAACGCGGCTTGTCGCCCGCCCCCTGGAAAGCCTGGAGGCGGCAGCGGAAGCGGCAAATGAACTTGGCCTGCATACGATTATTCTGGGCGACGCGCTTGAGGGGGAAGCCCGCGACGTAGCCAGGGATCAGGCCGCCCTGGCGCGCGCCTCCACCGAATTGCCGTGCCTGTTGCTGTCCGGCGGCGAGTTGACGGTAACGATTAAGGGTGACGGGCGTGGCGGTCCCAATACGGAATTTCTGTTGGCTCTGGCCACTGCCCTCGACGGGGCGGAAACCATCCACGCCATAGCATGTGATACAGACGGCATCGATGGCAGTGAAGATAACGCCGGCGCCGTGATCGGCCCCGAAACCGTTGCGCGCGCCAAGGCGGCGGGGCTGGACCTTGTAGGTATGCTGGAAAATAACGATGCGTATTCGTTTTTCGAGGCCCTGGATGATCTCGTTGTTTGCGGCCCGACGTTGACGAACGTCAATGATTTCAGGGCCATATTGGTGCTTCGCTGACGCATCAACACAATAGGTGCCGCCTGGGATTTCCCTCGTTTGCGCTCTCAGGAAGTGGACACTAATATCTTGTAGAATATTCATTCGACCGGACGGCGGCAAAACCCAGTTACCTAACCCCTGGGAGCGAAGGCACCTTGAAAAAAATAATATTGATCGTGGGCGGCGTTCTGGCGCTGCTTATTGCCGTTGTTCTGATCGGTCCCGGTATGGTCGACTGGAACCGATACAAGGCGGAAATCCAGGCCCAGGCCATGGCCGCCACCGGTCGCAACCTTACCATCAAGGGCGACATCAAGATATCCGTTCTGCCGGCCCCGGCCCTGATCGCTCACGACGTTACCCTGGCCAACATGAAGGGTGCCACGTCGGTCAACATGGTCGGCTTGAAACTGCTGGAAGTCCGCATCAATTTGGCGCCGTTGCTGGCCGGGCGGGTCGAGGTCAAACGGGTCAAGCTGGTAGAGCCGGTAATCGAGTTGGAAGTTCTTGCCGACGGGCGTAACAACTGGACGTTTCAGCCGGGCCAACCCGGTGGCGGAAATACCGCGCCGGTGCCCTTAGCGAAAGGACAGGCGGCAAGCGATGCCGAACCCGCCCCAAAAACCCCACAAGAGACCGTGCAAGGGGCCGGGCGCATCGCCGTGGATAATTTCACCATTGAAAACGGCACCCTGATTTACCGGGATGCCAAGAACGCAACCTTGGAACGGGTTGACGATATCAACGCCACCATTTCCGCGGCGTCGCTTGCCGGACCTTTTGAAAGTTCGGGTGCGCTCAGGGCGCGGGCCATCCCGCTCAGCTATGCCGTCCATGTCGGTGAAATCATTCATGACCGCACCGTGCCCTTTAATCTCAAGCTCGGGGCAAAATCATCGGGCGGGCAGGTTCAGGTGTCCGGCACGCTGGTCGGCTTGGCAGATACGCCTAAAATCAAGGGCAAGCTGAAAGGTGAGGGGAAATCCCTGGCCGGGTTGTTGCAACCGGCGGCCGGCGGGGCTGCGCTGCCGGGCCTGTTGGACCAGGAATTCGGCTTTGACGGCACTGTCATCGCTACCGCCAAGGGCGGAGAAATAAAGGGATTGAATCTTCGTCTCGGCAAAGCCCAGGCGACGGGCGAGCTCAGCGTGAAAATGGGCAAAGAAGTGCAGGTCGCGGCAAGCCTGACGGCAAGCCGCATCGATCTGGATAAATGGCTGGCTTTGCCGCCGGTAGGGGCGGAAAGCCCGGACGCGTCTTCTAAAGTGGCCAAGGCGAAAACCTCGGGCGACGGACAAGCGCCCAACGCCGCCGCCGCCCCTGATAACGTCACGCAAGTGCCGGCGGCAGAATTTCAGTTGCCCAGGGGGATCAATGTCTCGTTGGCGCTCAAGGCTAACGCCGTCACCTACCGGGGGGGCGTTATCAGAGAAGTGGTGGCGAACGCCGATCTGGCTAATGGTGAAGCGACGCTTTCTCAGTTGTCGGCGGTGTTTCCGGGCGGCTCCAACATGGCCATATTCGGGTTTGTCACCGCCCAGGACGGCAAGCCCCGGTTCGAGGGCGAAGTGGAATCCTCGGTCGGTGACCTACGCGCCGTTCTCAGTTGGCTGGGCCAAAACCTGGATGGCGTTAAGCCCGACAGGCTCCGGAAACTAACCCTCGCCACCCGCGTCGTGGCGGTGCCGGAACAACTGCAATTGACCGGACTGGACGTGCAATTCGATTCTTCGCGCCTGACCGGTGGCATCGCCCTGGCCTTGTCCAAGCGGCTCAGTTTCGGCGCCGATTTGACCATTGACCGCCTGGACCTGGATGCCTATCTGCCCCAATCCTCGGCAAAGAAAAAGGCGGCGCCAAAGAAAAACCAAAAAACCGCCAAACCGGAAGCCGGCAGCGGCGACGAGAAACCGGCGAAAGCGAAAGACCCTTTGTCGGCGCTCAAGCTGGCGAGCGAGATCGACGCCAACCTCAAAATGGCGGTCAAGTCCCTGGTATTCCGGGGCGCACGGATCAAGGACGTGACGATTGACGGCACCCTTTATGACGGTGGGTTGGAAATCCGCAAGCTGGGCGTTGCCCATATGGCCGGCGCATCGCTAGGCCTCAGCGGCGCGATCAAGGATTTTGCCGGCAGCCCAGAGGCCACGAATCTGGCCTTTAAGGCCCAAGTCGGCGACATGGGCGCGTTGCTAAGCGTCGCCGGGCTCGATCCGGCTCTGGCGCCCAAGGGGTTGGGTCCGGTCAAAGTTGCGGGCCGCATTGACGGCAACCTGCTGGCGCCGACGCTCAATCTGACGGCCACCGGCGCCGGCGCTACGGCCAAAATCAAAGGCCAGCTCGACGGCCTCGCCGTTATTCCCACGGCCAAGGGATTGAATGTGCGGCTGGATACGGCTGACGCGACGCGATTGCTGAAACTGGCCGGGATCGATGCCAAGGGGGCGGCAAAACAACTGGGGCCGTTGTCGGTTAACGCGACGATCGACGGCAATTTGCTGACCCCGTCTTTGGCGCTTGACCTGAAGGCGGCGGGCGGCACGGTTTCCGTCAAGGGGCCGCTGAATATGCTGCCGGTGGGCGATCTGGCGGACCTGGCCGTGACGGCCAATGTGCCCGATCTGGCGCGCTTGGCGCGGGCCCTTGGGACCGGCTACCGGCCGTCCGGCAAAATCGGCGGCCTTGCCCTGCAGGCGCGGCTCAAAGGCGGTGCCAAAGGGATGACGATCACCGGCATTACGGCCCAGATGGGCCCAACATCCGGCACCGTTGATGTGAACGGCGATGTGGTCGTCGGGTTGCAAGGCCCGCGCCCCGTCATCAAGGCAAATTTAATGGCCGGGGCGATCATCCTCGACCCCTTCCTGCCGGCGCAGAAATCGGCCTCCTTGTGGAATGGATTGAAAATCCTGCCCGCTGCCTTCGGCGCAGGATTGCTCAGCAACGAAGATGGGCCGCTCGTCCGCGCCGCGACGCGGCGGGGTGGGGCGGCAGAACGCTGGTCCCGCGATCCCATCGACCTGTCGGGGTTGTCAGGCGTGGATGCGGAAATCACCTTAAAATCGCCGCTGGTGCAGTTGGAAGATTACAAGCTCAGCAACGCCGACCTGGTGGCGAAGTTGGCAGCGGGCAAGATCATCGCCGAAAAGCTGACGGGCCAGGTGTTCGGCGGCGCATTTCATGCCACCGGGTCGGCGACGGCGACCAACCGCCCCCGTATAGAGACAACCATTGCCCTTGAAAACATGAGCATCGGCCAGGCGACACAGGCCTTCACCGGAAAGTCGGTGGCGTCGGGACGCTTGGGGCTAAAGACCCGGTTGCAAAGTTCCGGCAAAAATATTTACGACATGATCCGCGGGCTTTCGGGCAGCGGGTCATTGCGGCTCAAGGGCGTCGATGTCAAGCAGGGCAACACGGGAACGGCGCTGGCCGGCGCCTTGGGGCTGGTCTCGGCCCTGGGCCAGTTCAGCAATGTGCTGGGCGGGGGTGCGTCGAAAGGCAGCGGGCTCGTCGATATTTCGGGTTCCTTCGACATCACCGGCGGCATCGCCCGCACCCAGGATGCGAAAGTGGTTTCCAGTGCCGGCAACGGCAGTGCGGCGGGGGCCATTGATTTGCCCCGCTGGCTGATCGACGTCAAAGGTCAGGTGCAATTGGAACAAAACCTGTTGACCTCGTTCCTGGCGGCGAAAAGCAAACGCAATATCACGTCTTCGGTGCCGTTTACCGTCAAGGGCCGCCTCGATGCGCCGACGATTAATCTCGATACCAGCAAAATCACCGGCGGCGGCCTGCCTGTCCCCGGCGCCGATCGATTGCTCAAGAAACTGCCGAAGGGCGTCGGCGGTGTCTTGCAGGGAATTTTGGGCGGCGGTGCGCAGCAACAACAGCAACAGGGAACCAGCACGGGTGGGTCAACCGGAAGCGAGCCTCCACCACCACCACAGGAACAACAGCAACAACAAATCGATCCCGTGGACCTGCTGAAAGGGTTGTTCAAGCGGCGCTAGCTGTTTGAGGTATTGCTCAGCACATATACCCGGATGGCGCTCGACAGATTGGCCGGCGTGTCGTCGGCGCGGGCAGCGTCGATTTCCGTGATCAGGGCGTTCAGCGACAGTCCCTTTGCCTCAGTGATTTCTTTCAATGCTTCCCAGAAGGCTTCTTCCAGGGAAACACTGGTCGCGTGGCCGGCGATCAAAACCGATCGTTTGCGGATTTTAAAATCGGCCACGGGCTTAAATCCCACCCGCCAACATCAACACCGCCATGACGATCAATATCCCGCCCGACAGACGATTGATGGCGCGCGTGATGGCGGGGTTGGCGACGAGGCGGCGGATGGCGTCGGCGGCCAGCGCCATCGGTGACTGCCAGAGGACGTTGATGAAGATGAGGATGGCCGACAGCGTCAGCAGTTGGGCGACAACGTCGGGTCGGGAAAAATCGACAAAATTGGGAAAAAGCGCCAGGAACAACAAAATGACCTTGGGGTTCAAGAGATTGCACAGCGTTGCCTCTTTTAGGGCCTGTCCGATTACCGCCCCCGCTTTGCCGTCTTCGCCGGTTTCAACCCGAAGCCCGCCGCCGCCCCGGATGCTTTGAAAGCCTAACCACGCCAGATAGGCCGCGCCCAGCACGGTGATGGTCCTGAGCAGCACCGGCGACGAGGCGATGACGAGGGAAATCCCGGCGACGGCCAACAGGGTATGAACGAGCAGACCCATTTGCACGCCTCCCACCGCCGCCAATCCGGCGCCGCGCCCGGCGTTGATGGAATGGCGCAGGATGACAAGCGTATCGGGCCCCGGCGAAATGATGATGGCCGTCGCGGCGATGACGAAGGGTCCGAGGACGGCGGGCTCGATAGGAAACATGAATGGGTTCCTTGCTGGTTGCCGCCCCGGTTTTAAAGCCCCTTTAGGAATCCCGCAATGGTTTGCATGGCGTCCTGCCAGTGGCCCTGCTCGGTCAAGCCCGACGCCTTGCGGGGCTTGAAGCCGTGATCGCCGTCTTCGAGCCAGTGAAAGCGGATGTTGGCGGACAACGTATAGGTTCCGGCGTCGTCCGCGCTGCCGAGCGTATCGCGCGTGCCCTGGCAAAAAAGTGCCGGCGTCTTGAGGTGTTCAAGATGCGCCAATCGCTCCCGGTTCACCGGCTTTCCCGGCCCGTGGAAGGGATAGCCAAGGCAGACCAATCCCCGAACGCCCATGTCGTCGGCGACCATGGACGCGATGCGGCCGCCCATGGATTTGCCGCCGATGACCAGATTTTCCGGCCCCAGTTCCCCGATCACGGCCCTCCAGGTATCGAGCAAAATCGGCGCACGGTCGGGCGGTCGTTTGCGGCCGGTCTCGCGCCGCGTCACCATGTAGGGAAATTCAAACCGCGCCGCCCGGTATCCTGCCACCGCCAGCCCTTCGGCAAATGCGGTCATGAACGGGCTGTCCATCATCGCGCCCGCACCGTGGGCCAGCGCAATGGTCAGCGGCGCGTCGTCTGCCCCGTTGAACAGAATTTCAGGCGTTGTCATTATCCGGGCGTTAGCCGTTATGAATGGGGGCAGCGAATTTGGCGTAGAAGTCGTTGCCCTTGTCGTCGACAATGATGAAAGCAGGGAAGTTTACGACATCGATCTTCCAGATCGCTTCCATGCCCAGTTCCTCGTATTCGACGACCTCGACCTTTTTGATGCAGTCCTGGGCCAGGCGCGCCGCCGGGCCGCCGATGGAGCCGAGGTAAAAGCCGCCGTGTTTCTTGCAGGCTTCGCTCACGGCCTTCGAGCGGTTGCCCTTGGCCAGCATGATCATGGAACCGCCGGCTGCCTGGAATTGATCGACGTAGGAATCCATGCGCCCCGCCGTCGTCGGCCCGAAGGAACCCGACGCCATGCCTTTCGGTGTTTTCGCCGGGCCGGCGTAATAGACGGCGTGGTCCTTGAAATACTGCGGCAGGCCCTGGCCGGCGTCGAGGCGCTCTTTCAGTTTGGCGTGCGCGATGTCGCGGGCGACGATCAGCGACCCGGTCAGGCTAAGCCGCGTTTTTACCGGGTGCCTGGACAGTTCCGCCAGGATTTCCGCCATCGGTCGTTGCAAGTCGATCTCGACGACATCGCCGCCGAGATGATCGTCGGTGACATTCGGCAGGTATTTCGACGGGTCGGTTTCCAGTTGCTCCAGGAACACGCCCTCGGCGGTAATCTTGCCAAGAATTTGTCTATCCGCCGAGCACGAAACGCCGATGCCGACGGGGCACGATGCGCCGTGCCGTGGCAGGCGGATGACGCGCACGTCGTGACAGAAATACTTGCCGCCGAACTGTGCGCCGATGCCGAAGCTCTGGGTCAGGGAATGAATTTTTTCTTCCCATTCCCGGTCGCGGAAGGCCTGGCCGTATTCGTTGCCTTTTTCCGGCAGGCCGTCGAGGTAATGGCAACTGGCGAGCTTCACCGTTTTCAGGTTCATCTCGGCGGAAGTGCCGCCGATGACCACGGCCAGATGATAGGGCGGGCAGGCCGCAGTGCCGAGCGTGCGGATCTTCTCGTCCATGAATTTGCTCAGGCTTTCCGGGTTCAGCAATGCCTTGGTTTCCTGATACAAAAAGCTCTTGTTGGCCGAGCCGCCGCCCTTGGCAATGAACAAAAACTTATAGGCGTCGCCTTCATCTGCGTAGATATCGATCTGCGCCGGCAGGTTGTTGGCGGTATTGGTTTCCAAAAACAGGTCGATCGGCGCCACCTGGCTGTAACGCAGGTTGGTTTCGGTGAAGGTTTTGAGCACGCCTTCGGAAATCGCCGCTTCGTCGCCGCCGCCGGTCGTCCACACGTTGCCGCCTTTCTTGCCCATGATGATGGCGGTGCCGGTGTCCTGGCACATGGGCAGCACACCGCCGGCGGCGATGTTGGCGTTCTTTAGCAAATCCATGGCGACAAAGCGGTCGTTGTCGGATGCTTCCGCATCGCCGAGGATCGCCGCCACCTGGGCCAGGTGTTCGGGCCTGAGCAAGTGGGAAACGTCCTTGAAGGCTTCCGCCGTCAGCAGGGTCAGGGCTTTCGGGTCGACTTTGAGCACGCGCTGGCCGTCAAATTCCGCTACCTCGACGAAATCGGATGTCAGTTTGCGATAGGGAGTCTTTGCCTCGCCCAGTTCGAATATTTGGTGATGGATGTAATCGCTCATGCGCCTTCTCCTCAAGAGAACGGTATCGGAAGGGCCGTTTTATTTTTTGCGGAAAGCATCCAGCGCGATGACTTCGCCCGTTCCCTTGGCCTTCTTTTTGCCTGGTGTCCCTGATGCCCCGGGGGGCATATTCGCGTCCTGCGCCGGGGTGGCGGTCCCGGCTTCAAAATTTTGCGCCTGGGTCGCGTCGAATTCCATATCGCCTTCCGGCTCGCCGCTCATTTTCAATTGCAGGCCGAAGTTTACGGACGGGTCGGCGAAGCTGAGCACGGCACCAAAAGGAATGCGCAGCCGTTCCGGGTTGCCGTTAAAGCGAAGGGTCACCCACATGGCGTCTTCGTTGACGACCAGCTCCTCGAACTGGTGCTGCAAAACGATGGTCAGCTCTTCCGGGTTTTCGGCCTTGAGGTAGGCCGGCACTTCGATGCCGTCGGCGTCGGTACGAAACGTGATGTAGAAGTGGTGTTCGCCGGGCAGGCCGTTCTCGGCGGCAAAATCCAGGGTGCGCCGGATGACGCTGCGTAGCGCATCCTCGATCCAAGTGTCATACCGAAGAGGATCGTCAGTCATGCGTATATTTCTACCCCCTAACCCCCGAATAGACCAGCACAGAAAGGCTCAAGACGGACGAAGGGGGCATTCCGAAGGGTTGTCAGGGCATACGGGGGGGGG
>LFEN01000035.1 GCA_001510075.1 Alphaproteobacteria bacterium casp-alpha2
CGTTTCAGGCGGTGTATCCCGAAATCGCCCGCCGCCACATGGATGACGAGTGGACCGATGCGCAGCGTCACGCGCAACTGGTCAAACGCGGGCGCTACGTTGAATTTAATCTTTTATACGACCGCGGCACCACCTTCGGCCTCAAGACCGGCGGCAATACGGACGCCATCCTGATGTCCATGCCGCCGGAAGTTAAGTGGCCGTGAGCCTCTCGTCCCGTCCTCAATTTGTCACCCCTATGACGTTATAAAACAGTAATAATTTACGGGCGGTTAGGTATGTGGATAATCACCAGGAACCTGGAGGGGATTTAAATGCAACCGCAAATGATGGCTAATGCCGACGAAGACGCTGGTTTGTTCCGGCACAAGATCATCGACGGTAAGGCCGTCGCCAAGGGTATGCGCGCCGAAATCGCTGTGCGCGCCGCCCGCTTAATAGAACAAGGTCTGCCCCCGAAAATTGCTTCCATATCCATCGGCGACAATCCGTCGGTCGACCTTTATATCCGCAACCAGAAAAAGGCGGCGGCATCGACGGGTATCGATTTCGAACATCTGAAGCTCGACCTCACCGTCGGTGAAGCGGGCCTGATTGAAAAAATCAAGGAACTCAACGCCACGCCCTCGGTCACCGGCATCATCACCCAACGCCCCCTGGCCCCGGATATCTCGATCAAAAAAGTCCAAGTGGCCATCGACCCCACAAAAGATATCGAGGGGATGAACCCGGCGTCGATCGGCAACATCGTTTACAACGACCTCGACCTGGGGCCGTGCACGGCGGTCGCGGCGGTCGAGTTGTTGAAAAGCACACCATTGAATTTGCAAGGGTTGGAAGTGGTGATGGTCGGCCACTCGGAAATCGTCGGCAAGCCGGTGGCTTTTTTGTTGATGTCCGAAGGCGCCACGGTCACCGTTTGCCATCACATGACCCGCAACCTCGCCGTCCATACCCGAAGGGCCGATGCGGTTTTTGTTGCCGTCGGCAAGGTCGGGCTGTTGACCGGTGACATGATTAAACCGGGCGCGGCGGTCATCGACATCGGCATCAACCGCGTCACCAGCAGCGATGGCACGACGGTGACGGTGGGTGACGTCGATTTCGATTCCTGCGCCGAAGTCGCCGGCTGGATCACCCCGGTACCCGGCGGCGTCGGCCCCGTTACCGTCGCCGCCCTGCTGCGCAACGCTGTCGTCGCCGCCGAACGGATGGCGCCGTAGGCAGGGTTCCGCCTGCAAACGCAAAATTAACATCGGTCAAGGCAAGGCGGGGAAAAAGCCGGGATAATGTCCCCTTACTATCGGCGATAGTTGGCATTCAGATATAAGGATTGACCCAATGACCCCGACCAATTTCGAAATCAATGTTGCCCTGCTTATGATCGCGGTGGCTTTTGTCCTCATTATGATGTTTCGAAAAAGCGAGGCGGCGCATTCGACCCGGCGCATGATGAGCATGATGAGGCGTTTCAGCCTCGATCCCGGGCTTATCAGATATGGAGACCGGAAAATCAAAGAGACCCTGAAGGTCGCCCGCCAGCGCTGCGAGCAATGCCGGGCCGAGGGCTTCTGCGAACGGTGGCTGGCCGGCAAAGCCAGCGGCAAAAATGACTTCTGCCCCAACGGCGGGACGTTTCAGTCCTTGAGATAGGCGCTCGCCGCTACACCTTTTGGGTATTTTGCTCGGCGTCCACGTAAAGAACCTGGCGCAGCGCCTCTGCGGCTTTGGCGTGGAAGGCAACGGCTGCGTCATCGAAATCACAGCTCGGCACCGGCGTTGCTTCGAAATGCCCGTAATCGTCTTGGCCGCGCACCAGGGCCGCACAATCCCATGGACCTACGATCTGTTTTGTTTCCGGCGGCATGAAATGCATCGAGAGTCCGATGCGCCGGTCGTCGGACGTGTTCGGCCCCGAGGCATGCGCCAGTCTGTAGTTGTGGATGGACATTTCTCCCGCCCCCAGGGGCATGGGGACAGCCTTGGTTTCGTCGAGGCCGCCGGAGATTTCCTGGCCGCGGGTCAACATATTGTCCTGGTGATAACGGTCCTCGTGTTCCAAAACATCGCCCGCGTGCGTTCCCGGCATGACCCGCATACAGCCGCTATTGATGCCGGCGTCGGACAACGCCAGCCAGGCGGTGACGACCTTGTCGCTGGACAGCCCCCAATAGCGCGTGTCCTGGTGCCAGGAAACGAAACTTTCAGACCCCGCCTCCTTGATCCAGAAGATCGTATTCCAGCACAAAATATCGGGACCGATCAATTGTTCCACAGCATCGAGTATCCGGGCATCACGGATCAAATCATCGACCCATTTGAACAACAAATGACACTTGCTGCGCTGCTCAGGCTTGAGCCTGCCGCCTTGCCCGGCCTCGAAGGTTTGCAGGCGGTCTCTCAAGGTTGCGACTTCGCCGGGTTCCAGGACCGGCAGCGGAAAGGCATAGCCCAAGTCCTGGAATTGTCGGATTTGCGGATCGGTTAACAACATGCTTGATCCTACCCGCCAAATTGAACTGTGTCAGCCGGCATCGCTTTCGATCAGTAATTTCAATTGCTTGAGGCATGCGTCCCGGTCGGCCTGAAAATCGCCTTGCTGCCACCAGCTTTCCAGCGCCGCCATCAATTCGCCGACGCGGGGGCCTTGCACGACGCCCAAATCAATGACGTCTTGTCCCTGGACCGGGAAGCAGACGCCTTGCCAGGCATTGCATTCTTCCAGCAATTCAATCCAGCCTTCGGTGCGCTCGGGCGGCAGGCGCGGCGTCAGGGCCAGTTCCCCGGCCCAGGTCAGCAAGGCCAGATCGCGCATCCGCTCCGGGCCAATTTCATGCAGCGCCCGGCGGCGGGTAGCGTCTTCCAAGTCGGGCGATACATCAAGCTTTGGGGCGCAGAGCATTGAAAGGCGTTCTTTATCCTTGTTCGACAGGCGCAGGTGTTCGCCCACGGCCTTGGCGCCATCGGCGTCGGTGTCCAGCAACGCCGCCAGCCGCCTGAGCGCATCGGGAAAGACAGCCTCCATGACGATGGCCCGTGTTTCCAGCCAGGCAAGTGATCGCAGCCGCCCGACGTCGCCGGCTTCGGGTAAAAGATGCTTAAAAATACCGACCCCGCGCATTAGCACGCAGACGTCCGCCGGGTCCGGGGTCAACATGATTTTCAACAACTCGTCACGCACGCGCTCGCCGGACAACGTCGGCAGTTTATCGGCATGGCTGCGGCAGGCGGCCATGGCGTCTTTGTCCGGCGGCGGACGGCCGAGAGATCCGTAAAAGCGGAAAAATCTCAGCAACCTGAGCACGTCTTCCTCGATGCGGTCCTGGGCCAGACCGACGAAACGGATGCGCCCATGCGCCAGATCGCTAAGCCCGTCATGGGGGTCGTAGACATCGCCATCGGGCGTCGCCGACAACGCATTGATGGTAAAATCCCGGCGGTTGGAATCTTCGACCCAATCGTAGGTATAGGCGACGGTGGCGCGCCGCCCATCGGTGTCGATGTCGCGCCGCAAGGTCGTGATCTCGAATTTTTCCGCACCCATCATGGCCGTAATGGTGCCGTGTTCGATGCCGGTGGGGATGGCTTTGATACCGGCGGCGCGCAACAAGTCGATCACGGTTTCCGGCGGGTCCGGGGTGCCGAGGTCGATGTCCTTAATGGGTTTCTTGGCCATGGCGTCGCGCACACAGCCGCCGACAAAACGCACTTCGGCACCCTTGGCCATCAGCGCGTCGATGACGGCCCGGGTCTCGGGTGCAGTGATCCATGGCTCGTCCGGAAGCTTGCCGACGGGGCCGCGGGTGGCGTTGAGCGAGATCATGGCCTAATTCTTTTCGAAGTGCGGCGGCACTATCTTGCCGTCTTCGAGCCGGGGCGCAACATAGGTGCCAGCATCGGGCGGCACGCCGGAGGTCAGCGCGATCGTCACCAACCCCGCCGCCGTCAGGGCAAGCCCGGCCAGCAGACTCCAGAACAAGGGACCTTTTTTTAGACCCGGCAGATCGTCGTCGCTGTTTTCGTCGTGGCGGCGGCGCGCATACGAGACCCATGCGACATAGATCAATGTCGGCAGCACCAGCGGCAATACGTAGGTTAGTAGTAGGCGAAACATTTAATCCCTCAATACTTCATACAGGTTGACCAGCATCCCGGCGGTGGCGCCCCAGATATAATAGTCCTCATAGGGCATGGCATAAAACTCACGAATTTGGCCTTTGAATTCGCGGCGGTGGCGCTGGTGGTTGGCGGGGTCGAGGAGAAAATCCAGCGGCACCTCGAACACCTCATCGACCTCGTCGGCGTCCGGGGTAACGTCGAACGGCGGGCTCACCAGGGCAACGACGGGGGTAATGGCAAACCCGGTGCGCGTGACGTATTGGTTGAGGCGCCCGATGGTGGTGATGTGGGCGCGCGCCAGGCCGACTTCTTCTTCGGTTTCGCGCAGCGCCGTATCTTCGGGGCTGTCATCGCCGGGGTCGACATGGCCGCCGGGAAAACTGATTTGGCCTGCGTGGTGCAATAAATGTTCCGTGCGCTGGGTAAACAGCGTCGTCAGCCCGCCACCCCTGATCACCAGCGGCACCAGCACGGCGGCCGGCGTCAGGTCTTTCCCGGTCTGCATACCGGGGTTCAGGTCATGGTCGCCCCTTGGCGGCGCGTCTTTGGCGGCAAATGACTGCAGCTTCTCAATGATGATGTCGGCGGTGATCATTCAAGCGTTATCCAGTTTACCCAGAGAAAAGAAAGTGCTGCTGCTCAGGACACCGAAATTATCGTCTTCTCCAATGTTTTCCTGCCCCAAGGCCACCAGTTCATAATAAACGGCCCGCGTGATCCGCGCCTCAATGCCGCCGTCCATGACCAGATAAGGCGACGGCTGGCCCGTATCATCGTCGATATCGACGCGGATGGGATGATCTTTATCGACCGTCACCATGGCGTCAACATTGGTTCGCAGGCGCAGAACCTGGGCCTCGCCGTCGCCGCTGCGGGTCAGTTCGACAGCCAGAAAGGGCGCATCTTCGACCTCGATGCGGCCCATTTCGACCGGCGTGATCAACCAGTAATCACCGGCCTCATCGCGCCTGAGCACGGTTGAAAACAGCCGCACCAGCTCTTTGCGGCCAATGGGCGAGCCATTATAATGCCACACCCCGTCGCGCCCGATGCGCATATCCAGATCGCCACAAACCACCTGGCCCGGCCTCGGCGTGATACCTTTAGGAGGCAGCGCCTTACCGGAAGATTTTGCCGGTAACGATAAACTGATGGGTTGGCCGGGTTTTTTGCTCATATAATCTAGACCGGGTTTTAACAGGGAGAAACTACCGTGACCGCAACCACAAAAAAGAATAAAAAGGCCACCACCAGTGTAGACAATTCCGATCAGCTTATCGACGCCATTGATAAGCTGGGCCGCGATATCGCCGCTGTGCGCGACGGCATCGGGCGTTTTATCTATGGCCAGTCCCGCGTCATCGAAGAAACCCTGATTACCCTGTTGGCCGGCGGTCATTTGTTGCTGATCGGCGTGCCGGGGCTGGGTAAGACCCGGCTGGTGGAGACGCTGGGCACGGTGTTCGGGCTTGATGACCGGCGCGTGCAATTCACCCCTGATTTGATGCCGGCCGATATTCTCGGTTCCGAGGTGCTGGAAGAATCGGAAACCGGCAAACGCGGCTTCCGATTTATCAAAGGGCCGGTGTTCTGCCAGTTGCTGATGGCCGACGAAATTAACCGCGCCAGCCCGCGCACCCAATCGGCGCTGCTGCAAGCCATGCAGGAACACCGGGTAAGCGTCGCCGGTCAGTATCACGACCTGCCGGTGCCGTTTCATGTGTTGGCGACGCAAAACCCGCTCGAGCTGGAAGGCACCTTTCCCCTGCCGGAAGCCCAGCTTGACCGCTTTTTCATGCAGGTGAACGTGGATTATCCCGATCTCGACGGCGAGCGCGAGATCATCGTCAAGACCACCGGCACCATCGACCCCGACCCGGTGCAGGTGATGGATAGCCAAACGTTGTTGGACGCCCAGCGCCTGGTCCGCCAGGTGCCGGTCGGTGAAAGCGTCGCCGAGGCGATCCTGGAACTGGTCCGCGCCGGACGCCCGGAGACAGCGGATATCGACGACGTCAAAAACCATGTTTCCTGGGGGCCGGGACCACGCGCTACGCAGGCGCTGATGTTGGGCGTTCGCGCCCGGGCCGTCATCGAGGGCCGCCTCGCCCCCAGCATAGACGATATCCATGCGCTGGCGCATCCGATCCTGCGCCACCGCATGGCCCTGACGTTTGCCGCCAGGGCCGAAGGCGTGACCCTCGGCGGCATCATCGACCGTTTGTGCGAGCGCATTGCCTGACGGGGCCTGAAAGCATGAATTCCGGGCGCCCTTTCAAATCTCATCAACCGGACATCCACCACCGGGCGGAGGGGTTGTCGGCGCATTTGCCGCCGTTGATGGTTGCCGCCGAACGCGTGGCGGCGACGGTGTCTCAAGGCGTGCATGGCCGGCGGCGCGTCGGCCAGGGGGAAACCTTCTGGCAGTTCCGACGCTATGAATTCGGTGATTCGACGCAGTTGATCGACTGGCGGCAATCGGCGAAATCGCAACCGCTTTATGTCCGCGAGACGGAGTGGGAGGCAGCCCAAAGCATCTGGCTGTGGCGCGACGGATCGCCGTCGATGGACTATCGGTCGTCCGAAAACCTGCCGCAAAAAGTCGAGCGCGCCGATTTGCTGTTGCTGGCTTTGGCGTCACTTCTGGTCCGCGGCGGCGAGCACGTGGCGCTGCTGGGCACCGGCATGCCCCCGGCGACCGGGCGCGGCATACTGCTCAGGCTGTGGTCGATGATCGAGGCTCAGGATAGAAATAAGGATAGAAATAAGGATAGAAATAAGGATCTAAAAACGGCAATCCCACCGGCCAGCCTGCCGGCATTTGAAACCCTGCCGCGTTATGGCCGGGTCGTGCTGATCGGTGATTTCCTGTCGTCCCTGGAAGAAGCCCGAAAAGCCATTTCCATGCTGGCAAACCAGGGCTTAAGCGGCCATATCGTGCAGATTATCGACCCGGCGGAAGAAACCCTGCCGTTTTCCGGGCGCGTCCGCTTTGACGGCACGGAAGGTGAAGGCGAGGTTCTGATCGGCCGGGTGGAATCGCTGCGGCGCGATTACCTCGCCGAATTCCAGCGCCACAACTTCGGGCTCGAGGCGTTGGCCAGGTCGTTTGGCTGGAGCTACGCCGTCCACCACACCGACGCATCCCCGGAAGCCACGTTGCTGGCGCTGTATCTTCTTTTATCCCAAAAGAACGGGCATTAAGGCTGTGTTGAGTCTGGGCTCCTTGTCGTTTCTGGTGCCCATGGCGCTATCGGCGCTGTTGGCCTTGCCGGTGATCTGGTGGCTTCTCAGGCTGACGCCGCCGCTGCCGACGATCATCCGCTTCCCGCCGGTGCGCTTGCTGCTGGGCCTGACCACCCGAGAGGAAAGCGCCGCCCATACACCGCTTTGGCTGTTGATCCTGCGCCTCATCCTGGCCGCCTTGGTCATTTTGGCCGCCGCCCATCCGTTGCTCAACGCCGATATCAAACAGACAGGCAAGGGGCCGTTAATCATCGTCATCGATGACGGCTGGGCGGCCGGGGGAAACTGGCAGGCCAGACGCGATCTGCTGAGCGCCCTGGCCGATCAGGCGGAACGGGATGCCCGCCCGGTGATGGCCGTAACCACAGCGCCCAGGGGGGCACCAAGTGAGAATTCTTCGCAGCCCTCACCAACGGCGATGATGACCGCCGCCGACGCCCGGCAGATGTTTTTGTCCCTGCAACCGAAACCCTGGGCGACGGACCGCAGCGCTGCCCTTCAAGGGCTGATGCAACAAGCCAATCTGGCAGAAGCCCGGCCAAATTCACGCCCCGGCGACGTGGTCTGGTTGAGCGACGGCCTGCAAGAAAACCCCTCGGCCAAAGACATGGCGGCATATCTGCAACCCCTGCAACGCTTCGGCGGCGTGACGCTTGTCCGTGACCCGGCCCCCCGTTTGGCCATGGTGTTGCGGCCGCCGGTGTCAGACGCCGGGGCGTTGATTGCCAGCGCCGAAAGGGCGTCGCCCAAGGGCATGGCGGCGGCCTGGCTTCGAGCGCTCGGCGATGGTGGACGCCTGTTGGCGCGCGAAGAGATGACATTCGCCGCCGGCAAAACCGAGGCCCGTGTGACCCTGGCGTTGCCGACGGAAATGCTGAATAGCCTTGGGCGTCTTGAAATTGAAGACGCCGGCAATGCCGCCGCCGTGGTCTTGACCGATGAACGCTGGCGCCGCCGCCCGGTGGGTCTGGTATCGGGGGCGAGCAGCGCCAACCAGCCGCTGTTGAGTGATCTTTTTTATCTCGAGCGCGCCCTCAAACCGTTTACCGAAATCCGCATCGGCAATGTCGCCGGTCTGCTGAAAAGGCCGTTGGCGGTCATGGTGTTGTCGGACCCCGGCCAACTGGGCGCTTTTGAGCGAAAGGCGCTGGAAAACTGGATTGAAGCCGGCGGGGTCGCCGTGCGGTTCGCCGGGCCGTTGCTGGCCAAGGCGACGTCGGAAATTGAAGATAATGGAAATGGCCCTTTGTTGCCGGTGCGTCTCCGGCGCGGCGACCGGGTTATCGGCGGCTCCATGTCATGGGGCAAGCCGGCGAAGCTGGCGCCCTTTGACGCCGCCAGCCCATTCCACGGCCTTGCCGTTCCTGCCGACGTATCGATCAAACGCCAGGTCCTGGCGCAGCCGTCCCTGGATCTGGCGGATAAAACCTGGGCCCGCCTTGATGACGGAACGCCGCTGGTAACGGCTGAACGCAAAGGCAAGGGGTGGCTGGTGCTGGCCCATACTTCCGCCAATCCACAATGGTCGAACCTGCCGCTTTCCGGGTTGTTCGTCGGCATGCTGAAAAGGCTGGTCGCACTCAGCCAGGGGGTCGCGGCAAAAGCCTCCGGCCCGCCGCTGGAAGCGCTGTCGACGATTGACGGTTTCGGGCGTCTTGGCGGGGCGGCGGCCCAGGCGCGGGCCATCCCGGCGGATGCCTTTGATGGGGTAAAGGTTTCCCCGGCCCACCCGCCGGGGTTTTACGGCTCGAAAAATTATCGCCGGGCGCTGAATTTATCGGAAACCGTGGCAAGGCCGTCGCCGATCGGCGAATTACCCGGTGGTGTGTCGGAGGAATTTTACGGAAAGCCGTCGGAATTTGATTTCAGACCCTGGTTATTATTGGCGGCGCTGGTTTTGGTGTTGGTTGATTTCACCGCCAGCCTCGGCCTTCGCGGGCTGCTGCCGTTTGCCAAGGCGGCAAGTAGATTCTCAAGTGTTTCAGTAGTGTTATTCTTATGGGTGGGTTCCGTTCAGGCGCAAACGCCCGGTGACGATGTCCTTGCCTTGGGAAACAGTCTCGAAACCCGTCTGGCCTATGTCATTACCGGCGACAAGCAAATCGATGATACCAGCCGGGCCGGACTATATGGATTGAACGTCGTCCTCAAGCGCCGCACGGCGGCCGAACTGGGACCACCGCAAGGGGTTCAGTTGGCCCTGGACGAATTATCCTTCTTTCCGCTTCTCTATTGGCCGGTGGCGGAAAATGCCGGGCCGTTGCCCGACAAAGCGCGGGCCAACGTCAACAAGTACCTTAAAAATGGCGGCACCATTTTGTTCGATACGCGCAGCACCGGGGATAGTGGCGGTGACACCCCGTCGCTGGCGGCGATTACCAGGGGGCTGGATATTCCGCCCCTGGTTCCGACGCCGGCGGATCATGTGTTGACCCGCGCCTTTTACCTGCTCAGGGAATTTCCCGGACGCTGGACCGGCGGCACGCTGTGGGTCGAGCGGGCCGGCGAGCGGGTCAATGACGGCGTCTCGCCGGTTATCGTCGGCGGCCATGACTGGGCGGCGGCGTGGGCGTTGGATGACGCGCAGCGCCCGCTTTTCCCCGTCGTGCCGGGGGGCGAGCGGCAGCGGGAAATGGCCTTCCGCTTCGGTGTCAATCTGGTCATGTACACGTTGACCGGCAACTACAAGGCCGATCAGGTGCACATGCCGGCGATCATCAAGAGGCTGGGCAAATGAGCGAAAGCCTGTCCTTTGCGCCGATGCTGCCGGCAGCCTTGATCGGATTGCTGGCCCTGGTGGGGGCGGGCCTCTGCATTCTGGCGTTGCTTAAGGGCGGGCGTGGCTGGTTGCCGCGCGCGCTCGTGTTGGCCGTGTTGGTGCTGGCGCTGGCCAACCCGCAGGCGGTTCGCGAAGTTCGAGACCCCCGGCGCGATGTCGCCCTTGTCGTCGTTGACCGTTCACCGAGCCAGTTGATCGGCGAGCGGGCACAGCAGACCGATGACGCCTTGAAAACGGTGCGCGAAACACTGTCGGGGTTTGATGATCTTGAAGTACGCATCATGGAGATTTCCGGCGACGATGAAGGAACGCGCCTGTTCGGCCCGCTGAACCGAAAGGCAGCGGATATCCCACGCAAGCGGTTCGCCGGGGCGATCTTGATCACCGACGGTCAGGTCCATGATTTAGACAAAGTCGAAACGAAAACAACACTGGGACCGATGCATGTATTGCTAACGGGCGCGCCGGACCAATCCGACCGCCGTCTGGTCATCGAAAAAGCGCCGGGATACGGCATTGTCGGCAAGCCGGTCACCATCCGCTACCGGGTCGAGGACCGCCGGGGTAAAAAGGGCGGGTTGGCGAGCGATCTGGCAAAAATTCGTTTCAAGACCGACGACAAAGAAGAAACCGTCGCTCAAGTCCCGGTGGGCAAAAGCCGGGAATTCACCTTCACCCTGGACCACGGCGGGCCGACGGTGGTTGAATTTGAGGTCGACGCCGCCAAAGGCGAGCTTTCCACCGTCAACAACCGCACCCTGGTCAGCATCAACGGGGTTCGCGACCGGTTACGCGTGTTGCTGGTTTCCGGCCAACCCCACGCCGGTGAGCGGACGTGGCGAAACCTGCTTAAATCAGACCCGTCCGTTGATCTGGTTCATTTCACTATTTTGCGGCCGCCGGAAAAAGATGATTTTACGCCGCTTCAGGAACTGGCGCTAATCGCCTTTCCGGTCCAGGAATTGTTCGAGGAAAAGCTGTCGAAATTCAATTTGATTGTTTTTGACCGCTATGTCGTGCGCGACGTTTTGCCGCCGTCCTATTTGCGCAACATCGTCCGCTTTGTCAACGAAGGCGGCGCGTTGCTGCTGGCAGTGGGGCCGGAATTCGCCACCACGCGCTCGTTGTACCAGACGCCGTTGGGCAAGGTCATGGCGGCGTCGCCAACGGGCCGTGTGCTGGAGCAGGGATTTCGCCCGCAACTGTCCGACATCGGCAAACGCCATCCGGTGACCGCCAATTTAAAAGGCGACGGCGATCTTGAATGGGGACGATGGTTCCGCCAGATCGACGCCATCAACAATACCGGTCAGGTGTTGATGCAAGGCCCGGACGGCAAGCCGTTGTTGGTGCTGGAACGCAAAGGCAAGGGCCGCACGGCGCAGTTTCTCAGCGATCATATCTGGCTCTGGGCCAGGGGCTTCGAAGGCGGCGGGCCGCAGGGGGAATTGCTTAGGCGCTTGGCGCACTGGTTGATGAAAGAACCGGACCTGGAAGAAGAATCCCTGGCCGCATCGGTCAAGGATGGCCGCCTGACGGTGACCCACCGAAGCCTCAAGGGCGACAATCCGGAAATTACCGTGACCACGCCGAGCGGCCAAACGAAAACCCTGAGCCTAAAAAAAACCGGTGACGGCCCCGGCAAGGCAATCCTGCCGGTCAAAGAACCCGGTCTTTACAAAGTGTCCGACGGTATTCAAACGGCGCTGGCGACCATGGGCGCCCTCAACCCGCTGGAATACAGCGACCTGCGCGCCAGCGCCGAAAAAATTCGCCCCATCGTCGCGGCCACCGGCGGCGGCGTGCACTGGCTTCAATCGGGACCGCCGGATATCCGCCGCACCCGTCCGGGCCGGGGCACCGCCGGCCAAGGCTGGATCGGCCTGACGGCCAACAAGTCCTTCGTCGTTTCCGGCTTGACCCAGGTGGCGTTATTTCCCGGAATCCTGGTCATGGTGATAGTCTTGGGGGGACTGATGATGGCCTGGCACAAGGAAGGGCGTTAGGCGTGGTGAAATTACAGTTCCTGGGCTCCGGCGATGCCTTCGGGTCGGGCGGGCGGTTTAATACCTGTTTTATGGTCGATGGTGGCGGCACGCGGTTTCTGATTGATTGCGGGGCGACGTCGCTGGTGGCGTTTAGTCAATTTGACGTCGATCCCAATTCCATCGACATGATTATGCTGAGCCACCTGCACGGCGATCACTTCGGCGGCGTGCCGTTTTTTCTGGTGCAGGCCCATTCTTCCGTTAACCGCCAACGACCGTTGACCATTGCCGGTCCCCGGACCACCGAGCAACGCGTCATGGAAACGCTCGAAAACCTGTACCCCGGCGCGTCATCGCGTAATTGGCGGTTTGATCTTAATTTTGAAGAATATGACGTCGAACAGGATTGGACCTTCGGCCCGGTTTCCCTCACCCCCTATCAGGCCGCCCACAGCGCCGGCGAGGGACCGGCGTTGGCGTTGCGAATCACGGTTGACGGGAAAATTTTGACCTATTCCGGCGACGGCGGCTGGTCGGACGGTTTGGCCAAGGCGGCGATGGGCGCCGATTTGTTCATCGCCGAATGTTTTTTCTACGACAAGAACGTCGACTATCACATGAGCCTGGAAACGCTCCGGGGCCACCTGGACGAAATCAAACCTCGTCGGCTGATTTTAACCCACATGGATGACGATATGCTGGGCCGGGCCGAGGCGCTGGAGTATGAAACCGCCCATGATGGCAAAATCGTTGATATTTAACTGGGAAATCTGACGGATTTCCGGGAAAAAAGCCCCGGAAATAGTTGCCGGGCAGCAATGCCGGAAAAACCTCCCCGCTTCCCTTCTGATTGCCCATAACTTGTTGAAATTGTTTAAAAAACAACTTTGGCACGGTTTCTGCAGTTACAAAGTCCAAGAACCTCCGTACCGGGATGTGCGGAAGGATATTAAAAACGGGAACAAGAAGAAGGACGGGAACAATGCAAGCACTACAAATTGCGGCATCCGGGATGATGGCGCAGCAGCGCAATACGGAGGTGGTGGCGAACAACCTCGCCAACATGAACACCACCGGCTATCAGCGCCGCCGCACCGAATTTGCGGATCTGATCTATGTCAACTCAAACCGGGAGCCTTCGGTTTCGTCGCAGGCCGGAAAAATCGTTCCGGGCGGCGTTCAAAGCGGCCTTGGGGTATCGATGGCGGCCGTCTACCGCGTTCAGGAACAAGGCAGTTTGTCTTCGACCTCCAATACATTCGATATGGCGATCCAGGGCAATGGGTTTTTCCAGGTATTGCTGCCCAACGGCGATACGGCCTATACCCGCGACGGCACCTTCCAGTTGAACGGACAGGGCGATCTGGTGACGCATGACGGCTTCGCCGTTCAGCCGGCGCTCAATATTCCACCGGAGGCCATTGACGTGACGATTAATTCGTCCGGCGAAGTGCTGGTCCTGACAGCAGGGGATCGCGCGGCTAAAGCCGTCGGCACCTTGCAAATCGCCACGTTCCCTAACGGCGCCGGTCTCGAGGCTTTGGGCGACAACCTGTTCAAGGAAAGCAAGGCTTCCGGCCCTGCCAATGTCGCCGCCCCCGGCACGACCGGGCTGGGAACCGTGTTGCAGGGGTTTGTTGAAACCTCCAACGTCGATCCCATCGAAGAAATCGCGGCGCTGATCGCGGCCCAGCGGGCCTATGAGATGAATTCCAAGGTTATCCAAACCGCCGACCAGATGATGGCGCCGAATAGATAGGCCGGATCGTCTTTAATACCCCCGGCGTCCTTTCAGGATGCCGGGGGATTTTTTTAAAATTTCTCTATCCATTCGCGGACCAGATCGGATTCCAGGGCTTCGGCGCGCATGATCCAGCCCTCGGCGTCATCCGTGTCGACATCACCAGGGTTGGCGTGCCTATTGGGGCGGGGGAAAGCGCGCAGGCAGAGACCCCGGCGGTTAAAATGCCGACGGCGATGGCCCTCCTGAGAAACGCATGCATGCTTATGGTTGCTTCCATGGCCCAATGTTGTCAAAACCGATGCCCCAGAGCATCCTTTTTTTTACGGAAAACTTTCATGGCCGCTAGTAACGGTTCCGAGGACACCCAGGCGTCTGTGAAAACGGTGGTGAGCATCACCACTGTTGTTCAGGCGTTGGCGACCATGTGCGTGATTTTTCCGTCCGCCATCGCGCCGGAACTGGCCCGGGCCTTTGGCGTTCCGGCGGCCTTGATCGGGTTTCAGGTCAGCCTTGTTTATCTCGGCGCCATGATGACATCGGTGATCGGCGGGCTGCTGGTTAGGCGCTGGGGCGCGCTTCGGACCAGCCAATGGGCGTTGGGCTTCGCCGGTTTGGGCCTGGCATTGGCGGCGGCGCCGTCGCTTTTCGTTTTTGCCATCGGCTCGGTTTTTATCGGCTTCGGCTATGGCCTGACCAACCCGTCTGCGGCGCATTTGTTGATGGCGGTGTCGAGGCCGGAAAACCGCAACATCATTTTTTCCATCAAGCAAACGGGCGTGCCATTAGGTGGCGTCGCTGCCGGGTTGGCCGCGCCGTCCCTGGCGTTGATTTTCGGATGGCAATGGGCATTTGCTGCCGGTGCCGTGGTGACGCTGGTATTTATGGCCGTTATTCAGCCGTTTCGGCTGGATTGGGATCGCGAGCGTGACCCGACGGTGACGATCCGGCAAAACCCCTTCGGCGATTTTTTCCTGATCTGGCGCCATCCGGCGTTGCGCAGGCTATCGATGGCGGCGTTTTGCTTTTCCGCCGTTCAGGTCAGCCTGACGACCTTTGCCGTGACCATGCTGGTCGAGGATTTGGCCTTTGGCCTTGTCGCGGCGGGGATTGTGTTCTCGGTGCTGCAAGTCGCCGGGGCGTCTGGCCGTGTATTCTGGGGCGGCGTTGCCGACCGGCTACGGGACGCCAACAAGGTGTTGTTGATCACGGCGCTGATTGCCGCCGTCGGTGGGCTGTTGACGGTTGCTCTGGACCAGGAAACCGGCCAAGCCGTCATTTACGCCGTCTTGATCCTGTTTGGTCTTTCCGCCATCGGCTGGAACGGCGTCTTCATGGCCGAAATCGCCCGCCTGGCGCCGGAAGGCCGCATCGGCAGCGCCACGGGCGGGGCCCTGGTGCCGACGTATTGCGGTGTATTGGTTGGACCGTTGACGTTCGCCGGCGTTTTTGCCCTGTTGGGACAGTATACGCTGAGCTTCGGGGTCTTCGCTTTTGTCAGTATCGCCGGTTTCTTCCTGGTATTGGCGGCGCGGCGCGTAATGGCCTAAACTACGACCGAGGCCTAGAGCATGATGCATTTAAGATGGCTTGTGTATCATGCTCTATCTTATTGATATTACGCAAATTCGTCGTCGCAGATTGTAACAATCTGCTCGGGATTTGCTCTAGTGGGGGAACGCACCGATGCCCTTCGTTCATAAGGATGCCCAGGGTAAAATCCTGGCTGTCTACACCGATCCGGTGGAAGGCACGCAGGAAGTCGCGTCTGACGATGCCGACCTGGTCGCCTTCATCCATCAAAACATCCCCGGCGTCGCCGGTGGCGGCGAATGGATGGAATCCGATCTCGCCCTGGCCCGGGTCATCGAGGATTTGATCGAGGTCCTGATCGACAAAAAGCTCATCATGTTCACCGACTTCCCCGCCGGCGCACAAAGAAAGCTGCTCGACCGGCGCGGCTTAAGAAAGGAATTCGACCTGGTCGAAGACCTGTTCGGCACCGGCGATGACGAAAACTTTGATGATGGCGATGAAAACGGCGGCGGCGGGCTTTTTTAGCCCTGCCTAAACCCCCAACGCGTCGGCGACGGCGTTGCAGGGTGTCGTTGGTGGTCCAGGGGGCCTGGCCTTTTCTGACCTTGTCCATGGCCGGATGATATCCGGCCCGCCAGGCGTTGGCGAAAGCGTCCCAGTCGATATTTTTGATGCCCTTTTCCGCCGCCAATCGACGACGGTGCCGTAGGTGTCGAATATAATCGCCGTGATGTCCGATAAACTCATCGCTGCCAATCTCCCTTATTCTGAAATAGCCCTTTACGGCCTATGCCGCCAGTCGTTTAAAATACGTTCATGCGCCTATTCATACTCCTGACGGTGTTATTGGTGCCGGTTTTTTCGGCCTTTCCGGCGAAGGCCGAGCTTGTCGATCTTGAATTGATCCTGGCCGTCGATGTTTCCGGCAGCGTCGATGACGAGGAAGCCGGGCTGCAACGCGCCGGATATGTCGCCGCCATCACCGATGATAAAGTTCTGCGTGCCATTAAAAGCGGCCGTTTGGGGCGCATCGCCGTCGCCTATGTCGAATGGGCGGGCCAGGGTATCAGCCGCACCGTCATCGACTGGACGGTTATCGACGGGCCGGATACAGCCCGTGATTTTGCCGACCGCCTTGATGCCCAACTGCCGGTCATCGAGCTTTGGACGTCGATTTCCGGCGTTATTGATTACGGCCTGGATTTGTTTGACCTCAGCCCGCACCGGGGCAAACGCCGGGTGCTGGATATATCCGGCGACGGCCCCAACAACGACGGTGGCCCGGTCACCTTTTCCCGCGACAAGGCGGTCAAGGCGGGCATCATCATCAACGGGCTGCCGATCATCAATAATCGCCCCAGCCGCTATGGCACCCTGCCGATGCCCAACCTGGATAATTATTACCGCGACTGCGTCATCGGCGGCTTCGGCGCTTTCATCGTCGTCGCCAATACCTTCCACGATTTCGCCCGCGCCATCAGGCGCAAACTGGTGCTGGAAATTGCCGGGCTCAGCCCTGCGCCGGTGGCCCGGCTGATCCCTGCGTCAACGGGCGTTCATCCGCCCTGCGACGTGGGCGAGATTATCCGCGATTCGAGGGAGAGTTTTTGAGGGCGGGCAGATATTGCCGCCAATAAAAAGGGGCAGCTTGCTTTTTAGCGCAAGCCGCCCCCTTGATTTTGGTGAACCGGGCGTCAGCCCAAAACGTCTAGCCGTTCACGGCATCCTTCAACGCCTTGCCGGCCTTGAATTTCGGCTGCTTGGAGGCGGCGATCTGAATGGTTTCTCCGGTGCGCGGGTTGCGGCCTTGACGGGCGGCCCTGGCAGCGACGCTGAAATTTCCAAACCCAACCAGTTGAACGCCATCGCCGCTTTTGAGCGCGCCGGTAATGGCATTTAATACGCTGTCAACTGCTTGGGCGGCATCAGTCTTGGAAGAGTCAGTCGCCTGGGCGACGGCAGCTACAAGATCGTTCTTGTTCATCGAAGTTTTCCCCTAAAAGATGGATTAAATAGTGCTGTCGTGTGTAAAACAAATTGATCGTGCGGTCCAGCCTAGCAGCCTGTCGGACTGGCTTGTCGGCACCGAATTCAACCATTGCATGATGCGGTAAGTTTGTATTTTTCTCTCTGATTTTCTC
>LFEN01000036.1 GCA_001510075.1 Alphaproteobacteria bacterium casp-alpha2
CAGAGAAAATCAGAGAGAAAAATACAAACTTACCGCATCATGCAATGGTTGAATTCGGTGCCGACAAGCCAGTCCGACAGGCTGCTAGAGCATGATGCATTTAGGATGGCTTATGTATCATGCTCTATCTTATTAATATTACGCAAATTCGTCGTCGCAGATTGGTTCAATCTGCTCGGGATTTGCTCTAGCCGTCTTGGTGAAACCATTCATAGATTTTATTGGCGGTGGCTTTGGAAATGCCGTCGACGGTTTCCAGATCCAGCCGTCCGGCCTCCGCCACTGCCTTGGCGGCGCCGAAATGGTGTAGCAAGGCTTTTTTCCGCTTCGCCCCGATCCCCGGAATATCGTCGAGCAGAGAGCGCACCAGCCCTTTCGAACGTTTATCCCGGTGCGCACCGATGGCGAAGCGGTGGGCTTCATCCCTGAGGCGCTGCAGGAAGAACAGCACCGGATCACGTTCCGGCAAGATCAAAGCAGCACGGTTCGGCATGTAGATTTTTTCGCGCCCTTTATCCCGGTCCGGCCCCTTGGCGATGCCGGCAACGCTAACGCCTTCGATGCCGAGTTCCTCGAACACCTCCAGGGCGACGCCCAACTGGCCTTTGCCGCCGTCGATCAGCACCAGGTCCGGCCATTGCCCCCGGGCGCGCTCGGGGTCTTCTTTAATCGCCCTGGAAAAACGCCGGGTGAGAACTTCACGCATCATCGCGTAATCGTCCCCCGGTGAAAATTCAGCCCCGGTCTTTGCCTTGTCGCCCCGGATGTTGAACTTGCGGTAGGCCTTTTTCATCATCCCTTCGGGGCCGGCAACGATCATCGCGCCGACCGCCTTGGTGCCGGAAACATGGCTGTTGTCATAGACCTCGATGCGTTCCGGGGCACCGTCAAGGTCGAGCGCGGCGGCTAGCCCTTCCAGCAACTTTCGTTGCGTCGCACTTTCCGCCATGCGCCGCTTCAGCGCATCTTTGGCGTTGAGGCATGCATGGTTGATCAGATTCCGCTTGTCGCCGCGAACAGGCCGGATCAGGGTCACCGCCCTTCCCGCCCGCACGCTTAGGGCTTCGGCCATGAGTTTCCTGTTTTCCGGCGCGTGACTGACCAGGACCGTCTTCGGCGGCATGGCCTTGGCATAGAACTGGCCCAAAAATGCCTCAAGCACGGCGCTCGGGTCGTCATCCCTGGCGTGGGTTGGGTAAAAAGCGCGGTTGCCGTAATTGGCCCCGGCGCGGAAGAAAAACGCCTGGATGCAGGTTTGGCCGCCTTCCTGGTGGGCGGCGATAACATCGGCATCCCCCAAGCCCCGGAGATTAACATCATGGTGGGCCTGTATCCGCGTCAGCGCCCGGATGCGGTCACGATAGGCGGCGGCTTTTTCGAATTCCTGGGCATCGCTGGCGGCCTGCATGAGGGCCGCAAAATGCTGCTGAATTTCCTGCGAGCCGCCGCTCAGGAAGGCGTGCGCGTGGCCGACGGATAGCTTGTAATCGGCTTCACTGATCCGCCCGACGCAAGGCGCCGCGCAGCGCTTGATCTGATGCAGCAAACACGGTCGGGTGCGGCTGGAAAACACCGCGTCGGTGCAGGTTCTGAGTAAAAAGGCCCGTTGCAGCACCGCCAGGGAATCATTGACCGCCCAGACAGAGGCGAAGGGGCCGAAATAGTCCCCTTGGCGCTTTTGCTGGCCGCGATGCTTGAGCACCTGCGCAAACGGATGGTCGCTGGTTACCAAAATGAAGGGGAAGGATTTGTCGTCGCGCAACAAGATATTATAGCGCGGGTGATAGCGCTTGATCAGGTCGGCTTCGAGCAGAAGCGCTTCGGCCTCGGTATGGGTGGTGATAAATTCCATCGCCGTCGTCGCCGCGATCATACGCTGCGTGCGGACCGGCTGGCGGGCGGGCTTGGTGTAGCTGGTTACTCTTTTTTTAAGGTTCTTCGCCTTGCCGACGTAAAGGGCGGCGCCCTGGGCGTTGATCATCCGGTAAACGCCGGGTTTCCCCGGCAAGGTCTTAAGGTAGCGCTCAATCACCGCCACCCCCTTCTCGGATTCGTCTTTCGGGGAAGGCGGCGCCGGTTCAGATTTCGGTTTTTGCTGTTTGCCCATACCCCGATATGTAGTTTGGAGAGTTAAAGTTGAGTTCCTGAAGCAGCGTAACGACAAAATGGAAATGGATAGGTATTTTAAACGTTTAGCTATCCACTAAACTTGTGGATAAGGTTGTTGAAAAGCCTAACCCCTTGCACCCATGCCCTTAACATTATGAGATTTTTCTAAAATTGCCTTTTTTTTAGGCAGTATCCTAACTGATTGATTTCAAAACAAAATAATAGATTCAGTTCGGGTTGGGATTTTGCTGATCATTATCTGTAATAGAACAGACACAAAAAGATACATTCTGGCATCCTGTGCACAACTGCTCGGAAGGGTATCTCCAAATGGCCATATAGGATTCACAGTTAATTTTCCAATAAACCGAAATCTATACTTCTAAATTAAATCTTTCTATTTCCACACCGACGCTTTCCGCCCCCGCTAATATATCTAATTTCTCCACCCGAACCCGCGCTGATTTAACCCGGCGGTCCTCAAGACACATCTGGGCAATCGTTTCAGCCAGCGTTTCCACCAGATTAACATGTCCGCGGGCGACGATCTCCTTAATCCCGTCAGCCAGGCGCTCATAACAAATGACTTTATTGATGTCATCATCGAGCGGTTGCAGGTCTTCCCTGACGGCGAGGTCGAGATTGATCCGGACCCGTTGGGCGGCGTTCTTTTCATGGTTATGGATGCCGATGGAGCATGCCACCGTCAAATCGCGAATAAAGACATGGCGAATAGCGCCCTCGCCATCGGCGATTTTAAGCGGAGGAACGAGTTTTACCGGGTTAGCCGTCATATTCTTTTTCCAGTTTTTCTTGCGATGCTTTTTGTAACACGAAATTCCGCCCTAAAAACGGCTTCATTTCTTGCTCTATTCTTCTGCCGGCGCAGCCGACGCCCAGCCAAGGTGTTCGCCGCCGTCGAGAACGATCATCTGACCGGTCATGGAAGGCGCATCCAGGAGAAACCGCACGGCACGGCAAATTTCATCCGGCATGACGGGCCTGGACAGCGGCAGACCCGACCATTGGCGTTCAAACTGTTGTTGCGTTTGATGAATACTGGGCAACGTCGGGCCGGGACCAATGGCGTTGACCCGGATATTCGGCGCCAAGGCCAGCGCCAGGGTCTGCGTCAGCCCCCAAAGCGCCACTTTGGAGACTGTATAAGAAGTGAAATGGGGCGTTACGTTCCACACCCGCTGGTCAATCAGGTTAATGACGTTTCCACTGGCGTCGCCGGGAAGTTGTTTGGCAAAAACCTGCGTCAGTTGAAACGGCGCCCGCAGGTTGACCTGCATGTGGCGTTCCCAGGATTCCTTGGTCGCCGTTTCGGGCGAGTCTTTCTCGAAAACCGACGCATTGTTGACCAGACAGCCCAGCGGGCCGATTTTATCAACGGCCTGGCCGATCAATCCGGCGGCTCCTGCTTCGGTTTCCAGGTCGGCGGGCACCGTCGCCGCCGTGCCGCCGGCATCGGTAATTTCCTTGGCCACCATTGCCGCTTCGTCGCCTGAATGGTTGTAATGGACCGCCACCGTCCATCCCGCTGACGCCAGATCAAGGGCGATGGCGCGACCGATACGGCGACCGGCGCCGGTAACCAGGACGGATTTCAATGACGGCGTGTCAGGGGTCTGAGAAGTGGACATGGGCCGGAGAATGAGCGATCACGGGCGTTGATGCAAGGCTGTGAAATTGCCGACTCAGCCGTTGCTGAGAAGCCCGGCGGACATAGCATTGGCGGCGATATAGGCGCCATAGAGGAGAAGAAAAAAGATGCCGCTCAAGCGTCCGGGATGCCACCGCCCGGCAAAGATCGGCAACACCAAGGCCGTCGCCCCCAACATGACCCAAAGATCAAAGGAAATAATATTTCCCATCACCGGCAAGGGCGCCACCACGGCGGTCAGCCCGATCACACCCAGAATATTAAACAGGTTTGATCCAACCACATTGCCGACGGCGATATCGGAATGACCACGGTAAGCCGCGACCCCGGACGCCGCCAGTTCCGGCAGCGACGTGCCCAGGGCGACGACAGTAAGGCCGATGATTTCCTCGGAAATTTTATATTCACGGGCGATTTCGATGCACGCCCCGACCAACAATTCCGCCCCCAAAATGATGCCAGCCAGCCCCGCCAGCACCATCAGCACGGTCACCCATACCGGGGCTTTAATCGGGCTGATTCCCTCGACCTCGAGGATATGGTCCGCTGCCAGACTGTCATCTTTCGTTTCCAGGCGGTAGGTCGCCCCCAGAAACGCGAGAAAAGCGGCCAGCAGCGCTGCCCCGGACCAAAACCCCAATTGCCCCTGGGCGACAAGCAGGGCAAACAGAAGGCTGCCGCCGACCAGCACGATTCCGTCACGCCGGCTGGCGCCGGCAGACTTGATCGGCGACAACAGGCAACTGGCACCCAAAATCAGCAACACATTGGCAATGTTCGAACCAATAACGTTGCCCAGCGCCAACCCCGGAGCACCGGACAGGGCCGCGTCCAGGGTGACGCCCAGTTCCGGGGCCGAGGTGCCGAACGCCACCACCGTCATACCAATAACCAACGGCGGCACATTCAGCATTTTCGACAGACTGACCGCGCCACGGACAAATAATTCCGCCGCCGCAAGTAAAACAACAACCCCGCCAATAAATTGCAAATAGATCATGGCCGGGACGCCATTTTCTTTGCCAGGGGGCTGAATTCCCTGAGAATATTGCCATAAAGGCGGCGCTTGAACGGAACAGCCATGTCCGGTAATTGGGAAAAATCGGCCCATCGCCATTCACAGAATTCCGGATGGTCATGGGCTTCCAGGTTGAAGTCCGCATCATTGCCGGTAAATCTGAGGGCGAACCATTTCTGCGTCTGGCCACGGTATTTGCCGCCCCAGGAAACGCCGACCAGGTGGTCCGGCAGATCATAGCTCAACCAGTCTTTCTTCTCGGCAATAATTTCGGCTTTGGCCGTTCCCGTTTCCTCTTCCAGTTCACGCAAAACGGCCGCTGCCGGTGTTTCCCCATCGTCGATGCCGCCCTGCGGCATCTGCCAGGCGTTGGGATAGTGCACGCCGAACCGGCGGCCCAGGAAAACTTCTCCCATGGCGTTAAAAAGCACCGCGCCGACGCCCTGTCGGTAAGGCAGGCCCGACGATTGTGTAGGTATTCCTGGGCTCATGATTTCCGGCGTCATTCCTCGCGCGTTTTGGTGGTATCGGCCAACGCGGATAAGGGGACAAGATTGATCTTTTTCCCTTGTAACTTTTTAAACCAGACAATCAAGCGGGCGATGGTTGACGGATAAGGCTGGGCAACGGCGATTGCGGATTTCTTTTCCTTGAGGATGCTTTCCAGGCGCAGCAATTGCGCCTCAATGGCGATCAGCGACGGGACTTCATCAATATTGATATCAACAACAGCCCGGGGCATACCGATTTTTGACGCCAGCTTCTTCAGCAACAGACCTTTTTCCGTACCGGGGATCAGGATAAACAGGCCTTTTTTATTCAGCACCTCGATCACCGGGGTGAGCAGTTTTTCGGACGTCCCGAAGCGTGACCCCATGGTCGTGGTCACGCCGAAATAGCCGCTGAGTTGGCTCAGCACCAAATCAAGGCGTTTCAAGTTGTCTTCGACTTTCAGGCTGGTATCGAGTGAAAAAGGGCCAGCATCCTGAACCGGAAAACGCTCGCTTTCCATGGGGATCGCCAGCATGACCTCGTGGCCGACCAGCCGGGCCCGGACCAGCCAGTCGCTGAGATCCGTTGCATAGGGACTAAGCGCCAACGTCACCTGGGGCGGCAGTTTTCCGATGGCGGCCATTGTCGCCGCCCGGCTCAGCCCCATTCCCGTAAGCACGACGGCAACCCTGGCGCCGGGTTTCTCTTCCTTATAGGGCCGGGCATACGCTTGCCAAGGGGTGGTCCCATCCTCACCAATGCGGGGCAGCGGCCCGGGCAACCCTTCTTTCTTCTCTATCAAGCGTGCATCAGGCGTCGGCCCTAAAGGGATACCACCCGGATGATCAGGAAGACTGCGCAGCGTCACCGATGTGACCGACGGCATGACCAGGCCGATGCCTTTTTCCTGGCGCCCGCCGACCGCATTCAAAGACCCCCCCAGAGGATTGGCCTTGCCGCCAAACCGGCCACCGATTTGACCGGCCCTTCTGGCAGTTTCGACGCCGGATTTTCCCCGCCCAAGCGCAGGCGCAATTGCCGTCTTCGGGGTTATTGAAGCCGGGCTTCCGGGCGGCGGACTCAACATCGGTTGAGGCGCGCCCTTCTCCCCTTTCGGTGGCGCCAGCGTCAGCTGGAAACTCGGGCCTTTGGGTTTTTCCCGGGAGCGGGATGCGGTCTTGGCCCCCGTCTTGGATGCCATCTTGCCGGCGCCATCATCATCACCGCTGAAATACCACCATCCGGCGCCGCCGAGAATACCGATAACCACCACCAAGGCCCCGCCAGCGGCGATCAGCAGGGGCTTTTTACTGGGTTCCTCATCAAATTCATCATCGCCGAAGTCATAATCGTCTTCGTCTTCGTCTAAATCATCATCCGGACCCGGAACCGTTTCCGGAACGGCCCCCGCCCCGGCTTCACCACTGGCCTCCGCACTGTCTTCTCCAGGGGAGGGAGGCGTTTTTTCTTCATCCCCGCGTGGCGTGCGTTCGGCATTTTCCTTCAACAGGGTATCGAGGCCGTCACCTTCTGCCCCAGGGGCGGCATCAGGGGCGGCTACTTGAGCGCCATCGGCTCCGCCCCCGATTTCAGCATCGTCTTCGTAATCATCGTCTTCGTCGAATTGGTCGCCGCCCTTGCGTTTGAAGAGCGCCGCAATATTCGGCAGCTTCGGCATCTTCGGAAGCTTTGGGAGTTTCGGAATTTTCACGTCGTCACCCCAATGGTTGTCCTTTTTATCCTCCCCGGGGTGGGTCGCCGGTTCCGGGCCTAAATATCCATTGCCGGCAGTTTAATTCGTGGTCGTCACGGCCTTGTCGGAAAACAGCGCCAAACCACGCAGCAGGTCAAGCGCCCGGGCCAATTGATAGTCCTGCGGCGCCTCGGCCTTATCGTCTTTTTTATCTTTCCCGGCGCCGCCGCTGTCTTCTTTTTTGGCTTCAGGCTTTTTGGCTTTCGGGGCTTTGTCCTTTTTCTTGTCTTTCTCCTTGGTCTTGTCGTCATCACCATTATCGAGCGCGTTGCGCAAGTCCGCCTCATGACGCCGTTTCGGGCCATCCAGGATTTCCACACTGGCTTGGCGAACCTCAATATCCGGATCGATGCCCTTGGCCTGAATGGAGCGTCCGGACGGTGTGAAATACCGCGCCGTGGTCAGGCGCATGGCGCCGTGACCGGGAAGCGGCATGATCGTCTGAACGGACCCCTTGCCGAAGGATTTAACCCCCATCAGCACTGCCCGACGATGGTCCTGCAACGCGCCGGCGACGATTTCGGACGCCGACGCCGAGCCGGCGTTAATCAGCACCACAAGCGGCAGGCCCTTGGCCAAATCCCCAGACTTGGCGTTGAAGCGCTGCGTATCTTCGGGGCGACGTGATCGGGTGGAAACGATTTCGCCCTTATCGAGGAAGGCATCGGCGACATAGACCGCCTGATCGAGAAGCCCGCCGGGGTTGTTTCGCAAATCGAGTACAACACCCAGCATATCCTTGCCGATTGTTTTCCGCAGCTTGGCCATTTCCTTCTTCAGGCCCTTGGTCGTCTGTTCGTTAAAAGACGTGATCCTGAGGTAGCCGATCTTGCCTTCGGCCTTGGAGCGCACGGAGGTGATCTTGACGATGGCGCGGGTAATGGTGACATCGAAGGGCTTTTTGCCTTCGCGCAGGATCGTCAGGCCGATGTCGCTGCCGACTTTGCCGCGCATCTTTTCAACCGCCTGATTGAGGGTAAGCCCCTGGATTGTTTTGCCGTTCAGATGTGTCACCAGATCATTGGGTTTCAACCCGGCACGAAAGGCCGGTGTGTCGTCAATGGGGGAGATGACCTTGACGTACCCGCCCTCCATGGTGACACGAATGCCCAGGCCGCCAAATTCGCCGCGGGTATTGACCTGCATTTCCTTGAAAATCTTGGCGTTCATATAAGAAGAATGAGGGTCCAGCGAGGTCAGCATCCCTGAAATGGCAGCTTCGATCATTTCCTTGTCCGTCGGCGCCTCGACATATTCGGAACGCACGCGCTCGAAAACATCGCCGAACAGGTTCAACAACTGGTAGGTATCGGCGTCATTTTTTTTCTTGGCCTCGACGGCCAGGACGCTAGCGGATGTAAAGGCGACAAAAACCGCCCCCATCATCAGCGCCGCCGTTAAATTACGAAATTTCATTCCTTATCCTTATCTGTTCACCGCCAGCCACGGTAGCGGGTTGATCGGTTGGCCATTGCGCCTGAGTTCTATGTATAACTGCGGTTGCTTGTTTCTCCCTGGGCGTCCCATAACGCCAACGGGTTCACCCGCCACGACCCATTGCCCCATGGCGCTGTCAATCCGTTCAAGACCGGAAAGCAGGCTATGATATCCCTCGCCGTGTTCGATTATCAAGAGTTCCCCATAACCGCGGAATTTACCGGCATAGACGATCCTGCCCTCGTAGGGTGCCACCACCTGCGCGCCGGGGGCCGTTTCCAGGGTCATTCCCTTTTGTGTCAGCCCGGCTTTCATCGTTTGTCCGTAACGACCGGTAATCCTGCCAACAGCCGGTGGCGGCAGTTTACCTCGCTGTCTGCTAATCGGCGCGCCAGTCAATTCGGCCGGCAGCCCGGTCAGCTTTTTGCCGCTATCCGGCGCTGGGCGGGTGCTGGAGGGCATTTTTTTGACGATAATTTCTTTGGCTTTTGCCCCACTAGACTCCCGGCCTTCCTTTTCACTTTCCTTACTTAGCCGGTTTAGCAGGTCGCGCAAGGTCACCGCTTCGCCGGACAGGGACTTGAGCCGCCTGGCCGCCGTCTTGCGTTCCGCCAAGGTGCGGTGCTTGAGCGCCGTATTCTGTCCGAACAACACCGCCAGGTGCTGGCGTTTTTTTTCCAGGCCTTGCATGGCGCTGGCATAGATGGCCTTTTTTTCGGCTATTTTCCGGCGCGATTCGGCAAGGCTTTCAATATCCGCCCTGAGCAGGCTGGCACGGCGCTCGATTTGCGGCACCGCAGCGCGCAATAAAATCGCGCTTCTGACCGTATCGCCGGGCGGCCTGGGCTGTGTTATCAGGGCTTCGGGGGGATATCGCGCGACCCGTTGCAGGGCGGCTAAAATTCCCGCCAACTGGCCCCTGCTTTTCGACAACCAGACTATTTTCGCCTCGGCCTGGGTTTCCAGGTCGACTAATGCCTTGGCGACAACCGTCGCTTTTCGTTCCTGATCTTGAATAATGGCCGCGGCGGCAACCATGTCGCGGCGCAAGATCGCCAGATCCTGTTCGATCTTGTCGGCTTTTTCTTTGAGGGTGCGGGCTTTTTCGCGCCCTTTGTCCAACTCGCGGACGACTTCTTTCAGGCGCTTCTCGCTTTTCGGGTCTTTCTTGGGCGCGGCCCCCGCCGTTCCCACCATCGCCAACGCAATGAGCGCAATAAACGCACTAAACGCGGTGCGGGCGATGAGAGGTTTAAATTTTATCATCAGGATACGGCTGTCTCTGCCTGTTCGTATTCGATCAGGGATTGTCCGGTCATTTCAGCTGGCTGCGCAAGCCCCAAGAGTTCAAGCAGTGTCGGCGCCACGTCGGACAAGCGCCCGTCCTTCAGGCCCCTGACGCCGGGTGGTGCGTTAACCATCAGCACCGGCACCATATTCGTCGTGTGCTGGGTATGGGGCTGGTTGCCGTGCTGATCAAGCATGTCTTCACAATTGCCATGGTCGGCGGTGACCAGCAGCACGCCGCCTGCCGCCTTGAGCGCGTCTTCGAGCCGGCCCAGGCAGGTATCAAGGCATTCCGCCGCCCGCACGGCCGCCGCCATAATTCCGGTGTGGCCGACCATATCGCCGTTGGCGTAGTTGACGACAATCAAATCCATGCGGCCTTCGCCGATGACCCGGACCAGATTGTCGGTGACTTCCTCGGCCGACATTTCCGGCTGCAAGTCATAGGTCGCGACCTTGGGCGACGCCACCAGGATTCTTTCCTCGCCGGGGAATACGTCTTCGCGCCCGCCGTTAAGGAAAAACGTCACGTGCGCGTATTTTTCCGTCTCGGCGATGCGCAGTTGCAACATCCCGGCCTCGGACACCACCTGGCCCAGAATATTGGGCGGCACGTCGGAACGAAACAGGGCATCGAAATACTGATTGAGTTCGGAAGAATATTCGATCAAACCGAGACGGGCGGCAAAGTCCGGGCGCACCCTTCGATCAAACCCGTCGAAGTCCGGGTTGACCAGGGCAGTCAGGATCTGGCGCGCCCTGTCGGCGCGGAAATTAGCCACCAGCACCCCGTCGCCATCGATCATACCGGCGTAATCGCCGATCACGGTGGGCCGCATGAATTCATCCGTCAAATCAGCGCTATAACTGGCCGATATGGCCGCCACGGGGTCGTCTGCCGTTTCGCCGTCCGCCGACACCAGGGCCTGATAGGCTTTTTCCACCCGCTCCCAGCGCTGGTCCCGGTCCATTGGGTAATAGCGCCCGCATACGGTGGCGACGAAAACGCTGTTCATGGGTTTTATTTTTTCCAGAAATTCCCGCATCGTTTGCAGCCCGTCCCGGGGCGGCGTATCGCGGCCGTCAAGAAATGCATGCACGGCCACCGGCACCCCGGCGCCCGCAACCATGCCGGCGAGCGCCAGCATTTGATCGACATGGGAATGGACGCCGCCTGGCGACAATAGCCCCAACAGATGGCAGGTGCCGCCGGAGGCCTTCAATTTTTCGATAAAGCCACCAAGTTCCGGCTTTTTGGCCAGCTCGCCGGACTGAATGGCGGCATCAATGCGGGGCAGGTCCTGCAACACAATGCGCCCGGCGCCCAGATTAGTGTGGCCGACTTCCGAATTGCCGAATTGCCCCAGCGGCAAGCCGACTTCTTCGCCCGATGCATTCAGGCGCGCGCGCGGCACCGAATTCACCAGCCGGTCCCAGTTAGGCGTTCGGCCCAGGGCAATGGCGTTATTTTCGGTTTCTTCGCGCTCCCCCCAACCGTCAAGGATACAAAGAACGACAGGCCGGGGGGTTGGTGTGTTGTCTGATTCGGTCATTGTTCAATAAACATAAGGATTTAAGCCGGTTTTACGAGCACGTTGACACTTCTAGCAGAGTCTCAAACCCGATGATAGGGATGCCCGGCAAGGATACTTTGCGCCCGGTAGATTTGTTCCGCCAGCATGCCGCGCACCAACAAATGCGGCCATGTCTGGACGCCAAATCCGATCACCAGATCGGCGCGGTTGCGCACCGAACCGTCGAGGCCGTCGGCACCGCCGATAACAAACACGATGTCCTTGATGCCATCATCGCGCCACCGCCCGAGCTTCTCGGCAAAGGCCACGCTGGTTAAGGATTTTCCCTTTTCATCCAGGGCGACGACGATGGCGCCGTCGGGAATTTGCGCCAACAGCAATTCACCCTCGCGCTTTTTCAGGGCGTCGGGTGGGAGCTTCTTTTTTTCTTCGATTTCCCTGAGTTCAAAAGGCAGCGTAATGCGCCCGGCATAGTAGTTGAACAAGTCACGCTCAGGCCCGGATTTCCATCTGCCGCAGGCGGCGATACGAATTCGAACCACGAAACCTAGGCCACGTCTTCCGACCCCGGCCCGGACCAGATTTTGTCCAGATCATAGAAGACGCGGACTTCCGGGCGGAACAGGTGGACAATCACGTCGCCGGCGTCAATCAACACCCAGTCGCTGTTGGCCATACCTTCGGTGGCGATGCTCTTGAGCCCGCGTTCTTTCATTTTCCGTGTTAGATGATCGGCCATGGCGCTGACCTGACGCTGGGAACTACCGTTGGCAATGACCATGAAATCGGCGATTTCGGTCTTTCCCGCAAGGTCGATAACGACAATGTCTTCCGCCTTGTCGTCGTTGAGAGATGCTTCCACCAGCTTAACCAGCTCGGTCGGCGCCGGTGGCATCGTTTTTGTTCGAGGTATGGTTGGTCTCCTTTCTGTATAAATCCCGTTACAACTATGTTCTTCCCCCGGCCCGGATGCGGGTGGCGGAAACGGTGCTCAGCGGGATATGCAAAAACACCCAAGCCGGCGGCTTTCTATCAACCAGCAACGCCGCCCGGGATTCGTTCAATCGGTTCCGGGCAAACCGCCTTGCCGCTTGTGAAAATAACGCCTTAAAAGAATAGGCGGGGCGGCCGAAAACCGCAACGGGAACGGTCTGAAAAATTTCCATCCAGTCATTCCATCGGGCGATATCAATCAGGTTGTCGGCCCCCATAATCCACACGAACCGGGTCTTGGAAAACTTGGTTTTCAACGCTTTCAGGGTATCGGCCGTATACTGGGTGCCGAGTTCCTGTTCCATACCGGTGACCCGGAATTGCCGGCCCCGGGCCATGGAGCGGGCACTTTTCAGGCGATCTTCCAGGCTCGCCATACCTTCCTGGGGCTTCAAGGGGTTTTGCGGCGATACCAGCCACCAGATTTCGTCCAGTTTCAGCAACTTCAGCGCCAGGCGGCTGATGTGCAAATGTCCGGTATGGGCGGGATTGAAAGAGCCGCCCAAAATACCAACACGGGCCCGGCGATTGCCGAATGAGCCTGGTCGGGTCGCCGCGAACGAAGAGAATTCAGTCACGGGCGGGTTTGTCCCTCGCCCAGGACGACATATTTGGAACTGGTCAGTTGTTCAACGCCAACGGGGCCACGGGCATGGAGTTTGCCCGTGGAAATGCCGATTTCCGCGCCCATGCCGAATTCACCACCATCGGCGAACTGGGTCGAGGCATTAACCATGACAATGGCGCTATCGACCTCGTTGGTGAATTTTTCCGCGGCCCTAGCATTACCGGTAATGATACAGTCCGTATGCTGCGACCCGTGGCGGGCAATGTGGCCGATGGCGTCATCGACACCGTCGACGACTTTGACGGAAATGATGGAATCGAGATATTCCGTGTCCCAGTCCTCGTCGGTGGCGGCAATGATCCGTTTATCCGCCGCCTGGGCGTCCTTGTCGCCGCGCACTTCGCAGCCGGCTTTGGACAAACCATCGACGATAGGGCCTAACATCGCGTCGACGGCGGCGCGGTCGATCAACAACGTTTCCGTCGCCCCGCAAACGCCGGTGCGCCGCATTTTAGCATTGACGACAATTTTCCGCGCCATCTCCGCATCGGCATCGGCGTGGACATAGGAATGGCAGTTGCCTTCCAGATGCTTGAACAACGGCACTTTGCTGTCCTGGGTGACGCGCTCGACCAATGATTTACCGCCACGGGGAACGATGACGTCGATGGTATCGACCATGCCCAGCATTTCGCCGACGGCGGCCCGGTCCGTGGTCGGCACCAGCTGGATGGAAGCCGCCGGCAGGCCTGCCGCCTCGAGGCCGTCGGCGAGAGATTCCATGATCGCGCGGGAAGAATAAAAACTTTCCGATCCACCGCGCAAAATCGCCGCATTGCCCGCCTTAAGACAAAGACTGCCGGCGTCGGCGGTGACGTTGGGCCGGGATTCATAGATCACCCCGATGACCCCCAACGGTACGCGCACGCGGCGGATGATCAGCCCGTTAGGGCGTTCGCGTTCTTCTAAAATAGTGCCGACGGGATCAGGCAATTCGGCGATCTGTTCCAACGCCCCCGCCACGCCTTCCAGGCGTTCATCGGTCAGCTCCAGCCGGTCCAGCATCGCCGCGCTCAGGCCCTTTTCTTTTGCCGCCGCCATATCCTTGGCGTTTTCCGACAAAATCTTGTTCTTGCGCCGACGCAGGCTGGAAGCAGCTTCCATCAACGCCATGTTTTTCGCAGCCGTCGTGGCCATCGCCAACCGGGCCGCAGCCGCCTTGGCGTCTTCGCCGATGCGGGCCATCAGGTCGGGGATATTTTCGGTCTTGGCGGCGTCCATGATCACGTCCTCAACTGACCACCAGATCGTCGCGGTGGATCATTTCATCCCGGCCACGGTAGCCCAGAAGGGTTTCGATTTCACTGGTTTTATACCCCATGATCATGCGCGCATCCTTGGCTGAATACGCCACCAGCCCACGGCCCAGTTCGCGACCGTCGGCAGCTTTTAAGACAACCGCGTCGCCGCGCTGGAATTCACCCTCGACCCCGACAACGCCCGCCGGCAGCAGGCTTTTACCGGAAGCAAGCGCCCGCACTGCGCCTTCGTCCAACAGCAGCGCGCCCTGGGGGCTCAAAACGCCGGCAATCCAGCGTTTACGGGCCCCTTTCGGGGTAGCAGAGGGCAGAAACCAGGTCGCTTTGGCGCCGTCCTCCAGGCGCTTTAAGGGATGCATTTCGGTACCGTCGGTAATCACCATGCGGCACCCGTTGGCCAGGCACGCCTTGGCCGCGGCCAGCTTGGTAATCATGCCGCCACGGCTATCCTCGGTGAGGGCCTCACCGGCCATGGCTTCGATCTCGGGCGTAATCTCCGTGACCTCGGAGATGACGTCGGCATCGGGGTTTTGCCGCGGGTCGGCGGTATAAAGTCCGTCGATATCCGACAGCAGCACCAGAATATCGGCGCTGATCATCGCCGCCACCCGGGCCGCCAGCCGGTCGTTGTCACCGAAACGGATTTCATCGGTCGCCACCGTGTCGTTCTCGTTGATCAACGGCACCGCACCCAGCCTGATCAACGCCCCCAGCGTATTGCGGGCATTGATATAGCGCCGCCGGTCTTCAGAATCGTCCAGCGTCAACAGCACCTGGGCCACGGTCAGATCGTGCTCGGCCATGACTTCTTGATACGCGTGCGCCAGGCGCACCATGCCGGTCGCTGCGGCGGCTTGGCTTTCATCCAGTTTCAAGACGCCCGCAGGCAGTTTCAGGTGCCGCCGCCCGACGGCGATCGCGCCCGACGAGACGATGATCACTTCCTGGCCGCGCCCGCTGAGAACAGCGACATCCTGGGCCAGGGCCTGCAGCCATTTCCGGTGCACCGTGCCATGTTCCTGGTCGACCAGCAGAGACGAGCCGATCTTGATGACGACACGCTTTCCGGTGATCAGTTCTTTCGATTGGGTCATGGCTGATACGCCTTGGGTTCTTCGGGGACGAATTTTTCTTCCCTGATGACGGCCAGCAAATCAGACATTAATTCATCCAGGCCTTGACCGGAAACGCCGGAAATCACGGCGACGTCTTTTCCGGATTCCGAAGCCAGTTGCTGTCGTTTTTCTTCCCGGTCTTCTTGCGTCAATGCATCGGCCTTGTTGAGGATAACCAGTTCGCGTTTTTCACCCAAGCCCCCGCCATAGGCTTCGACCTCGTGGCGGATGGTTCGGTAGGCGCCGACGACATCTTCCTCCGTCCCGTCGACCAAATGCAAGAGCACCCGGCAGCGTTCCACATGGCCCAAAAACCGCATCCCCAGCCCGGCACCTTCGCTGGCACCTTCGATGAGGCCGGGAATATCGGCCATGACGAATTCATCCCCATGAATATAGACGACGCCCAGGTTGGGGTGCAGCGTGGTGAAGGGATAATCGCCGATTTTCGGATGCGCCCGGCTGACAGCGGCCAGCAGCGTCGATTTGCCGGCGTTAGGCAAGCCCACCAGGCCGGCGTCGGCAATCAGCTTGAGCCTAAGCCACAGCCACATTTCCGTGCCCGGATAACCGTCATCGGCACGCCGGGGGGCGCGGTTGGTGGAAGACTTGAAATGCGCGTTGCCGTGACCGCCATCGCCGCCGCGCGCAATGACAACCCGTTGGCCGACCTCGGTAATATCGGCCAACAGGGTTTCCTTGTCTTCGTCAAAAACCTGGGTGCCGACGGGAATTTTGATGAGCGCGGTTTCGCCCTTGGCGCCGGAACGGTTTTTACCCATGCCGCCCTCGCCGCGCGCGCCCTTGATATGTTGCTTGTAGCGAAAATCGATCAGGGTGTTGAGCCCCTCCGTGCCTTCGAGGATGACATCGCCGCCGCGCCCGCCGTTGCCGCCGTCGGGCCCGCCGAATTCGATGTTCTTCTCGCGCCGGAAGCTGACGCAGCCGTTGCCGCCGTCGCCGCTTTTGACAAATATTTTTGTTTCATCCAGAAATTTCATCGTTCTTCGTCCGTACTAAGGCGCTCGCTTCCTATAGTTACCTTTTCCACGGAAAATACCCCATGAAAAAAGGGGAACGGCTGGCCATTCCCCTTGAAATTGCACCCTCATATACAAAAAGGGGCGCAGAATGGCGGCCGACTATCTTCAGCCCGCCGGTTCTTCCACCGCGACAAAAACCCGGCCCTTGGCCTTGTGGTGAAATTTCACATTGCCGCCGGAGGTGGCGAAAATCGTGTGGTCCCTGCCCATGCCGACGTTTTCGCCGGGATGATATTTGGTGCCACGCTGGCGAATGATGATATTACCGGGAACCACCGTCTCGCCGCCGAATTTTTTGACGCCCAAGCGCCTGCCGGCTGTATCGCGCCCGTTGCGTGAGCTGCCGCCTGCTTTTTTATGTGCCATCTCGAACTACTCCTTGGACTTGCCCTTAGCAGGGGCCTTCTTCTTCGCCGCCGGCTTTTTGTCAGCGGGCTTTTTCGTTTCGGGCTTCTTGGTCTCTTTCTTCGCCGGCTCTTTCTTCGCTTCTTTCTTTACCGGGGCTTTTTCTTCTTTTTTGACTTCCGGCTTGGCTTCTTTCTTATTGTCCTTCTCGGGCGCGGCCTTGGCTGCAGCCTTCGGTTTTGTGCCCGTGGGGCTGACATCCAGAATGCGCAACACCGTCTGTTCCTGGCGGTGGCCCTTGGTGCGGCGATAGTTCTTGCGGCGGTTTTTCTTAAAGACGAGGATCTTGTCGGCGCGCGATTGTTCCAGAACCTCTGCAAACACGGCTGCCTTGTCGACCAGAGGCGCGCCAACGACGGCCGCCTTGCTGTCGCCACCGATCATCAGAACATCGGATAACTCGACCATGGCGCCGGGCTCGCCCAGCAGTTTTTCGACGATAATCGTGTCGTCTTTGGCAACCCGGTATTGTTTTCCACCGGTGCGTATAACAGCGAACATTTCCGCCTCTAATTCCGTTTAAATTCCGTTAGTTAACTAGCTTGTTTCAAGGCCAATCAATGACCCCCTGCGCGAGAGGCGGCACTATACCCCGGACCACGGGGATGTCAACGCCGGAAAGGCATAAGAATCCGGGGCTTTCACGCTTTTCCCCCGCTTGCCCCAACAGGGCCATTCGGTTACTCTCCGCCCGCCTTGGCGGGGTCTTTATATAGAGTCCCCGCCACACCGGCCGGAGAGGTGCCAGAGTGGTCGAAT
>LFEN01000037.1 GCA_001510075.1 Alphaproteobacteria bacterium casp-alpha2
TTAACAACCCGAAGCCGCAGCATCAGATGAAGCAAATAAAACAGTGGGTTAGGCTGCATTTAACTTAGTTATCTAGGACAGCCCCAAAAAATTAACCAATGCGGAGCATCAAGCTGTGCGCCGTTTTGGCGGAACCGGCAAGGTAAAGCGGAAGGCCGATTCCTTGCCTTCGATACTTTCGACAAATATTTCACCACCCTGTCTTTCGACCAGCTCCTTGCATAGCTGGAGCCCAAGCCCCGTACCCGATTCGTTGTGCGTTCCCTTTGTCGATATCTTTTGGCCCAGCGTAAACAGGTGTTCTATTTTTTCCGGCGAAATGCCGACACCATTGTCCTTTACCGAGACCTCGACGCACTGCCCTTTTTTATTGGCTCCGATGAATATTTTACCGCCCGTTTCGGTGAATTTGATGGCGTTGCTGATCAGGTTGCGCAAGATCGTATCGACCATGTAGGGATCGGCATAGACTTCCAATTCCTTTAGCGCATCACCGTCGATTTTAATTCCTTTCGAGGCCGCCACGGGTTCATAGCGGGGCAAATTGGTTTTGATTACCTTGCTGATATCGAAGGCAGCAGGATTAAATTCGATGCGGTCCAGTTGCAGCCGTGACCAGTCCAGAAGGTCTTCCAAAAGCTTGAACGCCTGGTCGGCGGCGCGGTGAATCAGCGCCCCGTATTCGGCCACCTTATCGGCGTCCAGTTGCTTGGCTTGCGTCGACAGGATGTGCGAAAACCCGAGCAAGGCATTGAACGGGCTTTTCAGGTCGTGGGCGATGATCTCGAAGAACTTGTCCTTCTGATAGTTGAGCTTTGCCAGTTCATCGCGTTGCGTCTGGATTTCCTTTTCGGCCCGTTTTTTATCGGAAATATCGTAGATCTGAACCAGGACATATTGCGGAGAACCGTCTTCGTCTCGAAGTTGCGCCGAAGCAATGCTGGCCCAGACGATGTGCCCGTCTTTATGAATATACGGTTTCTCGATGACGAACTTTTCCAGCGCCCCGACCGTCACCTGCTCATTAAGCGCTTCGATTCTCTGGATATCATCAGCAGGGGTCAGGTCCCGCCAATTCATTTTCAACAACGCCGATTCCGTATATCCGACGATGTCGCAAAATGTCTGGTTGACCTGCAGGTAGGTGCCATCCATGGAATGCAGCGCCATTCCGGCGAGGCTGGTTTCAAAGGCGCCGCGAAATTGCTCTTCGCTTTTGCGCAGCTCCCGTTCGATCCGCTGGCGTTCAGCCGTATCCATTTTCAACTCACTAGCAGACGCTCGAAAATTCTAACTTTGCGGGCGTCCCCCATGCATGGCGAGGAATTTCTTTTGTGAACCAGCGTGCAGGAAGGACAGGGCGCAGCCGAGGGTGCGGTCTTTTTTGACGCCGATTTCGGGGCAGTCTATTTCAGCGATGTGGGGGCCGGGGTGAATGGGCGTTGCTGCCTTGCCGACGGCGGAAATTGCGCCGGGGGTGTCTTTCTCGCGTTTACGGTCGGATTTTTTTTCGGGATCAATGAAGATATCCGGGATCACGCCACGCGCCTGAAGGGTTTTGCCGTCAGGCCCGTAATACAGCGCCGTCGTCATTTTCAGGCCGCCTTCGACCGGCAACGGCAAAATCGTCTGCACCGAGCCCTTGCCGAAAGATCGTATCCCCATGAGGGTAGCGCGCTTGTGATATTGCAGCGCGCTGGCGACGATTTCAGACGCCGACGCGGAACCGGCATTGATCAAAACCACCAATGGCTTACCATTGGCCAGATCGCCACGTACGGCCTTGTGCGAGCGGTAGTGTTGCGGGTCGCGGCCCCGGATGGAGACGATCTCGCCCTTATCCAGGAAGTTGTCGGCGAGGATTAGAGACTGGTTCAACAGGCCGCCGCCATTATTGCGAAGGTCGAGAACGACCCCGGCCAGACGGGAGCCGAGTTTTTTATGTATATCGGCGAAGGCTTTCTCGACGCCCGGTTCCGTGCGTTCAGAGAATCGGCTGACGCGGACATAGCCGATATCGTCTTCAATGCGCCAGCGCACAGCCTTGATCTTGATGACGGCGCGGACCAGGGTGACGGGAAAATCGGACGTTTCCTTGCGCCTGATCATCAAGGTAATTTCCGACCCCGGACGGCCGCGCATCTGGTGCACGGCCTCGGCTAAGGTGCGGCCTTTGACTTTGAGCCCATCGACATGGGTGATCAGATCGCCGGATTTAAGCCCGGCCTTTTCCGCCGGTGTGCCTTCAATGGGGGAGACCACCTTGACCAAGCCGTCTTCCATGGTGATCTCGATGCCGAGGCCGCCGAATTCGCCTTTGTTGCGGACGAAGTATTCGCGGAATTCATCGATGTTCAGGTAAGACGAATGCGGATCGAGGGAGGAAACCATCGTATCCAGGGCGTACTCGATCAGTTCCTTGGGCTCCAGCGAGCCGGGTTTCGGTTTTTTTTCCCGAACGCCCCGGATGGCGGCGTCGATCAAGGTCGCGTCGGAGACCTCGGTAACATACCCGGCCCGGACCCGGCGAAAGGCAAAACCGAAATAATCGAGGCGTTCTCTTTTGGTCGACTCGCTCGAATAGACTTTGTAGACCGTCTCGAAGCGTTGCAGTTGTTTGAGGGCTTCCGGCGGCAGCGGACGCTCGTCGTTGTTGAGGACATCAAGAACGCGGGCCAACGTCGACTGCCCGGTCGAGCACCCGTTCAGGACCGGGGCCAAGGCCAGGACAAAAAACATGCCCAGCAAGAACCCCCGGCGTTTCAGGAATATGCCCCGTTGTTTCATTTCTCGAAATTACCCGTCCGTGGTGATCTGCGCGACCAACTCGCCCAAGACACGCGCCGCGTCGTCGTTATCGACCTGACAGGTGCCGGCGTTTTCATGCCCGCCGCCGCCATATTTCAGCATCAGGTCGCCGATATTGGTCTTCGACGTGCGGTTGGTAATGGATTTGCCGGTGGCAAAGACAGTATTCAATTTGTTCAGGCCCCACATGACATGAATTGAAATATTGGTGTCGGGGAACAAGGCGTAAATCATGAACCGGTTAGAGGCATAAATGGTTTCTTCTTCACGCAGGTCGAGAACGACGAGGTTACCATGCACGGTGGCACATTTTTTGATCTGCTCTTTGGCCTTTTCCTGGTGTTCCATGTACAAATCGACGCGTTCTTTAACGTCGGGCAGAACGAGGATTTCCTCGACCGTGTGGTCGCGGCAATAATCGATCAATTGCATCATCAGATTATAGTTCGATACCCTAAATTCCCGGAACCGGCCCAACCCGGTGCGCGCGTCCATCAGGTAATTCATCAGCACCCAGCCCTTGGCATTGAGTATTTCATCTTCGGAAAACTGGGCTGAATCGCCTTTATCGACGGCGTCCATCATTTCATCGGAAATTTTCGGGAATTTTTCCTTACCGCCGTAATAGTCATAAACAACCCTGGCCGCGGACGGCGCATCGGGGTCAATAATATGATTTTCGGGCGTCTTGCCATCGGCCCGGGAAACCTCGCTGGAATGGTGATCAAAAGCCAGATGCACGCCTTCCACGTAGGGCAGGTTGGTGGTGATATCCTTGTCGGTAATCAGGATGGTTCCGTCCTGCATATCCTTGGGATGAACAAATTTGATATCGTCAATCAAATCCAGTTCTTTAAGCACCACTGCGCACACAAGCCCGTCAAAATCGCTGCGGATGACCAATCGGAATTTTTCATCGCTCATTTTATCAGTGTCCTCTCAAGCTTCCTAGAAACACGTCTTTAAACATCATACCCAACTGTGCATGCAGGGAAACCCCGTAACCGGAAACAGCGAGCATCAAACCATAAATTGCGTGAATAAACGAATGATTAAGAGCCTTGAAATTCACGCACCAGCCATATGGCGGTCGAAAACAGGGCCACCGCGCCCAATTGATGCAGGGCCGCCAATGATACCGGCACAACCAGCAACAGGGTGGAAATGCCCAGTGTGAGCTGAATAATGGCGACGCCGAGCAAAACATTCACCGCCTTTCTGGCCCTGATCGTAAGCACGGCGCTTCGCGCCTTGAGCCAGAAAATCACCACCGCCAGAAAAGTTGCAATCGCCAGAACACGGTGATCGAACTGCACGGTGGCGATGTTTTCAAAAAAATTGAGATAGACGGGGCTAATATCCAACAGCCCGTCGGGCACCCATTGGCCGTCCATCAAGGGAAAAGTGTTGTAGGTCAACCCGCCATCAAGGCCGGCGACAAAGGCCCCGGAAATGGCGGTCAGGGAGACCAACGCGAGCAGCGCCCATGCAGGTCGCCGGAACGCTGAGCCGCCGCTATCCTGGGCGTCCGGTTTCAGCAAGCCAATGGCGAGCCAGAGAATGAAACCCAGGATCGCCAGGGCCAGGCCAAAGTGCGCCGCCAGCCTGTATTGGCTGACATCGGGCCTGGATACCAGCCCGCTTTTAACCATGTACCAGCCCATGACGCCTTGTAAGCCCCCAAGCACAAAAAGCCCGATCATTTTGTGCGCCAGGGGCCGGGCGATCCAGCCCTTGAAGGCGAATACCACCAGCGGGACAAAGAACGCCAGACCGATGATGCGGCCCCACAGGCGGTGCAGAAATTCCAGCCAGAAAATGGCTTTGAATTCCGAAAGCGTCATGCCGAGATTATTTTTCTGATATTCAGGGTACGCGCGATAACGGGCAAAGACGGCTTCCCATTCGGCCTCGGAAAACGGTGGCAGCCAGCCTGTCACCGGCCGCCAGTCAACCATGGAAAGGCCGGATTGGGTCAGGCGGGTGACGCCGCCCAGTATGACCATGGCGACGACCATGGCGGCGACGACAAACAACCAGACAGCGATGGTCTTGCGGCGCTCGGTTTCGTCAGTCATGGAAACAGATTAAGCGTCCGGGGCCTGAATGTCCCGCCCAAGCGCACGCGCCAGCAACATATAGACCTTGCCGACATCGGAAGACAGGAAGGTGCTTTTCAGCAGGCCTTCCTGGTCGCGCTTCTTGGCTTCTGACAACAGGGTTTCGAATTCCTTGAAATAGCGCGATACGTAATCCCGGAATTCGTTGTCTTGCTGGTATTTTTCCTTGATCGCGCCGAGCCGAGCTTTTTCGCGGAAGCCCAGCATCTTGCGCACGAAGACGCTGGTTTCGCCCCGGTTGAAGCGCTGCCAGTCGTCTTCGGTAATCTGGGTTTCCAGCACCCGGCTCATATCGACCGACAGCGATTGCAGGCGTTCGGAAATAAACCCGGCTTGATGGATGAAGTCCTCGAAACCGGCTTCCTTCTTGCGGCTTTCCAGGGCCTCTAAAAGCGCGTTGGCTTCGTTGGAAGCGGCCCGCATTTCGGTGGTTTGATGTTCCATGGCCTTGCTGACCTTGGCAGCGTTTTGACCGACAGAATCCGTAATCCGGGCCAAGGCGCCCGTATGCGCGCCGACCTTTTGATCCCAGGCGGCAACCTTGTCGAGCGCGATCCCGGTGATCGAGCTTAGCTCCTGTGCGCGCCGGCCTATGGCCAGGCTCAACGCGCCCATGCCCTGTTCCGCCTGATGGTAGGTAGTGGCCATGGCTTGCAACTGGTGGCGCAGGGTCTCGGTGCTGCCGTCCAGGGTGGCGGCGGTCTTTTCGGCCTGACGCGAAGCGTCTTCGGTCTGCTCGCGAAATGAGTCGACGACCTTGGCAAGTTTGGCGGCGTTCAAATCCGACGCAACCGTCGCCTCGGATGATCGTTGTGTCAGCGCTTCGCCGACCCGGGCCAGACGGGCGACGGCTTCCTCGGATGAATTTCGAAGCATTTCCGTTTGATGGCCGAGATTGTCGGCGGTCTTTTCGACGTTGGCCGATGAGCGTTTTTCGATCGCCTCCAGTTCCTGCAACCGGGACTTGAGATCAAAGCCCGCGACCTTGAGGTTGTCGGTGGCCTGTTCGGAAAGGGCGTTTAGCTGCTCATAGTTACCTTGCAGATCAATGCTCAAGCCCTGCATATGGCTGGCCGCGCCCTTGGAAACCTGGGCCAGGTTATGGCCGTGCCGGTTGAGCTGTTCGGAAACCTGGGCCAGATGTTTGTTGGCCTCGTCCGATTGGGCGCTAACTTCACTGGTGCGCGCGCGCAGGGTTTCGCCCAGTTTACTCAAGCCCTGGGCAGCCTTGTCCGATACATTGCTCAGCCCGTCCGCCTGTTGTTGCAGGATATCGGAGAACGCCTGCACATGAGACGACGCGGAATTGTAGGTGTCGGTCAAATCGCGTGAGCCTTGCTGGATCATACCGCTGACGTCATCGAAGCGTTCACGCGCCCGGTCCAGGGATTCATTGAGGACGTTTACATGGCTGCGAAGTGTCGTCGTAACTCCATCCAGGCTGGAAGCCGCCCGCTCGGAAGCATTGGTGGCAAATTCCACATGTTCGCGCATGGACGTGCTGACGTCAGTGATATTGGAAACGGCCATTTCCGCCGTCTTGGTCAGCTCGTCCGTGCCATCCTTCAAGACCACGGTGGCATTGGAAACCTTGGCCACGGCCAAATCCGAGGCGACGCCAAGCCGGTCGGATTTTTCCTGCAGGTTATCATCGGCCACGGACAAGATTTGGCTGCTATCGGCACTGACCTGCTCAAGTTCCTGGGCGCGTTCTTTAAGAGAAAGGGCAACATCTTCCATTTGCCCCTTTGCCTGTTCTGAAACTTTTGTCATGTCTTCGGATTGGCGGCGCATGATTTCCGTCACCAGCGACATCAGTTGCGCCGCCTTGTCGGAAGAATTGGCGAGATCATGGGAGCGATTGTTAAAGACGGTCCCGGCTTTATCGACATCTGCTACCGCTTTGCCACTGGCCTGGCTCAGGCTTTCCGAGTTATTGCGCAGGATATCCGCCACGGCGCGAATTTTATCGGCTGCGCCATCGGACGTTTCGATGACATTGATCAAAGATTGGTGCAGTTCTTCGCCAAAAGAGCGCAGCTTTTCTTCGGCCTTATCGCTGGCGCTATCCAGGTCCGATGAGCGTTGCCCCATCACGCGCCCGGTATTCAATAACATTTTTGCCGCCCGTGCCGACGTTTGCATCAACCGATGCGCCCGCTCATCCAGTTGCCGCGATACATTTTCGACCTCGCCGGTGACCTTGGCGGTGGCCTGGGTCAACCCTTGAGTGCGGTCGAGCACCATGGTGCCTAGTTCCTGAAGCCTGGCGGTGACCGCTTCCGATGATAAACCCAGATCCTCGAGATTCTTGGCAAATGCCGCGACGGTTTCGCGCGCCGCCACGGAAGCAAAATCGACATCGGCTGACGCCTGGCCAAGGGCTTGCCTCACCTGGGCGACATCGGAAACACTTTTTCAGATATACGGGTCAAGTTGCCGGAATTCTGGTGCAGGCTGTCGGTGAGGTTGGATATCTGCGCGCCGGCCCGTTCCGAGGCGCTTCCAAGCTCATTGCTGCGCTGGCCAAGGGCATCCCCGGCGGCGCTGATGCGTAACACGCTTTGGTTGGCGATCTTGGCCAGCCCATCGGCCCGTTCATTGAGGGTGTCGCCGACAGAAGTAATGTGATCGACCGCCTGTTCCGCCGATTGGGCCAAATCCCTGGACCGGGTGCCCAACTGTTCGCCGACCTGATCAACCTGGATCATGACTTTTTCGGTAACGACGGTCAGCTCTTGCGAACTCCGCTTCAAACGATCACCCACGACTTCGGCCCCGGCGGCCGTTTGGCCCGCCAAAGCCGTCATTTCCGAAGCCTGCCTGCGGAAGGCTTCGCCGGTTCCCTCGACCTGCTGGGTTACCTTATCGGCCGTAGACTTCAGATTTTGCGCCTGTTGTTTCAGGATATCGCTCATACTCCGGATCTGGCCGGTTAAATTGGTCGAGGTTTCGTTCATGGACGCTGCCTGGCGTCCCAGATTGACCTCGATTTCAGAGGTTTTCATTTTAACCAGTTCGGCGGTGCTGCTCAGGTTCTCGGTCTGGCGGCGAAGGGTCTCGCGCATAATTTCCGTCTGCCCCGAGGCGCGTTCCGTTTGCCGGGTCATTTCCTGAACATGACCGAGAAGGCTTTCGCTTCCCGAATACACCGTCGATACCGCCGCTTCGGAAGACCGCGCCAGATTGCCAATCCTCTCGTCCAGGGATTCCGCCGCCTCTTTGGCGCGTTGGCTGGCTTCCACGGAAACCGCGCCCAAATGATCGGTTCTAGATTTCAGGGTATCGGAAGACTCATGCGCACGGGCCGCCGCATTATCGGCGGCCTCGGTCAGTTCTTCGATACGGCGGCGCAGGGTTTCGACCAAGTCCTCGGCCCTGGCCGAGGTCCGGTCCGACGTTACGGTCAAATCACGGGTGCGTAAATTCAACACATCCCCCGCTTCCCTGGCCTGTTCGGCGGCGCGTTCGGAAACCGATTGCAGTTCCACCGTCTGGCGGCGAAGCGCATCGGCGACGGCATGCGCCCGCAGGTCCGCGTCCTCGGAAGCCTGCGACAATTCGACGACGCGCTGGTGAACCAGGCTGCTGACCTTCCCGCCCCGCTTCGCCGCCTCTTCGGACGCACGGGTCAAATCCCTGGCTTGGCGGCGGAGAGATTCTGAAATCTCGTTCATCCGTGTTTGTTCTTTATCGGAAGGATAGATCAGGCGGCGCATATGCCAGCGCAACGCCTCGGTTTCCCGGCGCAGGCTTTGGCCGCGTTCCCACATGGCGATGACCATCCACAGCATCGCCAGTGGCGTCATCACGCCGGCGGCCAGCCCGCCGACTTCGTGCGGCAGAAGCTCAGGCACGTTGGCCCAACCCAGAACACTTTCAACGTACGACCAAACGCCCCAGCCCCAGGCGGCGCTGATGATCAGTCCGGCAATGGCATACAGGCGAAACCGAAGATGAAATGGACGCTTCCAGGGATCCGCCCCGCCGGCCCCGGGATCGGGCAGATCGCCTTCTGCCCCTCTGCCGCCGCCGTGTCCGGAATCTTCAGGGATTCCCAGTTCTTCGGCAGCGGATTTCCCCTCCCCCGTCGCACCCTGCTTGTCGGCGCTGGTGCCCCTGCCTTGACCTTTGGCCATGCTCGTACCCTTGCCTCATCATCGAACCTGCCCAGGATCGATGATGATCATACACCCCTATATGTGGCGGGTAAATGGGGTGTTTGTCACAAGATATTGGGAATTTATGGATGGGCATTTACTCCGGTCAATCCGGCATGGGTGCCTTTTCAAGCTGGACGATGCCCATTTTGGCAAGCCAGGCAAGGGTTCTGGTCACCAGGTAGCGCCTGTTTTCCGGCACATTTTCGGCCAGGGCATAGATATTCAGGTAGCCCTCTTCATCAAGGGCGCCAAGCATGCCGTTGATTTCGGCCTCGCCTAACATATTGGGGGCGGCAAAAGTGTTCATTTTGCCGGCATTGATTTTTTCCAGCCATCCTGCCCACCCCGCTTCGTCGCCGGCTAGCGCCGACAGGGAAACGACGACGTCGCCGTCAATGGTTTCGCCGGCATATCCTTGAAAAACGGAAAACGGATCATCGCCGAGCGGGATCGCCGGGCAGCCGTCCGCCAGCGGAGCGATTTCGTCTTCGCGGTTGCGAATGTTTTCAAGATCCTGCCACAAGCGTTGATAGGCACCGATAATCACCCGCCAGTCAAAGCTCTCTCTGGCCCGTTTTCGTGCCGCCGCGCCCATGCGTATTCGCAGCTCCGGGTTTCCGGCCAGCGCCGTGAAGGCATTGGCGGCGGCCCCAACATCGACGACGCTAAACTGGCTGGCCAGCCCCAAATGGGTTTCATCAGCCTTGTCGCTGATTTGCGGATGCAAGCCGGCTTCCGGGGGCAGCGATAAATCCGTTCCCGAGCCCGCCAACGGCAACCAGGTCGGGATGCGGAAACCATCGGTTTCATGACGCACCGTATCGCGGTATCCGTCCCAATCGGAAACCACCACCGGCAACCCGGCAGCCATGGCTTCGATGGGCGTCAAACCGGAGGTTTCCTGAATACTGTCGGACAAAGACGTAAAAATGTCGGCTGCCCACCACACCTTGGAACGCACACTCGGCTCGCGGCCATCAAGAAAAATCCCGTTTACGGACGGACAATAGGCATGCACGCCGTCGCGGAATTCTTTCTCGATACTGTCATTGGCGAACCAGCCGGCCTGGATTAAATGCAGCCGCCTGCCGCAGCGCCTGGCGGTTTCCTCTAACGCCAGATACATCGGCGTCGGGTGGGCTTTGCCATGCAGGCTTAACCGGCCCATGGTGAGGACGGCGATATCCTCGTCGCCGATGCCGAGCCCCTGGCGGATGGTTTTCCTCTCACTTTCGGCCTGATCTCCCGGCGCATAGGTGTCACAATCCACACCCAGCGGGATCACCGGCAATTGCAAAACAGGGTTGATTTTTGCGCCCGTGCGCTGGCCCAGATAGTCCGCCCAATTGTCCATGACCCGGACAACCGCCGCCTTCGCCGTCTCGGACGTGCATACCAGGGCATCCCATTGTTGCAGGGGGGCGGTCAATAAATCACCGATATTGTCCATCACCCGACCGGAGGCAATCGTGGGCGTCATTACGCAAAGGCTGTATCCATGGGCATCACCAAGACGCCGGCGCCAGGCGAGCGGCGCCAGATTGGGGCCGAGGTGCATCAGGGTCCTGGGGGCGTCATTACGCTGGCCCATGCCGCCCAAGGGAACCCGATGACAGGGGCGTCCGGCGTCATCTTGTTTTCCGACCCGGGCCTTAAAATCTTCGAAGTCTTCGTTCTCGAAACTTTGGCAATAAAACGCTGCAACTTCGGAACGGCGGGCAAACCCATCCAGATACCGGGCCCGGCTGGTATCAACAGCCTCCGGGTGATGAAAGATGACGGCGTTTTGCGGGGCTCTGCGTCTGATTGCCATCGCGTCTAAAACAGGTGTTGCCCGCCGGTCACCCACACCTCGCTGCCGGTGACGTAGGCTGAATCTTCGGAACATAAATAATAGATTGTTCTGGCCACGTCATCGGGCGAGCCCATCCTGTCGAGCGGGATGCGCGGGATCAGCATTTCGTATTCCGGGCCGACCATTTCGGTTTCGATCTCGCCGGGCGCGACGGCGTTGACGCGGACGTTCAACGAGGCAAATTCGTTCGCCATTTCCCGGGTCAGCCCGGACAGCGCCGCCTTGGATATTGAATAGGCCGATCCGGCAAAGGGATGGATTTTGTGCCCGGCAATGGAGGTAATGTTAACGATGGCGCCTTCGCCCCGGTGCAGGGCGGCGGCAAACCCGCGGCTGAGTTTCAGGGGCGCGTAGAGGTTAAGCTCGAACACTTCGCGCCAGGCATCAAGGTCGCCGTTCAGGCACCCCAGCCTTTCCTTGTAAGAACTCTTCGGCGACATACCGGCGTTATTGACCAGCCCATGCAGGGGCGCGTCGCCCAGGGTCTCATTGGCGGCTTCGATAAAATGGGCGAGACTATCCGCATCGCCGAGATCCGTCGGAATATGAATTGTCCAGTTCGGGTCGCGCTTGCATTCCTCGGGCGTGTCGTCGCGCGAACAGGTAATAATCTGCCAGCCCCGTTCCAGAAACAACCGCGCCGTGGCGTGGCCGATGCCGCGGCTGGCGCCGGTGATAATGACGGTTTTCCTGTCTTCGCTCATAGAATTGACGTTAGGGCATAGGGGCGCATCTTTTCAGTGCGCCATAAACAGGGGTATTGCCGCTTCGCCGAGCACGTGGCGGGTGACGCCGCCGAGGATCATTTGCCGCATGCGGCTGTGGGTATAGGCCCCCATGACCAGAAGGTCGGCGCCCGCATCCTTGCATTCGCCGAGCAAGGCGGCACCAATGGTTTGCTGTCCCGATGCCTCGAAGGTTTGGGTAAAAGGCGAAACGCCATGCCATTCCAGATAGGTTGCCAGCTCGGGGCCACGGGCCGCCGACGTTACGTCGCTGGCCACCGTCAGCACCGTGACTTTTTCGGCAGCGGTGATGAGCGACATGGCGGAACTGACGGCGCGCGCTGATTCGGCGCTGCCGTTCCAGGAAATGGCAATATGCCTTCCTATCTCAGGCGTTTCTTGCGGCGGCGCCACCAGCACCGGACGGCCGGTATCGAACAGGGCTGCGTTCAGGGCCAAGGTGGCGGCCCCTTCCGAGCCTTGCGTTGGTCTCGAGACCACAATCAGATCGGCCAGCCTTCCCCGGCGAGCGACGATTTCGTCTTCGCGCCCGGTTTCCTCGCTCCACGAAGCAGACGGTCCTGTCGGCTGCGGTTTATCGCTGATTGGCAGGGACAGTTCCCTGGTTAACTGATCAAAAATTACCCGGCCATGGACGGCCCGTTCTCCGCCTTCTTTCTCGGCGATTCCGATCATATCCTCGATCATCGAGACGGACATGCCTTCGCCTAAAAGCGGGATTGTTTCTTTGGGATCGCTGCGCACATGCAAGACATCAACGTGGACGCCCAAATCGCGACCGAAGGATAATCCCAAACTCATGACGAGTTTTGATCGATCGGTCCCGTCAAGGGGCACCAGAATATTTTTGATACTCATTTTTCCCTTCCTCTATTGCCAGTAACCATCATGCGCCAATTACGGGGTGAATATAAAGAGCCGAATGTTTTTCAGGCCGGGATGGCGGTGGCGGCAATGCCGGCTTTCAGGGTTTCGTCTCTTGTTCCGGAGCTGTCGAGGCGGGTCCAGTCGATTTTTCCCAGATCGTAGCCGAGCTGCTTTTCAACCACGTCGGCGGTCGCATCGGAAACATTGCGCTTACGTCTGGTTACCCGATCAGCCATGATTTCAGGGCTGGCTTGCAGCCACAACCCGGTAAATGGAAGGCTGAGTTTCTCGGCCAGGGCGGCGACGCAGGCGCGTTCTTCGGGCTGCGCAAAGACTGCGTCGGCAATCGTCACCCGGCCGGACTTAAGCGCCGTTTCGCATTCTTCCATAAAGGCCGCATAGGTGCGCTTGGTCATCGCTGCACTGTAGCCGTCCGGCCCCAGCCGCGCCGTCAACGGTTGCCCGCTGATTCGTTTGCGGATGGAATCGGTGCGCACCACCCTGGCCCCCGGCGATGCCCCCAAATGCGGCGCCAGTTCACGGGCCAGGCGCGATTTACCACTGCCCGAAAGCCCGCCGACGGCAATCAACCTTGGTGCGCCCGGCTTCAGGTAGGCCAGCGCCATGGCAAGGTACCCAGCCGACTCGCCTGCTCTCGCTTTGGCTTTTTCCGGGTCTGACAACGAAGATACCTGGGCCGCATCAACGTGCGAACGAATGGCCGCGCGCATCGACAGCAACAAGGGCAATATCGGCAACCCCCCGGCGCGTTCCTCGCCGTCACCGGTGCTATCCAGGTATCGGTTTAAAACGATGTTGGCGAGCCGTCGATGGCCCCGGTAATCAAGATCCATGATCAAAAAGGCCAGGTCATAGAGAACGTCGATATTAGCGAATTCCTGGTTGAACTCTATGCCGTCAAACAACGTCGGTTTGCCGTCGATCAGGCAGATATTGCGCAAATGCAAATCACCGTGACAGTGGCGAACGCGACCGGCCAGACGGCGGCGATCAAGAATGTCACCGATCGAATCCAGGGCCTGCAAAGAATGCCCGGTCAGGTTTTCGACGTCGGAAGGGTTGAGAAAGTCTTCGCTGCCACCAAAACACATGGCGTTGTTTTCGATGATTGCGCCTAAGCCGTCGCGCCCGCCGGCATCTATTACCGGGCTGGCGGTAAGGTGGAACTCGGCAATGGCGTCGGCCAGGTCTTCCATCATGGCCCGGTCCAGGCCGTCATTTTGCGCCAATCGGTCGAACAAGGTGTCCTCGTCAAACCGGTTCATATCGACAAGCCAGTCAACGGGGTCGCCGTCGCCGCCAAGCGCCAGGGCGCCATCCGTTCCCCTGGTAACGGCAACGACGCCTTTGTAGATGGTCGGCGCGGTGCGCGAATTGATGGTGACTTCGGCCTCACAGGCGAGGCGGCGTTTTTCGATACTGGAAAAATCAAGATACGGAAAAGTCACCGAGCGTTTAAGTTTCAACGCCCGCATCCCGCACAGAAATACAAAGGACACGTGCGTTTCCACCCGATCAACAGGGCCGGTGGCGGAACCAAAAGCCTGAGGCGTGGAAAGAAACCGCACCACCTCGTCTTGCTGGCTGTTGGTGCTCATAACATGACGGTCAATGAAAGACCGCCCGCCCCTGTTCAATGCCTTCGGGGTCTTCGTGAATAATCACTTCGGCGTTGGGGAATGCCTTCATAATGCGGATCTCAACGTCATCGGCGATGACATGGGCGTCCATCAGGGTAATGTCGCCGTCCATTTCCAGATGCATTTGAATGAATACCTGGTTTCCCGACGAGCGTGTCCTCAGATCATGGACGCCTTTTACACCGGGGTTGATTCTGGCAATTTCCATAACCCTCCGGCGCTGCGCATCATCCAGTTCCCGGTCCATCAGCATATGCAGCGCCGTCTGGCCGATGCGCCAGGCCCCCCAGATGATATAAATCGCAATGGCGATGGCGAACAACGGGTCGGCCAGGGAAAGGCCGAACCTGCTGACCAGAAGCAGCGAAATGATGACGCTGACGTTGACCAGCACATCCATTTGATAGTGGGCGGAATCGGCCGATATGGCGACGGAGCCGGTTTGCCGGACGACGTGACGCTGAAAGGCGACCAGCCCCAGGGTCAAAACAATAGCCAGCATCATGACGCCGAAACCGACATCGGTGTTTTCAATCTGGCGCGGGTGGTAAAGACGCTCGCCCGCCTGTAGCAACAAAAACACCGCCGAGCCGGTAATAAAAGCCGCCTGGGCGAGCCCGGAAAGGGCTTCGGCCTTGCCGTGACCGAAACGGTGTTCCTTGTCGGCCGGTTCCAACGCGTGGCGAACGGCAATCAGGTTGAGGACAGACGCCCCGACATCAAGCAGGGAATCGATCAACGTCGATAACAGGCTGATGGCATCGGTCATCAACCAGGCGGCAAATTTACTGACAATTAAAACCAGGGCTACGGAAACGGACGCATAGGTGGCAAGCTTCATCAACCGGGCGGCTTTTTCAGGCGGCAATACCGTTTTGGGAGTGGCGTCAGGCATATCCATGACCTAGGGGAAAAGCCTTTGCGTTGTCCATCCGTCGTCGGCGCGATGATACACCAATCGGTCATGCAACCGGAACAGTTGCTCTTTCCAGAATTCGATGGTGTGGGGGATGACGCGGTAGCCGGACCAAAAATCCGGGCGCGGCACATCGCCGATGTTGAACTTTGCGGTAAATTCGGCGGCGCGCTTTTCAAGTTCTAACGTGCTTTCTATGGGATGCGATTGTTTCGACGCCCAGGCGCCGATCTTGGCCATGCGGTCGCGGCTGGCGAAATAGGCGTCTGCTTCTTCATCCGTGACAATTTCCACGGCCCCGTCCACGCGCACCTGGCGGGCCAGGGATTTCCAGTAGAAACAGAGCGAAGCCTCCGTATTATCGGCCAGTTCCCGTCCCTTCCGGCTTTCCGTATTGGTGTAAAAAACGAACCCCTTTTCATCGACGCCCTTCAGCAGCACCATGCGAACAGAGGGCTTGCCGTCCGGCGTTGAAGTCGCCAGCGCCATGGCGTTCGGATTGACGGGCTCGGAAGCTTCGGCTTGCGTTAGCCACTCCCGGAAAAGCTCGATCGGATTATCGTTTTCGGTGATTGTCATCACAGACGATCTTCTATCAACGGTTTATTAAAGGCCATTCCATATCATGCCGAGCTTGGCCATGCTCGGTCTTATTTCGAAAATCATCCCGCCGATCATGGTAATCGCTTATATTTTTGCCATATTATAACGCAAGACAGTTTGAAGCGAGGATGAACAAACTGAGATGATTTTTCAGGTCTCTTAATTACCAGCCTGCCGGAGGTCTATACCATGACTGCATTGAAAACTATTTCACGTATTTCCGTCGCCCTTGTCATCGCCATTCCCCTGGTTGCGTGCGAGTCCGCTCAAAATAACCCCAAGCAAACCGGCGGCACGCTGATCGGCGCGGGCCTTGGCGCGCTGGTCGGATCGCAACTCGGCGGCGGCAAAGGCAAACTGGCCGCGGTCGCCGTCGGCGCCCTGGCCGGGGCCTGGGCCGGCAGCGAAGTCGGCAAATCGCTCGACAAGGCGGACCGTCAATACGCCCAGCGCACAGCCCAGGACGGCCTGGAATATGCCCAGGTCGGGCAAAGCAAAGCCTGGGCTAATCCGGATTCCGGAAATTCCGGCACCTTCACGCCGACGCGGACCTTCAAAACCACCGACGGCAAGAACTGCCGCGCCTTCGAGACCACCATTTACGTCGACGGCAAGCAGGAAACCGGCACCGGACAAGCCTGCCGGCAACCCGACGGCACCTGGCAGATCGTCCGTTAACTTGGAGCGTTCTCGTGACTGTGTAATAGTCCCGATTAATGAACGACCCTTATGAAATTCTTGGCGTAAGACCCAGCGCCAGCGCTGATGAGATGAAGAAGGCGTTTCGACGTCTGGCCCGCGAATGCCATCCCGACAGCGATCCCGGTAACCCCTGGGCCGAAGACGAGTTCAAGGAGCTGTCGGCAGCCTATGATCTGTTGTCAGATCCCAAGCGGCGCAGCCAGTACGACCGGGGTGATTTGGGCGACGACTGGAAACGGACGCGATCGTCGGGTGGAAAATCGCCTAAAGACCCGCCTAAAAAACCCAATAAGCCTGCCCCTGGCCCAACCCACAAAAAGACCTCGAAAACCGCCGGTCTGAAAATCAAGGGCGCGGATGTCGACTATACCCTTCATGTTGATTTCCTGGACGCTGTCAAAGGCGTTGAACGCCGCATCAGCATGGCCACCGGCAACCGACTCAAGGTCAAAATCCCCTCGTACACCGAAGACGGCAAGGTTTTACGCCTCAAGGGACAAGGTATGAAAGGCATCGGCGGTGGCGGTGATGGGGACGCCTACGTTGAAATTCTCATCGACCCTCATCCGGTGTTCAGGCCGGACGGCTACGACGTGCACGTCGATGTCCCGGTAACACTTCAAGAAGCCGTGCTGGGCGGCAAGATCGAAGCCCCGACCATCGACGGATCCGTCACCATGACCGTACCCAAGGGATCTAATACGGAAACCCAACTGAGGCTCAAGGGCAAGGGTCTTAAAAAGGCCGGCGGCAGGGGGGATCAGTTCGTCCACCTCCAGATCGTTTTGCCGAAAAAACCGGACAAGGATCTGATCCGGTTTTTGCAGAAATGGTCCCCCGGTCACGATTATCAGGTCAGGCCAAAACCGCGCGTCAGCGCCCGCAATACCGGCACCAAAAAGAAATAGGCTGGCGCTAATCTTCGTTACAATCTGATACAAAATTTGATCGGCGGGGGGGATGTCTTTGGCGAACATTTGTGTAGATTTGAGAGCATAAATTTCATCAGGCCTTTTTGGGCAAAATGCTGGAAAGATCACGCAATGAACAAAACAGGGGTTGAACCCCGTCCATTAATGGCCGGTAAAAAAGGCCTGATCATGGGCGTCGCCAACGAGCGCTCTTTAGCCTGGGGAATCGCCAGCGCCGTCCACGGACAGGGCGCCGAGCTGGCCTTCAGTTATCAAGGCGACGCACTGAAAAAACGGGTCGGGCCATTGGCCGATTCGATTGGTTCTGACTTTGTCGAGCCCTGCGACGTCACCGATGCGGCCTCCATCGACGCGTTGTTTGCTTGCGTCAAGGAACGCTGGGGAAAGCTCGATTTCCTGGTCCACGCCATCGCCTTTTCCGACAAGGAAGAATTGAAAGGCCAATACATCGACACAAGCCCTGAAAACTTCGCCCGCACCATGAATATCTCGTGTTATTCGTTTACGGCGCTGGCGCAGCGCGCCCGCACGCTGATGACCGATGGCGGCTCGATGCTGACGCTGACCTATTTCGGGGCCGAGCGCGTGATGCCGCACTATAACGTCATGGGGGTGGCGAAAGCCGCACTGGAAGCCAGTGTCCGCTATATGGCGGAAGATTTGGGCAAGGAAAATATCCGCGTCAATGCGATCTCCGCCGGGCCGATGAAAACGCTGGCGGCTTCCGGGATCGGCGATTTTCGCTATATCCTGAAATGGAACGAATACAATTCCCCGCTTCGCCGTAACGTCACCATGGACGACATCGGCGGCGCCGGAACCTATCTGTTATCCGATCTTTCCAGCGGCGTCACCGGGGAAACCCACCACGTCGATTGCGGCTATAATATCGTCGGCATGAAGGCCGTGGACGCCCCCGATATTTCCGTTGTCTAGGTTCAGCATTGGCGTTACCGGCGGCACGGCGCTAAAGTAAGTCATTATGAGCGCTAATACTTTTGGTCATCTTTTTCGGTTTACAACCTTCGGCGAAAGCCACGGGCCTGCTATCGGTTGCGTTGTCGATGGCACACCGCCCGGCATCGCGCTCAGCGAAGCCGATATCCAAATTCACATGGATAAACGCCGCCCCGGACAAAGCCGGCACACGACGCAGCGCAAGGAATCCGACACGGTGCAAATCTTGTCGGGTGTATTTGACGGCCTCACCACGGGTACGCCCATCGGCCTGTTGGTGGAAAACGAGGATACGCGGTCCAAGGATTACGACGAGATCAAGGACAAGTTCCGTCCCGGCCATGCCGATTACACCTATTTGAAAAAATACGGAATTCGCGATTACCGTGGCGGCGGGCGCTCGTCTGCACGCGAAACTGCCATGCGGGTCGCCGCCGGCGCCATCGCCCGCAAGGTGCTGGGAGACGCCATCACCATCCGCGGCGCCTTGGTCAAAATTGGCGACACCGCCATCAACCGGGGTAACTGGGACTGGGCCGAGGTCAACAATAACCCGTTTTTCTCCCCGGATGCGGCTGCCGTGAAATCGTTCGAGGACCTGCTTGATAAAACCCGCAAGGCCGGCTCGTCCCAGGGCGCCATCATCGAGATCATTGCATCGGGTGTTCCCGCAGGTCTTGGCGCCCCGGTCTACAGCAAACTGGATGCCGACCTGGCCAGTGCGATGATGGGGATTCCCGCCGTCAAAGGCGTCGAGATCGGCGCCGGGTTTGAAGCCGCGCACCTGACCGGGGAAGAAAATGCCGACGAAATGCGCATGCAAGGCGATGACGTGACGTTTTTATCGAACAATGCCGGCGGTATCCTGGGCGGCATTTCCACCGGCCAGGACATCGTCGTCAGCATTGCCATCAAACCGACCAGTTCCATCCTGAGCCCGAAACGCACCGTCGATGCCGAGGGCAAGGATACGGAAATTTCCACCAAGGGCCGCCACGACCCCTGCGTCGGCATCCGCGCCGTGCCCATCGGCGAAGCGATGATGGCCTGCGTGCTGGCCGACCATTTGCTGCGTCACAAGGCGCAATGCGGGTAGGGTGCAGCGAAGACCAGCTAAATGTCTTTTAGGGCTTGGCGCATGTGTTGCGTCGACCGGTTGAGGCAACACCCCGAAAGCGAACCTCCCACTTTCGGGAATGAATAATTAGCCGTTACGTATAATCGGACAAAAACACCCCCGATGGCTTGATCGCTTGCGCCACCGGATACGGACGCGGCTAAGCCCTGCCCTCGGCATCTTTCAGCACCAGATTGAACAGATCCCGCTGCGCGTGGCTGCCGCCGAGGGTGACGATGTTGTCTTTTACCCCTTCCAGCAAGCGGACGGTGTCGGCGCTGTCCCCTTGCCGATGCGCGATCAGGGCCTTGGCCACCGGTGCGCCGACGTCGGCGAAGATGCCGCCTTGGGCTTGCATGCCGTCGACCATGCCGTGGGCTTGTTCAATTTTTCCGCCGGCAGCCAAGGCGGCGACGAAATGGCAATCGACGAAGGGCAGGATACGGTCTTCGGTCCGCTTTGCAGCCTTTTCCGCCACCGCCTGCCAGCGCTCGCCGACATCCCGGCCCCGAAGCTCCAGACGTATCAGCAACGATGCATCGTTGCAGAGGTCGAGGTATTCGTCCGAGTCTGGATCGTGAACTGAACCGTCATACAGTTCCAACGCCTGGTCCAACTCCCCCCGACCGAGATGCATCAGCGCCCGGTGCCACCAGAGGTGATAGCGAAAATTGTTGGCAGCAACCCAGTGAGGCTCAAGCCCGGTGATCCATTCAATGCCTTCGTCATAACGGTTTTGCATTTCCATGACATGGGCAATGGCATGCACCGCCCAGGGGTCATCCGGGTTAAGGTCAATCGCGCCGCGTCCGGCGGCTTCCGCATCGTCGTACTGGCCGGTTTCCTCAAGCGCAAAAGCCCGCATGCCTTGGGTAAAACCGTACCCCGGCATGTCCTTGTCCCAGTCGCCGATGACGTTCTCGATGGAGTCGAGCATGGACCCGGCAGCGCCCATGTAAAAATAGGCATGATGCGCCAAGCGCAATGCCAATACGTCATGGGGATTATCCGCCAGGATTTCCTCCCACACCTTGACGGCGGCCTTTTCGCTGCCGCCGGCCCAAAGTTTCAAGGCCCCGACATGGGCCTGTTCCCGCGGGCTGGCAGCACCCGCCGCCGCTTGCGCCGCCGCCAGCACCTTGGGCAGCCTTTCGAGCAGCGGTTTTGATGCCATCAGCAGATAAAAATAGCCCTTCAAACAATGCCCCATGACCATATCCGCATCGGCGCTCAGGGTTTTTTTGAGCAAATCGCCGGTTTCCCTGGCAAGTCCCAAATAGCTCATCAGGGTTTCATCCAGCGCCTTGACGGCATTGTCGCTGGCGGCGGTGACGCCTTGTCCCCATTGGTTGTTAAACATGGATTGCCCCTATGAGAAATTCCTTGTTGCCGTCGGCCCCCGCAACCGGGCTTTCGCTGATGCCCAACACCTGCCAGCCGTTTTGTTCGCCGAACCAGGTTTCGATGCGCCGGCACACCGCATCGTGCAGGGCCGCATCGCGGACGATACCGCCCTTGCCCACTTGCCCCTTGCCGACCTCGAACTGCGGCTTGATCAGCGCGATCAGGAACGCGCCCGGTGCGGCCAGGGCCATCGGCGCGGGCAGCACCGTTTGAAGGCCGATAAAACTGGCGTCACAGACGATCATATCGACCGCCTCGGGCACTTCTTCTTGGGATAAATTGCGGGCGTTGGTTTTATCGAGCACGATGACCCGGTCGTCCTGGCTGAGTTTCCAGTCCAGCTGCCCGTGGCCGACATCGACGGCGTAGACCCTGGCTGCACCGCCCGATAACAACACATCCGTAAAGCCGCCGGTGGAGGCACCGACATCAAGACAAACTTTGCCCAAAGGGTCGATATCAAAAACCTCTAATCCGCGGGCCAGCTTCAAGCCGCCACGCGACGCCCACGGATGTTCCTTGCCTTTAACCGTTAGCGGAACGTCGGCGGCAAACTTGTGGCCGGGCTTATCCAACCTAAGCGTTTCGCAATACACCAGCCCCGCCATCACCAGCGCCTGGGCGCGGCTGCGGTTATCGGCAAGGCCACGATCAACAAGCAACTGATCGAGACGCTGTTTGCCGGGCTTGGGCTGGGACAAGGGGGGCCTGGGGCCTGGGGGGTCAGGCGAGTTGGGCGAGGATGGCCGGGTCCGCTTCATCGGCGCGGCCAAGGGCGGTCAATACGTTGGCAACCACATGCGCAGCCTTGAGGCCGGCGATTTCGTATTGGGTATCGGGCTTGTTATGGTCGATGAATTCATCAGGCATGGTCATGACGCGTATTTTTAACCCGTTTTCCAGCAACCCGTCGTTGGCGAGGAATTGCAGAACGTGGGCGGCAAACCCGCCGGCGGACCCTTCCTCGATGGTCACCAGCACTTCGTGTTCCTTGGCCAGACGCCGGATCATGTCTTCATCAAGCGGCTTGGCAAAGCGGGCATCGGCAACGGTGGCGGAAAGCCCCATGGAGGCGAGTTCTTCCGCCGCCTTGAGCGCCTCTGCGAGACGCCCGCCAAGGCTAAGGATGGCAACTTTGGTGCCTTCGCGAATAATGCGTCCCTTGCCGATTTCAAGAATACTGCCTTTCGACGGAAGCTCGACGCCGACGCCTTCGCCACGGGGGTAGCGGATCGCCGACGGGCCGTCGTCTATGGCTACCGCCGTCGCCGTCATATGCATCAGTTCGGCTTCGTCCGCCGACGCCATAATGACAAACCCCGGCAGGGTGCAAAGATAGGGAAGATCAAAAGACCCGCTGTGCGTGCAACCGTCGGCGCCGACATAACCGGCGCGGTCAATGGCGAAACGCACCGGCAGATGTTGAATGGCGACATCATGGACGACCTGGTCATAGGCGCGTTGCAGGAACGTCGAATAAATTGCGCAGAAAGGCTTGTATCCTTCAGACGCCAACCCGGCGGCGAATGTGACGCCATGCTGTTCGGCGATGCCGACATCGAAGCTGCGATCCGGAAACCGTTCCGAGAATTTATCGATCCCCGTGCCGCCCGGCATGGCGGCGGTAAGGGCGACGATTTTATCATCGACCTCGGCTTCGGCGATCAGGCCCTTGGCAAAAACACTGGTGAAGCTGGGGGCGTTGGAAATGGCTTTTTCCTGCTTGCCGGTGACGATATCGAATTTGGAAACGCCGTGGTATTTGTCGGCCGATGCTTCCGCCGGCTTGTAGCCATGACCCTTTTCGGTAACGCAATGCAGCAGCACCGGGCCATGTTCCTCATCGTCGCGCAGGTTTTTCAGAACCGGCAACAAGTGGTCCAGGTTATGGCCGTCGATGGGGCCGACATAGTAGAATCCCAGTTCCTCGAACAAGGTTCCGCCGGTGACCATACCGCGCGCGTATTCATCGACCTTGGCCGCCGCTTCTTCGATTTGGCGGGGAAATTTTTTGGCCACTTCCTTCGCATAGTGGCGCGCCGTGCGGAAGGGTTTTGACGAAATCAGGCGCGACAGATAGGCGCTCAGCGCACCGACAGGCGGCGCAATCGACATATCATTGTCGTTGAGGATGACAATCAGCCTGGAATCCATGGAGCCGGCGTTATTCATGGCTTCGTATGCCATACCGGCGGTCATCGCCCCGTCCCCGATAACGCAGATGACGTGGTTGTCGCCGCCGGCTAGATCACGCGCGACGGCCATGCCCAATCCGGCCGAAATCGAGGTCGAGGAATGTCCGGCCCCGAAGGGGTCATATTCGCTTTCCCCCCGGTTGGTAAATCCGGCAAGGCCGCCACCTTGGCGCAGCGTATGCATGCGTTCACGCCGACCGGTGAGAATTTTGTGAGGATAGCACTGGTGTCCGACATCCCAGATCAGACGATCCTTGGGCGTATCGAACACATGATGAAGGGCGACCGTCAGTTCGACAACACCGAGAGACGCGCCCAGGTGGCCGCCGGTGATCGAAACGGAGCGCACCGTATCGTCCCTGAGTTCCTTGGCCAGTTGCTTTAGCTGTTCGACCGAAAAGTCACTGATATCAGAAGGGGCGGCCACCTTATCGAGAAGTGGAGTTTTGGATTTTTCAGCCACGGTAATTGCTTCTCCAGGAGGCCAGGAATACACCTGCGTTGTCTGATTCTACATGAAACCGGTGGGCATTATGCAGCTAAGCGCTTCGGTTTACCACAAATTGCGCCAATTCTTTAAGTAACTTGCCCTTTTCGGCGAAAATTTCAAGGTGTGATGCGGCTTGCTCCGCTAAAAGTGATGCCTGTTCCCTGGCCCGCTCGACGCCCAAGAGCGAAACAAACGTGGCCTTGCCGGCGGCGGCGTCCTTGCCGGTTTTCTTGCCGAGCGCTTTTTCATCACCTTCGACATCCAGAAGATCATCGGCAATCTGGAACGCCAGACCGACATCATGGGCATAGGCATGAAGAACATGGCGGGCATTTTCAGACGCCTTGCCTAAAATCGCCCCCGCCTCACAGGAAACGGCAATCAAGGCGCCGGTCTTCATCCGTTGCAGACGGGTGATTTCCGGCATCTTCAAATCATGGTCTTCGGCAAACAGGTCGAGCATCTGGCCACCGACCATACCAGCGGCCCCGGACGCCTTGGACAGGGCGGAAACCAGTTCCATGCGCACGGTGGGATCGCCGTGAGTCTCATCGTCGGCGAGCACTTCGAACGCCTTGGTCAACAGGGCGTCGCCGGCCAGGATGGCCGTCGCCTCATCGAATTTGATATGGCACGTCGGCTTGCCGCGGCGAAGATCATCATTATCCATGGCCGGCAGATCATCGTGGATGAGGGAATAGCTGTGCACCATTTCGATGGCGGCGGCGACACGAAGGGAATGCGCCGGATCGACGTTGAACAAATCGGCGCTGGCGGTAACCATAAAGGGTCGAATTCTTTTGCCGCCGGCTAGCGTCGTATAGCGCATGGCTTCAACGACGCGGGACTCAGGGCCGTTGCCCAAGGGCAACAAATCATCGAGAACGCCGGAAACCGCCTTGGCGTTATCGGAAAGGGCTTTTTTTAAAGTCGTCAACGAAAATTCAATCTATATCCGCAGGCTCGGCGGTAATGTCACCGTCGGGGCCGAGAGAAATCTTATCTATTTTACCTTGCGCCTCTTTAAGCTTGGCCTGGCAATGCTTTTTCAAATGCGCGCCACGGGCATAGCCGTCAATAGCCTCGTCGAGCTTGCCGTTTCCCGATTCAAGATCGCGCACGATTTCCTCCATTTCGGCGAGCGCGTCTTCGAAGCTCATCTTGCGGATATCGGCGGGAATTTTGCTGTCGCTCATGATTTCCCCATCAAGGTGCGGACGTGGGCCTGGGCGCTTTCTCTGAGCGCATCGAGATTATAGCCCCCCTCCAGCAGCGATACGACCCTGCCGTCACAACATTCATCGGCCACGGCCATTAATTCATCCGTCACCCAGGCGTAATCTTCGGTTTGCAGGCAAATTTGCGCCAATGGATCGCGGTCGTGGGCGTCAAAACCAGCCGAGATCAACAACAAGTCCGGATCAAAAGCGCGCAGCGCCGGCAGAATCCTTTCCTGGTAGCCATCGCGGAACACCGCCGAGCCGTCGCCCGGCGCCATCGGGAAATTGCAGATATTGTCGAATTCCCCTGTTTCACCCTGTGCACCGGTGCCCGGATAGGCGGGCCATTGGTGGCTGGAGCCATAAAACAAGCCTGCATCGTGTTCGAAGGAATGCTGGGTGCCGTTACCGTGGTGGACATCGAAGTCGATCACCGCCACCCGGTCCAGTCCGTGCCGGGCGCGCCCGTGCATGGCCCCGATGGCGACGGAATTGAACAGGCAAAAGCCCATGGCGCGGCCCGACTCGGCGTGGTGGCCGGGCGGACGAACGGCGCAAAAGGCATTATCCGCCTTGCCCTTCATGACCTGATCGACGGCGTCACAGACAGCCCCGGCAGCACGGCGCGATGCCTCGACGGACGCCGGTGACATGGCCGTATCGGCATCAAGGAAAACGCGGCCTTCTTTGGGTATATTTTCAAGGATCTGCTCGATGTAAAAGGGCTGGTGGATTTGTTCGACCTCTTGCATGTCAATCATCGGCGCTTCCAGCCGCTTGAGGCCGGAAAAATCCTCATCCTCAAAGCCTCTCATGACGGAACGCAACCGGTCGGGACATTCCGGGTGACCGGACCCGGGGTCGTGTTCGATGCAGATAGGATGGGAATACAGCAAAGTCGTCATCGTTTAGTGAGTTCTTTCAGGTAATCAACCAGCTCGACCAACTGTTCTGCATTGGGTACCCGTTGTACAGGCATTTTCGTTCCCGGAAGGTAAATGTCGGGGCCCTTGTCGAATAACTGGAACAGGGTTTTTTCATTCCATTTGAAATTCGCGCCAATCAGCGCCTTCGAATAATTATAGCCTTCAACCGAACCGACGGGACGCCCGAACAGCCCGGACAAATGCGGGCCGGAACGTCTGCGGCCATTGGCGCTGAGAGAATGGCAGCGCGCACATTTTTTGAACAGCACCGCACCGGGGTGGTCGCTGTCGAGCCAGGGCTTGGGTTCGTCATCGCCTTCCGCCGTCAGCCCGATCTGGTCGCCGCTTTCAAGGTGCCAGACGTGAACCCGTTCATCGGAACCGGCCGTCAGACCAAAGCGCCCGTCCGGGGAATAGCTGACGGCCCAGATCATTGCCTTGTGCGCCTTGATGGTGCGTATGACGGCGCCGGTTTGCAAATCCCACTGGATCAGCATTCCGTAGCGACCCGCCGACAGGGCCGATTTGCCATCCGGCGAAAAGGCGGCGGCGAAAATCTGGCCGTCGTGTTCCTTGTGGATACGGACCTCGAGCATTTTTTGTAAATCCCAAAGCCGCAGCGTCTTGTCGATACCGGCCGACAACAAGCGCCCCCCATCGGGAGAAACGGCAAGCTGGGTAATGCCCAACGCGTGACCTTCCAGGACGCCTTTGATGCGCCCCGTTTGGGCGTTCCAGATACGAATTTTTCCGTCATGGTCCCCGGCGATGATGGAACTTCCGGCTTCCGCAAAGACCACGGCATTGACCGGGGATTTGCTTTTGAGGACTTTCAGTTGCTGCCCGGTTTTTAAATCCCACAGGCGAACCGTTTTATCCCAACTGCCGGTGGCCGCGATTGCACCGTCCGGCGATACGGCCAGGCCCATCACCTTGTGTTGATGGCCGGTTAATTTTTTAAGAGGCTTGAGGGTTTTCAAATCCCAAAGGATTGCCGTTCTATCGTCGCTGGTGGTCAAGGCGCGCTTGCCATCGGGCAAGAAGGCGACGTTGGTCACCGGGCCGGCGTGTCCTTCGAGAACGCCCAATTCGGTCTGCTGGCCGAAATCCCAAAGCCGGGCGGTGAAATCGAAACTGCCGCTCAGCACCCGGCTGCCATCGGGGGAAACGGCAAGTGCGCGCACCATCCCCCCATGACCGGCCATATCGGCGACGGCGCCATTAGCCAGCGCCAAAAAGCTTAAGCCCAAAATAAGGAGAACTCTCAAAATCAGCCCCTGACGTAATTCATCCCCGTCAGTTCATCATATTGGGAACCGCTGTCAGTTCCAGTTTGAAATGCAAAAAAGCGACCTTTTGTTGAATTGGGGTGTTCTATGGAAAATTACCAGACATTGCTCAAGGTCGGAGAATGGCGCCTCCTCAGTACATTTTGTAGGGCAGGAATTTGCCGTTCAGCGTGATGACGACGCGGTCGCCGTTAGGGTCTTCCTTGCGGTCGATATCCATGGAAAAGTCGATGGCGCTCATGATGCCGTCACCGAATTCTTCTTCGATCAGCGCCTTGATGGTGGTGCCGTAAACCTGGATCAACTCATAGAATCGATACACCAGCGCGTCCGTCGGCACCTGCTGTTCCAGCGAACCGCGATAGGGGATGCTCATCAGAAGGCCTATTTCCTCGTCGCCGAAGTTCATGCCCATGGCGTTACCCGCAGCTTCGGCTTGCTCCTTGGACAAAGACATCTGGCCCATCATCGCCGCCGTCGTCCATTCCTTGGACTGGCCGACTTTTTCTGCAACATCGGACCACTTGAAACCCTTCAGCATTTTATGGGCGACGATCTTTTCCGTAAGTTCTGCTCGTGTCATGTCATGTTTTCCCTTCTTTGGGTTTGCTTCTATTGCCGTCAGGCCAAGGCCTGAACGGCGGTTTCGGTTTCCCCGCCCGGCGCATCGGTTGCTTGCGCCACTGCCGCTGACGGCTTTGTCAATCCGGGGCGGGTGACGGGCGGATGGCGGGGGTCGTAGTCTTTGGATGAAAGTTCGGCTTCGAACTGGGCCGAACGATTGACCAGAAATTCGATCAGATGATTGCGAATCGGGTAATAGTGCGCATGGCGGTGCATGTTGGCCCGGGTGCGGTCGCGGGGCATGGTGTTTTCGACGATTTCACAGACCTTCGCCTTGGGCCCGTTGGTCATCAGCACGATCTTGTCGGCGAGCAGCATGGCTTCGTCGATGTCGTGCGTGATCATGAAAACGGTCTGGCTGGTGCCGTAGCAAATGCTCAACAATTCGTCCTGCAGGCTGCCCCGGGTCAGCGCATCGAGCGCACTGAACGGTTCGTCCAACAGCATGATCTTGGGCTCGATGGCCATGGCGCGGGCGATGCCGACGCGCTGTTTCATGCCGCCCGATAACTGTGACGGTTTCTTGTTCTCGGCACCCGTCAGGTGCACCAGGTCGATGTATTTCTGACAGTGTTTCTGGATGTTTTCCTTGCTCCAGTCCGGGTGGCGGGAGGTAACGGCGAAGGCGATATTGGCCATGACGCTCATCCACGGCATTAAGGCATGGCCCTGAAAGACCACGGCGCGGTCGAGGCTGGTGCCGGTGACTTCCTCGTGGTCGACGATGACGCCGCCGGACGTCGGCGCATCAAGGCCGGCCAGAATGTTCAACAGCGTTGTCTTGCCGCACCCGGAATGGCCGATCAGGCAGACAAATTCGCCCTTCTCGACCTTGAACCAAATGTCTTCGAATACGGTAACGTCTTCCCCGCCGTCAGGCGACGGAAAGGTACGCTTGAGGTCTTCGACGCTGATTTGTGTATCAATGCTCATGGGTGCGGTCCTATTTCGATATTAATCTTCGTACGTCACTAGCTTGGTCATCTGGGCCAGGCCCAGGTCGAGCAGCATGCCGACCATGCCGATGAAGAAGATGGCGGCGATGATGTTGGTGATCGACAGATTGTTCCATTCGTTCCAGACGAAGTAGCCGATGCCGGTGCCGCCGACGAGCATTTCGGCGGCGACAATTACCAACCAGGCGATGGAAATTGAAATCCGCATGCCGGTCATGATGGTCGGCGCGGCGGCGGGAAGAATAACGCGGATGGCGGTGCGGAATTGCCCCACTTCCAACGTCTTGGCGACGCTCAGCCATTCCTTGCGGACGCCCGAAACGCCAAACGCGGTATTGATCAGCATCGGCCAGACGGAGCAGATATAAATGACAAAAATCGATGAAATGGTCGAATCCTTGATGGTGTATAGCGCCAATGGCATCCAGGCCAACGGCGAGACCGGCTTCATAAGCTGGATGAACGGGTCCAGCGCCCTGTAAAACAGTGGTGACATGCCAATCAGGAACCCCAGCGGCACCGCCGTCAACATGGCCAGTACAAAACCGACAAATACGCGGGCGATGGAATAGCCGAGCTGAATGCCGATTCCCTTGTCGTTGGGGCCGGCGTCGTAAAATGGGTCGGACAGGTGTTTCCAGATTTCTTCGCCGACCGTGAACGGCCCTGGCATGGCAGACGCGCCCTTGGCCGTCGCCCCCATTAGGGCGGCATATTCGGCAGACATGCCTGTCACTCCGCTGCCGCCGCTGTTGCTGATGACGGCCAATTCCCAAATGGCCACGAAGGCCAGGAACAGGACCACTGACAGAACGGCGGCGCGCATGCGAAGTGACAAAGTCATGTGTGTTCTCCTAGACCCGGGTAATCGCGAAGCTTTTGGCGTAGGCTTCGGGTTCGTCCGGGTCGAAGGTTTTGCCCATGATGGTGTATTTCTCATAGGTCGAAGACGGGACCGGAAGACCCATTTCCGCCATCACTTTTTGCGCGTCGGTGGCGAGGTAAACTTCTTCGGCAACCTTCTTGTAATCGATATCGCCTTTGACATACCCCCAACGCTTCATCTGGGTCATTATCCAGACGCCCATGGAATGCCACGGGAACGGATCAAAATCGATCCGGTCGGGGACATTCTTGACGTTGCCCAGGCCGTCGGCATAGACCCCGGTGAGGACCTGTTCGACGACCGTTACCGGCTGGTTGAGGTAGTTCTTTGGCGCGATCGCCTTGGCAATTTCCTTGCGGTTGCCCCTTTCCGATGCGTAGGTCGTGGCGTCGATGACCGACTTGAACAGCGCCAGGAAAGTATTGGGGTTCTCATCGATGAACGACCGGCTGGCGGCGAAGGCGCAACAGGGATGTTTGTCCCAGATGTCCTTGGTCAGCAAGTGAATGAAGCCGACACCGTCATAGACCGCGCGTTGGTTGAAGGGGTCCGGCGACAAGTACCCGTCGACGTTGCCGGCCCTGAGGTTGGCGACCATCTCGGGCGGCGGCAGAACGCGGATCTGAATGTCCTTGTCCGGATCAAGCCCATGTTCGGCGACGTAGTAGCGCAGCAGGAAGTTGTGCATCGAATATTCGAACGGCACGGCGAACTTGAACCCCTTCCACATTTTGGGATCTCTCTTGTCCTTGTGTTTCATCGCCAAGGTAATGGCTTGGCCGTTGACGTTTTCGACTGCCGGCATGGTCCAGGGGGTTTTTGTCGAACCGGCGCCCATGGAAATCGACAACGGCATCGGCGTCAGCATGTGGGCGGCGTCGTATTCCCCGGAAAGCGATTTATCGCGGGAGACCGCCCAACCGGCGGTCTTGATAACATCAACATCAAGGCCGTATTTCTTATAGAAGCCCAGCGGCTTGGCCATAATAATCGGCGTCGCGCAGGTAATGGGGACAAAACCGACGTTCAGTTTTGTCTTCTCCAGTTTACCTTTCATCTCGGTTACAGCAGCCATGGCCGCGTCCAGGGGGAAGAACTGCGATACCGCAGCCAGGGCGGTGCTGGAACCCACGGCGCCTAGAAACCTGCGCCGGTTGACGTCGGTGCCGAAGATCCCCTTCATCACTGCGGATTCGACGCAGCGCGCCAGGGTTTCGTCCATGTTCGATCCGTCCGGCTCCTCGGCCGCCGGGGCCGGGGAAGGGGTATCCGCAATACCGGCTGCGTCGCGGACCTGGGTGGCTTCTGCTTGCGGTTTTTCCGCAGCCATCGCCTGTTCATGTTCGTGGGCGGATTTGTGCTTCCCGCACGAACAACCGCCCCACAGCTTTTTGTCGGGATCAAAAGGGTTTGAATACGTTCCCATGTCATTAATACTCCAAATTAGGTTGACCACATGCTCGTGGTCTAACACCGCAAATTCGATGCCAACTCATTTGGATTCAAAAAAATGTTATTTTATCAAAGGATTAGGTGGGCCGTAAGGAGATAGTTGTTGTAGCGGCATACAAGATAATGCTTATAAAATAAGCGCTAAAGTTATTTAGCCTAATTTTTGATCATTTTGAAGGAAGCCTGGCCGTATCGCTTAAACCGGGGAAAAATACACCCGGTTTTTAACCGACAACCGCAGGGATTTTTAGAGACGAAATTCTATTTCGGCGCGTGAATGATCATGAACGCGCAAACCGCCTTATCAACAACGGCGTTGACCTCTTTGTCCGTCAGTTCCGGGGCCAGGTCAAGCAAGCGGCGCATGTACAAATCACCCCGAAGGAGAGCGAAAAACTGTTGCGCGGAGCCTGTGGCATCGCTGATCGACAACACCCCTTCCCGATCCAGTTCTTTAAGATAGACAGCCAGATTTTTCACCGCCGTTTGCGGACCGGCCCGGTAAAAGGCTTCGGCCAGTTCAGGAAAACGACCGCTTTCGGCGACGATGACACGGAACAATGCCGTACTGGAAGAATCCAGAACAACCGAAATAAAGTGCTTGGCGATATCTTTTAAAGCGGTAACGGGGTCTTGCCCTGGGTCCAGGGGCTCAAAAACCGGCCGGATCAAGTCGGCGCATTTTCCTTCGATGATCGCTTCGAACAATGCGTCCTTGGCGCCGAAATGGCTGTATACGGTTTGCTTGGAAACTTTGGCTTCGGCGGCGATAGCATCCATGGAAGCAGGGCCATATCCGGATCGCAGAAACACCCGGGCACCGGCCTGCAATATAGCCTGAGCCTTCTCAGATCGATCACCAGAATTGTGCTGTATTTCCGCCGTCGCCGTTTTGCTCATGAACCCAATCTTGCGTTTAATTATTTATATAAACTTCAACTAATTTTATTGCGTCTGGGGGAACCTTACCTTAAATTAGACTAGACGGTCCAGTCCATTTTTTATAACGTTTTTCAGAATTTGCCAGAAACTAGACGGAGACCACGTAGCGTGCCTGCAAAGAAAAAAAAATCCCGCCTTCGACTGAGCGCCGAAGCCTTGCGCTCACTGTCGACGGGGCGCCGTTTGGCTGTTGTGATCGGCGCCATCCTCATTGGGGTTATGGCGGTTTCCTGGCAGATTGCTTCGTCCGCCGCCCAGGAAAAATCCGGGGCCAAGCAAGAAAGCATCCCCCCCGCCCAGGTCGGGGTTGATGCCGTCATCCGTGAAACCAGGAAACAGACCGTACCCGTGATCGGCCGCCTTGTCGCCCGCCAGACCGGCGTCGTCGCCGCGCGCACTAACGGGCCGGTGGGGGAAGTTCGGGTTGAAGTCGGCGACCGCGTCAAGCAAGGCGATGTCCTGGCCGTGCTGGTCAAAGACATGTTGCAATGGCGCTATGATCTGCAAAAGGCCGAAGTCAATCAGTATGCCGCCGCCCTTAAGACAAGAAACGCCACGACCAAGCTGCGTCAACAGGAACTGAAACGCATTCAACGGCTGATCAAGTCGGCGGCTTTTTCCCAGGCCCGCCTCGAAGACAAAGCGCAAGAAGTCGCCGTGTCGGAAAGCCAGGCCCGCGAAGCCGCCGCCCAACTGGCCCGCGCCCAAGCCAACAAAAATTTGAGCAAGACGACCCTTGATTACGCCACCATCAAAGCCCCCTATTCCGGTGTTGTCTCGAAACGTCACATCGAACTCGGTGCCTATGTGCAGACCGGCGAGCCGGTGGTGACCCTTGTCAACGATGCCAACCTGGAGATCGAAGCCGACGTCCCCGCCAACCGCACGGCGGGCCTGATCGCCGGCACCAAGGTTTCCGCCTTCCTGGGCGGAAATGAGAAATTTTCCGCCAGGGTGCGCGCCGTGGTGCCGGAAGAAAACACCCAGACCCGCACCCAAACGGTGCGTTTTATCCCCGACTTTTCTCAGGACCTTAAAGGTCTTGCCAGCAATCAAAGCGTCACCTTGCACCTTCCCGGTGGGCGCGATGGAAAGGTCGTCACCGTGCATAAGGACGCTGTCATCAACCGCAAGGGAAGCAACCTTGTGTTCCTGGCCAAGGACGGCAAGGCGACGATCCGCCCGGTGCGCTTGGGCGAGGCCGTCGGCACCCGTTTTATCGTTGTCGGCGGTCTTAAAGCCGGAGACCTGGTGGTGATCCGCGGCAACGAGCGCTTGATCCCCGGCCAGCCCATTCGTTTCAAGCCTCCCGCTTCCGGCAACCAAATGACTTCCGGCACTAAAGGCTGATCTGAAATGGATTTGATCCGCGTTTCCATTGAACGGCCGGTTGCGGTGATTGCCGCCGTTTTGATGATCGTCATGTTCGGGGTGCTGGCGTTAACAAAAATCCCCATTCAACTGACGCCGGACGTGAGAAAGCCGATCATCAGCCTCGAAACTGTCTGGCCCGGTGCTGCCCCGGCAGAGATCGAGCGCGAAATCACCAACCGCCAGGAAGAGGAACTGAAAGGCATCAAGGGCCTGGATCAAATCCTCAGCGAGTCCCAGGACGGGCGTTCGCTCATCACCCTGGAATTCGCCGTCGGCACCAATATGGCAGAAGCCTTGCTGTTGGTGTCCAACCGGCTCGACCGGGTTTCCGGCTACCCGGATGAAGCCAGCGAGCCATCCATTCGCAGCGCCAGTTCCGACGACAACCCGATCACCTGGGTCGTCCTCATCCGCACCCCCGGCAATGACAAGCCTATCCATTCCTTTGGTGATTTCACCGAAGACGTCATTCAGGACCGCCTTGAACGGGTCAACGGGGTAGCGCGCGTCAATGTCTACGGCAGCGCGCTGGATGAAATGGAAGTCGTCGTCGATTCCGACGCAATGGCGCGCTATGGCCTGACAGTGAGCAAAGTGGCGAGCATCCTGCGAGGCGCCAACGCCTCTATTTCCGCCGGTGATGTCGATGAAGGCAAACGCCGTTACGTGGTCAGGGTGGAAGGCGAATTCTCGAAACTGGATGACGTCCGGGGCGTTGTGTTGCGCTCCGAAACCGATCCCGCGACTGGCGCCGTCGCCCGCGTTACCGTCGGCGACATTGCCGAGGTTAGTTTTGTCAGCAAGGAAGCGACGGCGTCGATCCGTTTCAACGGCCAGCCGGCCATCGCCATCAACGCCGTGCGCGAGACAGGCGCCAATGTCATCGAGGTCATGCGGGGCATCCGTGCCGCCATCGCCGAGTTGAACGAAAACGCCCTGCCCGAAGCGAAGCTCCGCCTGCAACAGGTCTATGACGAAACCACCTACATCAATTCCTCTATCGATCTGGTGCAACAGAATATTTTCATCGGCGGTTCTCTGGCAGCCCTGATGCTGCTGCTGTTCCTGCGTTCCTGGAGCGCCACGCTGGTCGTGTCGCTGGCCATTCCGGTTTCCATCATCGGCGCCTTCGTCGCCATGGCAGCCATGGGGCGTTCTCTGAACGTCATTTCGCTGGCTGGTATCGCCTTTGCCGTCGGCATGGTGGTCGATGCCGCCATCGTCGTGCTGGAAAATATTTATCGCCACCGGGAAATGGGGGCGTCGCGCACGGAAGCCGCCTACCGGGGGGCCAAAGAGGTCTGGCCCGCGGTTTTTGTTTCGGCCCTGACCACGGTCATGGTGTTTCTTCCGATTCTTGTGATGGAACTGGAAGTCGGCCAGTTGTTCCGTGATATCGCCGTCGCCCTTTCCGTGTCGGTGTTATTGTCGTTGCTGGTCGCCATCACCGTTATCCCGGCCTTATCCAACCGCCTGCTGGAAGACCCGGACGCAAAGACCAAACCCAAGAACATCCCCTTGTTCAATACCATCGCCAGCATCACCCGCTTGCCATTGGCCTTGCTCGACCGGCTTGCCGGATCGTTTGTTGAATTCACCCTGGCCTTTACCCGCCGAGTGGCAAAAAGCCGGTCGCTCGCCATTACGGTCGTCGGCGCTTTATGCGGCGCCGGCGTTCTCGTCACCGTGTTGTTGCTGCCGAAGCTGGAATACCTGCCGGATGGCAACCGCAACCTGATCTTCGGGGTTATCGTTCCGCCGCCGGGTTACAATCTGGAAACGACGACGGAAATTGCCGGACAATTCGAAGATAAAGTGATGCCGATGCTGGCCGAAGTTAACGGGTCGGAATCAAAACCCGGTGATCCGCCTAAAATACAGCGGTTTTTCTTCGTCGCCGCGCGGGGCCGCACTTTTTTAGGCGCGGCGGCCGAAGACCCGGACCGGGTACGCGAATTGATCCCCATTCTCAAGAAAGCCGTCTACTCAGAGCCCGGCACCTTCGGCCTGATTTCCCAACGGTCCCTGTTCGGGCGCGGCATCGGCGGCTCGCGGTCCATCGAAATGAATATTTCCGGACCGGACCTGGAAGAGGTGCTGGACGTTTCTCTTAGCGCCGTTCAGTTGATCGACAAGGCCATGCCCCGCTCACAAGGCACCCAAATTCAGCCGAAACCGGGCCTTGAGCTGGGCGCCCCGGAAGTCCGGATTTTCCCCAACCGGGTCAAGCTGGCCGATAACGGGGTCACGGCCAGGGAATTGGGCGATACCCTTGACGCCTTTAACGACGGCATCCGGGTCGCCGAAATTACCGTCGGCTCGAAGCGTATCGATTTGATGCTTCGCGGCAAACACCAGAACATCAAGCAAACCCAGGAAATAAACCAACTGCCGGTGGTCACGTCGTCTGGAACCATCGTCCCGGTCAGCTCGCTGGCCGATGTTCAGGTGACGTCCGGGCCGACGCAAATCCGCCACCTGGAACGGCAACGAACGGTGACGCTGGAAATCCGCCCACCCGAGGGCGTGCCGCTGGAATCGGCGCTCGATGTCCTGCATGAAAAAGTCATTACCCCGCTTCGGGACGCCGGCATGCCAAACGGAATGCACATTCGTTTGACCGGCACCGCCGACAAGCTGTCGCAAACCTGGGACGCCATGGTGGTCAATCTGCTGATCTCGGTGATTATCGTCTACCTGGTGATGGCGGTGCTGTTCGAAAGCTTTGTCTATCCGCTGATCATCATGCTGTCGGTGCCGTTGGCGACCGGTGGCGGCGTCATCGGATTGGCGCTGGTTAACCTGTTTACCTTTCAGCCGCTGGACATGTTGACGCTGCTTGGTTTTGTCATCCTCATCGGCATCGTCGTCAACAACGCCATCTTGTTAGTCCATCAAACGCTTTTGCACATCCACGAAGAAGGCATGGCCGTCGAGGATGCGATCCTGGAAGCCACCCGCAATCGTATCCGCCCGATCTTCATGTCGACCTTGACCAGTGTTTTCGGCATGGCGCCGTTGGTATTTTTTCCGGGCGCCGGTTCCGAGCTCTACCGGGGGCTTGGGTCCGTGGTGCTGGGCGGCCTGTCGTTATCCGCCGTCCTGACGCTGGCCATTGTACCGCCGTTGCTGACCATGGTTGCCGGCACCCTGGAAAAGGGCGCGACCCGGCGTGGCAGCCAAGCGACAAAGCAAGCAAAACCGGCGGAATGAACAGCATTAAGCATTTATATTGATTGTTTTCAAAGGTTTATTGTTTCTCACAAAAACGTGGTTAGCCCCTTGCAACCGGGTTTGCTAAATTAACGTGCGGGACAGATGAGTTTCATCTTGGAGAGGAAATCGGAATATCGATATGGGTAATGAGTTTGCAAACAATCAAAGCTATGACCTTGGATTGGTCAGCCGGAACGCGCCCCGAGCGAGTGCCATCCTCAAGGCCATGAGCAATCGCCACCGGTTGCTGATCCTTTGCCAACTGGTGAACGGTGAAAAAAGCGTCGGCCAACTGGAAGAATTTATTGGCCTGTCTCAATCGGCCCTGTCGCAACATTTGGCCAGGCTCCGGCAGCAAGATTTGGTTAAAACCCGCCGCCAGGCGCAAACGATTTTTTACTCCCTGGATGGTGACGAAGCGACCAGCATCATCAAGGCCCTGTACGTGATTTGCACTACCGCCGATGAGAAAGACACAGGCGATCAGGACGAGCAAGCCGCCTTCGGCTGATAAAACAAGCCCCACTCCTCCCTTCTCTACTATATATTGTGATCCCATATTGTGTCGCCATGGCCCTTGACCATGGGCCGGTGCGCTCCATATCTCCCGTAGTCCCAGGAGAGGCAGATGATTTTCCGTCAAATGTTCGACAGTGTTTCGAGCACGTACACCTATTTACTGGCAGGGCGCCAGGGCGGCGAGGCTCTGATCATCGATCCCGTGATCGAAAACGTTGATCACTATCTGCAATTGATCGAAGAGCTGGATCTGACGCTGCTCAAGGCCATCGACACCCATGTTCATGCCGATCACATCACTGGCCTTGGCGAGCTCAGGGACGCGACAAAATGCGTCACCGTCATGGGCAGGCATTCCAAGGTCGACATGGTCTCGATGCGGGTTGAAGACGGCGACAAAATCGAAATCGACAGCGTCGTCCTCAATGTTCTCTACACCCCCGGACACACGGATGATAGTTATTGTTTCGTCATGCCGGATCGGGTGTTTACCGGCGATACCTTGCTCATTCGCGGCACCGGGCGAACCGATTTTCAGCACGGCGACGCCCATGCAGCGTACGATTCGCTTTTCAGCAAGCTGTTGACGCTGCCCGATGAGATGTTTGTCTACCCCGGCCACGATTACAAAGGCGACACCGTCAGCACCATCGGCGAGGAAAGAGCCTTTAACCCGCGCCTGCAGGTAAATTCGGCGCAAGAATACGCCGCCATCATGGATAACCTGAACCTGCCCGATCCGACGAAGATGGATATCGCCGTACCGGCCAACCTGGCCATTGGCTATTTATCTGACGGCCTGGATATTGAAGAATATTCCATCCCCGCCGACCGGGCGATCGAGCGCGTCGGCTATTCGGAAACCATGTTCATTGATCTGCGCGAGGAAAGCGAACGCGCCCGGGACGGCATCATCCCCGGCTCCGTGCACATGCCCTATAAAACCCTTCAAGGTAACATCAAGGCGGGCGGCCTGTTGGCGGCCATCGCGTCTAACCCGGACCAGGAATTGATGCTCTATTGCGCCTATGGCGAACGCTCGGCGCTGGCCTTTCACGAAATGCACGACGCCGGCCTGGTCAACACCTGCCACCTGAAAGGCGGCATCGACGCCTGGATCAAACAAGGCGGCCCCCTGGAGCGCCCGGCTGAAAGGGCGGCACAGGGTTAAACAGTGGCGTCACCCTGCCCTGCTGCCCCCTCGGCCCAATCGCCCAGCATCTTGCCGATGCCGGTGGCGGTTTCGGGGTCGAGTTCAAGGTCGGTAAAGCGCGAGCCTTCCTTGATGCGAAGGCGGACCAGTTTCATGCCGCTTTCGTAGACCATTTCCTGAATGGTGACTTTCTTGTTCCAGGGCGCATCGAATACCCCCAGATCGTTAACGGCTTCATGGTCGCTCATTTTCTTTTCCTTTATTCGGCAATCCGGTCGTAGAATCGCCCACGGTACACTAGGCGTTTTTGGTTGTTTTCCTTGTCATCGTCAAACCCGGTGCGGGCGTGCAGGACGTTATTGCAGATAATCCCCTGGCCGGGCTTGAGCCGAAAGCGAATGACGTCAGGGGCATCTCTATCCATTACCCGGACCAGCGCCTGGACGGCGTCTTGGGTCGCGGCATCATCGGCCCATTCAATATTTCGCCCGCGCGCCGTATAGCGCATTTGCAAGGCGCCGTCTGATGGATCGACGAAAAACACCGGCCCCGTGACCGGCCCCCGGATTTCAACGCCGTTTTCCTCGTTGGCGGGAATGGTCATGACTTGCGGTTTTTGCAGGGCGCTAATGTGTTCGGGGTTTTTATCGCGCAGCCTTATATAGGCGATTTCCGGGTCCATGACGGCGCTGTCGCCACCCGTCGGCGCTTGCGATACGCAATGCAGCATGAAGGCACGAACACGCTGAACCGGTTCGTTGTAATACCCGTCCGTATGCCAGTTGATGGGATTGTCTGTGTAGGGAATGTAGCGTTTACGCTGCCCGCCCTCGACGGCGCTCAAAGGCGTTATACCGTCTTCTTCGGCGCAAAGATGCCGATCCGGCTCGAAAAGCCCGAATCGGCCGGCAATGGCGCGGATAATTTCGTCTGCCGGCGCGTCCGTTTTCGCCAGCGCATAGACGGCCAAGTTGCAGACCCGGAGACGATCAAGCAAAGCCCCGTGCTCACCAGGGGTCACATTGAAGGGGTCGTCCACGTCAACCAGCAAGGATGCCGCCACCTGGGGCTGGTTTTCCAGCTTCCAGTCGCGCCAGCGTTTGTAAGCAGCCGCATCCCTTGCCGCAAAAGGGTTCTCCTTGGGTTTTGGCGTATTCATAGCAATGTTATTTGCCTTTGCCGGGTCTGTATAAGGGGCGCTTATGTATATGTGAACCGTTTCATCATTTTTCCGGTGTTTCCGAAACAAGGCCGGAAAGCCCCAGCCACCAATAACCACACAAAAAACAGTGTTGAGGGTTGTCAAAAAAATGCGGTATAGTCATATTCAAGTCATTGAATGTGTCATCATTATATGTTTAATGGCATTTGAGTTTAAACAACGAAACAAAATTATCCTGACGTTTCTGAAAATCCGGGACCGATGGCGGGCTTCAGCTTTCAAATCAAAGTGGGAATTTGACGATGACTGATAAAAAAACAATCCGTAAAGCCACGACGAAGATGCCTAAGACGCCGCTGCTGGACCAACTGGAAAGCGGCCCATGGCCCAGCTTCGTCACCGGCTTGAAGCATCTGGCCGAGTCGGAAGACAAACAGTACGCCCCGATGATGAAAAGCCTGCTGGGGCAGCTTGAGCATTCCTATGAAAACCGTCTGGGGTATTGGAAGGGCGGCACCGTCGGCGTCCGTGGTTATGGCGGCGGCGTGATCCCGCGCTTTTCGATAGTTGCCGATCAGTTCCCCGAATCGTCCGAGTTCCATACCCTTCGTGTGCAGCCCCCCGCCGGTCTGCATTATGACACCAAGACGCTACGCCAGCTTTGCGACATCTGGGAAGAACACGGCTCCGGCCTGATCGCCTTCCACGGACAGTCGGGCGACATCATGTTCCAGGGCGCGACCACGGAAAACGTCCAGAAGGCCTTTGACGCGCTGAACGAAATCGGCTTTGACATGGGCGGCGCCGGGCCCGCGCTGCGTACTTCCATGAGCTGCGTCGGGGCGTCGCGTTGCGAGCAGTCCTGTTATGACGAGCAAAAAGCCCACCGCATGGTCCTGAATGAACTGGTCGATGCCATTCACCGCCCGGCCCTGCCGTACAAGTTCAAGTTTAAGTTCTCCGGCTGCGCCAACGACTGCGTCAACGCGACGCACCGTTCCGACTTTGCCGTGCTCGGCACCTGGAGGGACGACATGCAGGTCGACCAGGAAGAAGTCAAAAAAATCGTCAAGGAACGCGGCCGCAAGGAAATCAACGACCAGGTCATCAACATGTGCCCGACCCGGGCCTTGAGCCTCAACGACGATGACACCCTTGATGTTGATAACAAAAGCTGCGTTAGGTGCATGCACTGCCTCAACGTCATGACCAAGGCCCTGTCACCGGGCAAGGACCGCGGCGTCACCATTCTCGTCGGCGGCAAGCGTTCACTGAAGATCGGCGACCTGATGGGCACCGTCATCGTTCCCTTCATGAAGATGGAAACCGAGGAAGATTACGAAAAGTTGGTCGAATTGGGCGAACAAGTCTTGGAATTCTTCGGCGACAATGCCCTCGATCATGAACGCGTCGGTGAAATGATCGTGCGTATCGGGTTGGTCAATTTCCTCGAGGCACTCGGCATTGAGGCCGATGCCAACATGGTCAGCCACCCGCGCACGAGTTCCTATGTCCGTCTCGACGGGTGGGATGACGAGGTCGAAAAATGGAAGCAACGGCAAAAGGGTAAATCCGAGGCCCCCGCTGCCGCTGCCGAATAACGAGTGATTTAATATTATAAGAACCCTGGAGAATAAAAATGGATGAAGCCCACCGCACACCGATCGAATCGGGTTGTCCGGATCCTATTCCACTCATGCACCCGATCATGCGGGGAAACAGGGGGAACTGGAAATACCACGACCGGCCCCGTCCGGGCGTGTTGCGCCATGTCACCAACGACGGCGTCGAATTGTGGACCGTCAAGGCCGGCACCCAGCGCCAGATGGACGTCTACACCATTCGCCGCCTGTGCGACATTGGCGACGAATTCGCCGAAGGCCACGTTCGCTTCACGACACGGTCGAATTTGGAATTCATGGTCTCCAAGGAAGAAATGGTCGTGCCCCTGATCGAGAAACTGGAAGCCGAAGGCTTCCCCGTCGGCGGCACCGGCAACTCCATTTCAATGATTTCCCATACCCAGGGCTGGCTGCATTGCGACATTCCCGGCACCGATGCGTCGGGCGTCGTCAAGTCGATCATGGACGAAGTTTATCACGACTTCAGGCACGAAGAGATGCCCAACCGGGTGAAGATCACCACATCATGCTGTCAGGTCAACTGCGGCGGTCAGGGCGACATTGCCATTAATGTCCAGTACACCAAACCGCCGATCATCAACCATGACCTGGTCGCCAACGTCTGTGAGCGGCCGGCCGTGGTTGCCCGTTGCCCGGTGGCGGCCATCCGCCCGGCGCTGGTCAACGGCAAACCGTCCCTCGAAGTCGATGAGAAAAAATGCATTTGCTGCGGCGCCTGTTATCCGCCGTGCCCGCCGATGCAGATCAACAGCCGCGACAACACCAAAATCGCCATTTGGGTCGGCGGCAAGCATTCCTCCACCCGCACCAAGCCCAGCTTCCACAAGCTGGTGGCAGCCGGGCTTCCCAACAACGCGCCGCGTTGGCCGGAAGTGGCGGAAGTGGTCAACAAAATTCTGAAAGCCTACAAGGATGACGGTCGCCCGTGGGAACGCGTGTCCGAATGGATCGACCGCATCGGTTGGCCCAGGTTCTTCGAGTTGACGGAGCTGCCCTTCACCAAGTACCACATTGAGGACTGGCACGGAGACCGGCATTCGCTGAACGCCTCCAGCCACGTCCACTTCTAAAGACCTGCTTATTGACGGGTTATTAGAGGTCGAATACGTTACTTTAGAGTATGTAACCGATGCTTTGAACGTTTAGAGGCACCGGTCCGGGTACAGGGTTAGCGCACTATTTTTTTATAAAGGGAGACTAAAAAGTGTCATACGAACTGAACGGCTCTACCTTCGAGCACGATGAGGAAGGCTATATCACCGACATGAGCATCTGGAGCAAAGAACTCGCCGATCTCATCGCCAATGAAGAAGAAATCGCCATGACCGATGAGCATTGGGAAGTGGTGAATTTCCTGCGTAACTACTACGACGAATATCAGGTTGCGCCGGCCATTCGTGTTTTGGTCAAGGCGATCAAAAAGTCGTTCGGCCCGGAAAAAGGCAACAACAAGTACCTCTACGAGTTGTTCCCCTATGGGCCGGCCAAACAGGCTTGTAAAATTGCCGGGCTGCCGAAGCCCACGGGTTGCGTCTAATAGACCCTGATTTTTTGCAGGCGGGGCGCTTGTTGTCACGCCTGCAAATTTTGCGGAGGACGGTACCGGAATGGGTCTCGTAACAGTTACTTACGCACTTCTTTTCTATTTTGCTGCCCTGGTGCTGGTTGTCGGCGTCGGCGCCAAGGTGTACCAGTACGCCAAGACGCCCGCGCCGTTGATCATTCCAACCACCCCTGCCCCGACGACCCAGATGGGCGTCGTTTTCCGCATGGCGCGTGAAATTTTCTTATTCCAGAGCCTGTACAAGGCCAACAAATGGATTTGGCTGTTCGGCTTCATCTTCCATGCCGCCCTGGTCTTGGTGCTGCTGCGGCATTTCCGGTATTTCACCGAGCCCGTGTGGTTGCCCATCGCTTTAATCCAGGATATCGGCGTTTACGCCGGTTTTGCCATGGTCTTTGGGCTCGGCGCTTTGTGGGCCAGACGCTTCCTGGTCGAACGCATCCGCTATATTTCCGGCCCGTCGGATCATTTGATGCTGGCGCTGCTGATCGGCATCGGCCTTTCCGGGCTGAACCTCAGGTTTCTCGCCAAAACCGACATCATCGCCGTCAAATCGTTCTTTCTCGGCCTGATGCGGTTTGACTGGCAGCCTTTGCCGGGCGACTTCACCTTGCTGCTTCATTTGGGCCTGGTGCTGACCCTGATGATCATTTTCCCGTTTTCCAAACTGCTGCACGCCCCGGGGGTCTTCTTCAGCCCGACCCGCAATCAGATCGATAACCCGCGGGAACGCCGCCATCTCGCCAAATGGGCCGCCGCCATCGGCGACGCCGGAAAGGACTGACGCAAATGGCCAGAGGACCCGATATCGACGTCCCAACACTTCGAGAATTCCGCGACATCCCCGCCATCCAGGAAGGGGCGATGGCCCACTTAAGCCCCTTTGTCGCCAAGCCGGAGCATCAAGAGCCGCTGGGCTTCCCTGGTGAGCTGGTCGACAACTGGCAGGAAAAAGCCATCGACAAAATGGGTGACTTGCTGGGCAAATACCGGGCGCTGCCGGTATTCCTCGATTCCTGCGTCAAATGCGGCGCCTGCACGGACAAATGTCATTATTTCCTCGGCACCCAGGACCCGAAGAATATGCCGGTGGCGCGCCAGGACCTGTTTCGCCAGGTCTATCGCCGTTACTTCACCTGGGCCGGGAAAATCTTCCCGTGGCTGGTCGGCGCCAAGGATTTGACCAAGGAAGTCCTCGATGACTGGTACAAATACTTCCACCAGTGTTCTGAATGCCGCCGCTGTTCCGTTTTCTGCCCCTATGGCATCGACACCGCCGAAATCACCATGGCGGCGCGCGATATCATGGACCACATAGGGGTGGGTCAGAAGTACTCCAACGAAATTATCGGCAAGGTGCACACCATCGGCAACAACTTAGGGCTTCCCACGCCGGCACTGATCAACACGCTGGAAGGCCTGGAAGAAGACATTGAGGAAGAGACCGGCATCGCCGTCCGCCTGCCGCTGGATGAACAAGGCGCTGACGTTCTGCTGGTGACGCCGTCCGCCGATTTCTTCGCCGAGCCGCATGTCGATGGCCTGATCGGCTACGCCAAGGTATTCCACCAGGCCGGTATTCGCTGGACCGTCAGTTCCCATGCGTCGGAAGCCGCCAACTTCGGCATCTTCATCGGCTCTTACGAGCAGATGCACAAAGTTTCCAACCGCATTCGCACGGCGGCCCTTGAGCTAGGCGTTAAACGGGTGGTCTTCGGAGAATGCGGCCACGCATGGCGCGTCGCGTACAGCTTCCTCAATTCGTTGGCCGGCCCGTGGGATTTCCTCGACCCGAAATATCCGACGCCGCAGCACATCTGCGAAGTGACCTATGATTTGATCCAGCAAGGCGCGCTCAACCTTGACCCGACCGCCAACGACGACAAGGTGCTGACCTTCCACGATTCATGCAACGTCGCGCGCGGGTCGCGCATGGGCAACATACCGGGCGGGCAATTCGATATCCCCCGTGCTGTCTTAAAGGCGAGCGCCAATCACTTCGTCGATATGGACCCGGAAACCATTTGCGAGAAGACGTTTTGTTGCGGCGGCGGCGGTGGACTGTTGACCGACGATCTGCTGGAGTTGCGCGTCAAAGGCGCCCTGCCCCGCATGGAAGCATTAAAAGAAGTCGTGGAAACACACGGCGTAACACATATGGCGGCGATTTGCGCGATCTGCAAAAGCCAGTTCTCGAAGGTGATGCCTTTTTACGGCCTGCCGATGGACATGATCGTCAGCGTTCACCAGATCGTCAGCAACGCCATTCAATTAGGGACCAAGGAATAAACGCTTATAAAAGACAAAGCGTGCGAATTAGGGAAGAAGCGTAAACCAACTGACCGGTATTTTTGGCCGATCAAAAAAGGATAAGAACAATGGACGGTAACGCACCCACGAAAGACCCGGAAACCGAAAAACCGGATTTAACCTTCCGTCGTTTTGAGGACGGCGATAACTCGCCGCCCGAATGGGAAGACCATGTCATCATTTCCGGCGAATCGCACCAGTGCCCAACCTACGTCCACAAGTCGCCGCCGTGTCAGGGCAGCTGCCCGTCCGGCCACGATATCAGAGGCTGGCTGGCGATCGCGCGCGGTATGGAAAAATCCCCTGTCGAAGGCATGGCCTGGCAGGAATACGCCTTCCAGCGCATGATCCAGGCCAACCCCTTCCCGTCCGTCATGGGCCGGGTTTGCCCGGCGCCGTGCGAAACCGGCTGCAACCGGGTCGAGGTCGATGACTTTGTCGGCATTAATGCTGTCGAGCAATACGTCGGTGACTGGGCTATGGAAAACAATACCCCCCTGGCCCAAGCCGGGGAAGACACCGGCAAGAATGTCGCCGTTATCGGCGGTGGCCCGGCCGGCCTGACCGCCGCCTACAGCCTGCGTAAAAAAGGCCACGGCGTCACCATCTTCGAAACCCATAACGAATTAGGCGGCATGATGCGTTTCGGCATTCCAGGCTATCGGACGCCACGCGAGATGCTCGACACAGAAATCAACCGGATTATCGATCTTGGCGTTGAGGTCAAACTTGAGACCACCGTCGGCAAGGACGTCAGCATGGAAGATCTTGAAAAAGACTTCGACGCTGTCTTCTGGGCCATCGGCGCGCAGAACGGCCGGCCCCTGCCGGTCCCCGGTTTTGATGCGGAAAACTGCATCACCGGCGTCGATTTTCTCGAAGTCTTTAATAAAGGCCTGCTCAAGGCCGTCACCAAACGGGTCGTCGTTATCGGCGGCGGCGACACGTCTATCGACGTCGCCTCTGTTGCCCGTCGTCTCGGCCACATCTCTCACAACAAGGATATCGCCCTGCCTGAACACGTTGTTCACGGCTACACGGCACAAGACGTCGTCGGCACCATGAAGCGCGATGGCGTTGAAGCGATGCTGACATCGTTGTTCCCGATCGAGCAAATGACGGCCGCCGAACGCGAACGCGAAGACGCCAAGATCGAAGGCGTTGATCTTCGTGGCAGTGTCATGCCCTTGGAAGTCATCAAGGACGACAATGGCCGCGCCGTTGCGCTGAAAATGTGCGAATGCGACATGGACGGCATGAAACCCATTCCCCGGGAAGGCACCGAGTTCGAAATTGAATGCGACCTCATCGTTTCCGCCATCGGCCAGATGGGCGATTTCACCGGCATCGAAGACATGGACAACGGCAAAGGTTTCATCGACGCAGACCAAGTCTATCAGGTCAAAGGCCGGGAAAATCATTTTGCCGGCGGCGACATTTTAAAACCGCACCTGCTGACCACGGCTATCGGCCAGGGCTCCATCGCGGCTGATTCCATCAATACTTATCTCGCCGGCCGCGAACTCAAAGACCGGCCCAAGGTCGATGTTCACCATTTCAGCCTGTTGGATGAGCTGCGTCTGCACGACAAGGCGCCCGAATCCGTCGAAAGCCCGACCAGCGGCACGGCTGAATCAAATTTTGCCGTTCACAACTATGAAGACCGTTCGTCCAGGGAAATTGTCTCGCATTCGGAGCTATACCTGGGTCACTTCCCGTTCGATGCCAGGGATAAACGGACCGAACACCATATCCACGGCGACGACGTTCTCGGCAACTTCGAAGAACGCATCGAAGGGCTGACCGAAGAGCAGGCCATTCACGAAGGCACGCGCTGCATGAGTTGCGGCATGTGTTTCGAATGCGACAACTGCGTTATCTATTGCCCGCAGGACGCTATTTTCCGGGTCAAGAAAGATGACCGGACTGTCGGCCGCTATGTCGATACGGATTATACCAAGTGCGTCGGGTGCCACATCTGCATGGATGTCTGCCCGACCGGCTATATCAAGATGGGACTGGGTGAATAAAATCGTGATACGGGTTTTCAGGCAATTTTTCACAGGACTTATGGTCCTGGCAGGCGTGCTATTGATCACGCCGGGTTCCGCCGGTGCTAAAGAAATGAGCCCCACGAGCCCCACGAGCCCCTGGGGGCCGAAACCAACAAAAGCCTTCAAGGGTGACAAATGCGTCGAACCCGTTGACGTCATGCGCCGCGATCACATGAATTATCTGCTGCACCAGCGTGACGAAACTGTGCAGCAGGGCATCCGTGGCAAGAAATATAGCCTGCGCCAATGCATCGAATGTCACGCCGTTCCCGACAAGCAGGCGGGTGGCGAACGCACGGTAGAACCGTTTTGTGGCGAATGTCACAAATTCGCCGCCGTCACCATCGACTGTTTTCAGTGCCATACCAACAAGCCGGAAAAGGTGAAGTCCACCGAGGCCCTGCCTTCTGGCCCTCTTCCACCAGGACATCCGACGATGAACAAAAAAACCTCCAATTCCACCAATACCGGAAGCTGGAAGAAAAAGACCTTGTTCGCCGCCCTCGACCCAGCCCTGCAACAAGGGAGCACGTGCAATGTCCAAGTGCGCTAAACATTGCCCTGAAATCGCCCCAAACGACGCCCAAAACGCCATTGACCCAGGCCGCCGCCGTCTTCTCGCCGGTGCTGGCGCGCTGACGACCCTGATGTTGGCGCCGGGCGTATCGCTGATGATGTCGGGCGCCGTCGAAGCCCGCCCCGCAGGCGTTGCCGCATCGGCCAAAATTCGCTGGGGTATCTTGATCGACGTTTCCAAGTGCCCGGACGGCTGTGATCTCTGCGTCACGGCGTGCAAGGACGAAAACGGCTGGCAGGAAACGGGCCGGGCAGAAACCAATGTCCAGTGGATCCGCAAGGTGACGCTGAAGGACAAGAATACCGGCGCCATTAAAACCCTGCCGTTCATGTGCCAGCATTGCGCCGAGCCGCCCTGTGTCGACGTTTGCCCGACCGGCGCTTCGTTCAAGCGCGCCGACGGCATTGTTCTGGTCGACAAACATACCTGCATCGGATGCCGGTATTGCATGATGGCGTGCCCTTATGCGGCGCGGTCTTTCGTTCATGAACAGGTCACAAACCAGAAACCCCATGCGCCGCGCGGCAAGGGAACGGTTGAATCCTGCACCATGTGTGTGCACCGGGTCGATAAAGGGCAAATTCCCGCCTGTGTCGAAGCCTGCACCAAAGCCGGTAATCGGACGATGATTTTCGGCGACCTCAACGACCCCAACAGTGAAATCGCCAAGGCCGCAGGCCAACACCTGACGACCCGCATTCGCGCAGACCTCGGGCTTGATCCCGGGATTCTGTATAGCGGGCTTTAGGATAAGAAAGACTGAATATGCTCAAACCAACAGTCTTTGATCAAATTACCGATAAAGCCCCCGGCTATTATGTCGTCGTCGGCCTTCTGGCGGTCGCCATCGCCATCGGTCTGGTTTCCGCCTACACCATGGAAACATCCGGCCATCACATTACCGGCATGAGCAACCGAATCGTTTGGGGTATGCCCCATGTCTTTGCCGTTTTCCTCATCGTCGCGGCATCGGGGGCCTTGAATGCGGCTTCCATTTCATCGGTTTTCGGGCGCACTTTTTACAAGCCCCTGGCGCGCATTTCCGGGGTCACGTCGATCGCCCTTCTGATCGGCGGATTGTCGGTTCTGGTGCTTGATCTCGGCCGGCCGGACCGGCTGATCGTCGCCATGACGACCTATAATTTCAAATCCATCTTCGCCTGGAACATCTTTCTCTATACCGGCTTCATGGTCATCGTCGTCGTCTATCTGTGGATGATGATGGAACGCCGCATGGCCCGCTTCACCAAGGCGGCGGGCATGACCGCTTTCCTTTGGCGCCTGGCGCTGACCACCGGCACCGGGTCGATTTTCGGTTTCCTGGTCGCCCGTCAGGCTTATGACGCCGCCATCATGGCGCCCCTGTTCATCGCCATGTCTCTATCGCTCGGCATGGCTGTCTTTACCCTGGTGCTGTTCAGCATTTTCTGGTGGTCGGGAAAACCCATCGGTTCAACCATTTCCCAACGTTTGGGCCGCTTGCTGGGCATCCTCATCGCCGCCGTGCTGTATTTTGTCATCGCCCAGCACCTGACCAACCTTTATGCCACGGAACACCACGGGATCGAACGCTTTATCCTGATCGACGGCGGCGTTTACACCCACCTGTTCTGGTGGGGTCAAATCCTCATCGGCAGCCTTATTCCCATGTACCTGTTGTTTAAGATGGCCAAATGCCCGTGCATGGTGATGGGTGCCGCCGGACTGGTGATTGTCGGTGGGTTTGCACAGATTTACGTCATTATCATCGGTGGCCAGGCCTATCCCTTGTTGATGTTCCCGGGCATGGAGGTCACATCGAGTTTCTTTGACGGCGGTATTGCCGCCTATGCGCCGAGCTTGCCGGAAGTCCTGCTAGGGCTTGGCGGCGGCGCCATTGCCTTGCTGGGCATTGCCCTGGCTGTCAAGACGTTGCCGGTATTGCCGCATTCTCTCGCTAATGCCGACATTGACCCCGATTATACACCCCCGCCAGAACCTGAGCCGGAACCTGAAAAGGAAGAAGCGGCGGGCGAAGATGATGAAGCCCCGGAAGCCGCCGCTTCGTCCTAACTCGCTCTAAAACCTGATAGGTTTGATATGACCGAACCGCACCCCTTTGCCAAATACGTGCAGACCATTGCCCGTGGCCCCAATTTGTCCCGGCCTTTGACCGAAGAGGAAATGGCGCAGGCGACGAACATGATCTTGGACGATCAGGTCGATCCCCTGCAAATGGGCGCGTTTTTGTGCGTGCTTCGGGTGCGTACCGAAGACCCCGGTGAAACCGCCGGGTTCGTGCGCGTCGTCAAGGAACGCATCCAAATCCCAAAAGACGCGCCGGACGTAGACCTCGATTGGTCTTCTTACGCCGGCAAGAAACGCCAATTGCCGTGGTTTCTGCTCTCAGCCCTTCTGTTGGCCGATAGCGGCATCAAAGTTTTCATGCACGGCACCGAAGGCCACACCGAAGGCCGCCTGTACAGCCGTGATGCGCTGTCGGTCATGGGCATCGGGCATGTCACCTCAATGGAGGAAGCCGCCAACCAAATCCGGGAGCGGAACTTCTCCTATCTGCCGCTGCAATATCTAATGCCGAAACTTCAGGACATCATGGACCTGAAACCGATTTTGGGCGTGCGCACCCCGATCAATACTTTCACCCGGATGCTCAACCCCTTCGATGCGCCCTATTCCCTGCAATCCGTATTTCATCCCAATTACGGAGAAATCCATCGCGAGGCCTCGGTTTTGCTGAAACAACCCCACATGGCGGTGTTCAAGGGCGAAGGCGGCGAAGGCGAGCGTCGCCCGGCAAAGCCCGTTGTCGTCGAAAGCCTGCATGACGGGGTAAGCAGCGACGAAGAATGGCCTGCCATGCTTCCCGGCGTTACCGCCCACCACGACGAGGAAATGAACCCGGACCGTTTATTGGCGCTTTGGCGCGGCGATGACGATGATCAAATCGGCACCAATGCCGTCATTGGTACAACGGCCATTGCACTTCGCCTGATGGGCCGGGCTGGAAATCCCATTGATGCCACGAAACAGGCCACCGAAATGTGGGAAAATCGTGCTGGCCAACCCCTGAACACTAAAAACGCGGCCTGACCCATGCCCGCCATTTTCATCTCCGCCGCCCACAAGTCGTCCGGAAAGACGACCATTTCCGCCGGTATCGCGGCGGCGTTGGCGAAGCGCGGGCTCAAGGTGCAGACCTTCAAGAAGGGGCCTGATTACATCGATCCCATGTGGCTCGCATCAGCCACCGGGCGGGCGTGTCATAACCTGGACTTCCAGACCATGACGCGAGATGAAATTCTCGCCACCTATCACCGCTTTTCCCACGGCATGGATATTTCGGTTATTGAGGGCAACAAGGGTCTGTATGACGGCCTCGACCTGGACGGCAATAATTCCAACGCAGCACTTGCCTCGCTGCTCGAAACGCCAGTCGTATTGGTGCTCGACACCAAAGGCATGACCCGTGGCATTGCGCCGCTCATACAAGGCTATCAGGCGTTTGATCCGAATATCCGCATCGCCGGCGTGGTCCTCAACATGGTCGGCGGCGCCCGCCACGAACAGAAACTGCGCGCTATTATCGAACACTATACCGACATCAAGGTTCTGGGTTCCGTCTTCCGGCAACCGGCGCTGGAAATTTCCGAACGCCATCTCGGACTAATCCCGTCCAATGAGGCAGCCAACGCGTCGGCGATTATTTCCGGGTTGTCAGACGTTATTACCCGCGAAGTCGATCTCGACCTTATCCTCGATGCTGCCAGGGCCGCCCCCGCCCCCGCCGCCCAACCGGGTCCGGCACGGGCCAAGGCAAAGCAAGACATCCGCATCGCCGTAGCGCGTGATCAGGCCTTTGGCTTCTATTATCCGGGCGACCTGGAAGCCCTGGAAGCCGCCGGCGCCGAATTGGTTCCCTTCGACACGCTGATTGACCGCCAGCTTCCCGATGTCGACGGCATGTTTATCGGTGGCGGATTTCCGGAATCGCACCTGATGGCACTGGAAGCAAACGTTTCGCTTCGGACTTCTATTCGCGACGCCATTGAAAACGGCCTGCCGGCCTATGCCGAATGCGGTGGATTAATGTATTTGGCGCGTTCTTTATCGTGGCACGGCGAGAAACGCAAAATGGTCGGCGTCATCCCGGCCGACGCGGTCATGCACCAAAACCCGCAGGGCCGTGGTTATACCCGGCTTCGCGAAACCGGTAACGGGCCGTGGCCATTGACAATGGGCGGGGAAAAACGTGGCGAAATTCAGGCCCATGAATTTCATTACGCCAGCCTCGAAAATTTCTCGGATGAACCGGTGTACGCCTATGAGATTCTGCGCGGGACCGGCATCGATGGCAAACACGACGGCATCGTTTACAAAAATCTTCTCGCCGGCTTTGCCCACCTTCGCGATGTCGAAGCCAACCGTTGGGCTTCGCGCTTTTCGGGCTTTATCCGTGATTGCAAGGCACGGGGAAGTTATATACCGCCAAGCGCCGCCTCGAATGATACTGCCAAAGACCTGGCTGCGCTGTCCGATCAGGTTTCCCGGGTTTACTTTGTCGGCGCCGGCCCGGGCGACCCGGCGTTGTTGACGGTGCGCGGAAAGCAATTGATCGAACAGGCGGATATTGTCGTTTTCGACCGTCTGGTCAGCAACGAAATCCTCGATACCATTCCGCCCGGCACGACCCGCATTTTCGCCGGCAAGGCGGCCCGTGATCATTTCATGGACCAGGATGATATTAATTCCCTGCTGGTGCGACTAGCGCACAGCGGGCGCAAGGTCGTTCGCCTCAAGGGCGGTGACCCGTATATTTTTGGACGCGGCAGCGAAGAAGCCTCTCACCTGGCCCAAAATAATATTTCTTTCGAGGTCGTGCCGGGGATTACGGCATCGACCGGGGTCGCGGCCAGATCCGGCATTCCGCTGACCCACCGCGGCGTTTCGCGTTCCGTCACCTTCGTCACCGGACACCGCCAGGACGGCAAAGACCTGGACCTCAACTGGCAAGGCATGGCCGACCCGGACGGCACGCTGGTCATCTATATGGGCCTCAGCAACATCGATGAAATCAGCCGCGAGTTAATTAAAGCCGGCCTGCCCGGGTACACCCCGGCGGCGGCCATTGAAAAGGGCACGACCCCGGAGCAACGCACCATCATCACCACCGTGGCCGAGCTTCCCGACTGCATCCGCAACGAAAACCTTAAACCGCCGACGCTGCTGGTCATCGGCGAGGTGGTAAAATTTGCCGAATCCCTGAGCTGGGCGTCCGATGTCGTCGGGTGTTCGATCAAGGTGCCGGATAAGGCGCAAGGGTAAAAAAAATCAGGGCCTTTACCCCCTTGCAATCAAACATTCAATTGATAGAATATGTCTAGGGGATTTATAATTTTCATTGTTATATCAATACCTTCATAGGCAACGATTAGGGGAGAGGGACTAAACCATGGCTGACGAAGCGGAAATGATTGACGTTAAAACGCTCGAGAAAATGCTGTCCGAAAGACAAGCGTTGTTGATCGACGTACGCGAAACCGATGAATACGAAGAAGAACACATTCCCGGCGCCCTGCTTTTCCCCATGTCGTATCTGGACGGCGATTTCCTGCCCCAGATCACCGAATGCAAAATCGTCGTTTCCTGTAAAAGCGGCCAGCGTTCCGCCGTCGCCGCCAAGCAGCTCATGAACGAGGGCCTAAGTAATGTTCTCAATCTGGACGGTGGCATCGAAGCCTGGAAAGAAGCAGGGCTTGAAATTGAAGGCACCGCCACGGAAGACGATATTCCGGAGCCTGCGTAACCGGCGGTTTCCTTAAATTTTCAAGGCTTCTGAAGGCTTTCACACCTCTTAATACCATTGTCATACCAGGGCAAAGCCAGGGCCTTATACCTGTTTCCAGAATTTAGAGGAAACGGTGATGACAACAACGCCTCAACACATCCTTGTCGTCGAAGACGATGAAATGGTCCAGGCCTTCCTGGCCCTGCATCTCGAAATCGAAGGCTATACGGTGACGCTTGCCGGCAACGGCGCGGAAATGATCAAGGCGCTATCAGCCCGCCACCCGGATATGATCATATTGGACCTCAACCTGCCTGACGGCGACGGCCTTAGCCTGGCCAAACAAGTCAGAGAATCGTCTTCCGTCCCGATCATCATTGCAACGACCCGGAAATCTCAAGAAGACCGCCTTTTGGGCCTCGGTATCGGCGCCGATGATTATCTGATCAAGCCCTTCGACCCGAAAGAACTTATCCTGAGGGTCCACAACCTGTTGGAGCGATCAAAGATCGCCCCTTCCACTTCCCCGGTGGTTAAACAATTGCTCGGCATTCTTACCGTTACAGCGGCCCTCGCTGCTGCTTTCGCCGGTTTGTTTACTTACGCCTGAAAGTGCCCCCGGACTGCAACAGCTCAGCCGCCCGGCCCAGCTTTCTTCCCCGGCCCCCCTTGCCGGCTGAAAATATCAACCTGATTGTTTAACGCTGAAATAAATACACACCATCCGGATTGCACCAGCGGCGGATTTTCCCCTGCCCCATCAAGTAATGCAGGTGCGCCAGCGCCTCTCCGGTGGCGAAAAACAACTGGTGTGTATCCAACTCGCGTTTGAACAACGCCCTTAACGCATCGACCCCGTTTACCGGTTGTGCGCAAATGGCGAGCGTTTCTTCCAGCCGTTCGACGTGGTGGGCCCCAAGATAATCAAGCCGCCCTTCCAGCCCCCGGAACGGGTAATTGTGACTGGGCAGAACCAGGGTATCGTCAGCCCCGCCGGTGCCTAGGCCACGGAATTTTTCGAGACTGGCCAGGAACAGCGCCAACGGGTCGGCTTCCGGTTCCTGCGGCCAGACACTGATGTTGGGACTGATTTTGGGCAGCACTTGGTCGCCGGAAATCAGCACGTCCAAATTCGGGCAATAAAGGCACGCATGTTCCGGCGAATGGCCGTTGCCGATGATGACCTGCCATTCCCGGCCACCGATCTGGAAACGCTCGCCGTCGCCGATGCTCCGGAACGATGGCGGCACCACCGAGACCGCCCTGGAAAAGCGCCCGGCCCGATCGACGGCCGACTTCAGCATGTCGGCATCGAAACCGGCGGCGTGATAAAATTTTCTGAACGCGTCTTTTAAAGTTCCCCCGGCGCCTTCGCCCGTATCCAGGCACAGCATCCGGCCCCAGCACCACTCCTCGCGCGGCATCCAGAGCGGCACGTCGAAGCGTTCTGTCAGCCATCCGGCGAGCCCTAAGTGATCGGGGTGGAAATGCGTGACGATAACCCTTTTTAACGGCTTTTCCGGGGTGAAGTGTTTTTGAAATATCGTTTCCCAGGCCGCTTTAACCTCGTCCGTAGCGATGCCAGTGTCGATAATCGTCCAGCCTGCCCCGTCCGCGTCATTATCTTCCAGCAGCCACAGATTGATATGATCGAGCTGAAACGGCAGCGGCATGCGCAGCCAGTGTACGCCCGGCGCGACCGCCAACGTCTCCCCGGTTTCGGGAACGGTATCGTAGTCGTAATTTGGAATATAAACGTGCTTGTCCATGGCGCGGCTAACCTACCACGGTATCCAAAAAGTTCAAGAATTAACCGAGTTCCATGGTCGCCATTTCGTGGGCAACCATGTATTTCAGCTCTTCTTTGATGATTTCGGTATGCCTGGTCGGTTCCGCCTTCAGCACAGAGGAAATAATCGCCATCCGGACCGGCTTTGCCAGACGCTCAAAATTTTCCAGCATCAGGAATTTTACACTGGGCCTGACCGTGCCGGACAGCAAAAGGCTTAACACCAGCTTCTCGCGGATATCATTACGCATGTTGCCGGCTTCCGTCAGCTCGAAGAATTCAGCGACAAACTGACGCGGGGCAATATCCCCTTCCAGCAGTGATTGCAGGTTCAAGCGAAGAGCCTGCGTATACTGTTCGCGGGTCTTGACGATGAAGCGCGACGCATGGCGGCGTATTTCGGCGATGGTCGTCGGATCGAAGTCGCTCTCGGTGACAAAATTCAGGCACTCGCGCACCAGCGGGTGGCGTGATGTTTCACCGACCACCTGCATAACACCCGTAATCAGTTTTGTGTGCCCGCCCAAGGGACACAGGCGCGCGGCGGCGGCAAGCGCCATCGGCGCCTCCGGATCACGGCTGGCGACCATGGCCAACGGCAGCGGATCCTCGAACCCCTTGAGGTCGATATTGTGGTTCATCAGATTTTCCGGGATCAGCATGCGGGTCTTGTCATATGGCAGCACCAGGGGCCGCCGGTGGCGGTAGTCGTCCTTGATTTCCAGCGCCGTTTTCAGGCCGTCCTGGGTGATACCGAGCGCGTTTGGCATTGAATTTGTTAAATCTCCAGTCCCGTATTATCGAGGCCGAGCGCCACCCGGTTGGCCGCTTCGCTGGCCCAGCCCTTGGCGGCGTTTTGTTCAAGCCATTCCTCGAACATCCGTTCGCCCTGGCGGAAGGCACCTTCCGGGGCGCCCTTGTTTTCTATTTCCTGACGCCCTAGCGCCTCGTTGGCTTTTTCCAGACATGCCTTCATGTTCAGGTGCCAAGACTTCGGCGCCGGGCCCCACTGGTCATAGGTTTTCACCAATTCATCGACGACGAAGGAAAGCAGCATGGTCATGAACACGACCCGGCCCATGGGCACCACTTCCCGGCCTTTGCGCCAGGCAGAAGCCTGACCGAGCGTAATGTCGCAGAACTCGGCAATCATCCCGTCGGTAACACCGGCCAACGCCAATCCCTCGAACACCGAAAAAGGCTCGAAGGACTCCGCCGCCTGCTCGGCAGCAACTGACGATTGACTTTTGGGATCGCTCTCGGCCGCCATTACCTACCCCTAATGTTGTTGCCCATGGATTCCCTTGTAGCCCAGGGCAACACCCCCTGAAAACACCTAATTTGTGGCTCAGGCGGTTAATAACCACTAAATATAGTACTTTTGGGATATGTGGATAGAATGGGAAATGACGCTGAAAAGGGAAAACTCGGTCTAAATTTCCCGTTTCAGCACTCCGGCCGCTGCAGCCGTTCGACCTCGGCCGGGACCATGCGGATTGAAAAATCGCCGTAGTCCTGGATGATCTTCTCGGCGATCCCATCAGCCCGGTAATGGACCCCGAGTTCGAATTCCGGCGTCGGCTTGCGGCTGCGAACCGGAAAAAACGCCAGCCGAACCGGCCACGCCGTAGAGTCGTCCAGACCCGCCGTTTTGAAAAGCGATTTCAACGTCTTGGCTTCGGCTTTTCCTGCCGCCTTTGGCCGACCGATGGTGGCCGATACCTTATAAGGATTATCGAGACTGGCGCCGTCGAACACCGTGTCGGCCCGAAAGCGGGGGCCGATCCGTCCGGCCCGGACCAGCCCCAGCAAATGGCGGGTCGGAAACATCGTCCCCTTGGGCAGGGCCACGGTTCCTGGTTTTTTGTCAGCATCCGGGGCCGCTTTCTGGTCGAAGGTCGCCGTGCCGGCACCGCCCGGCGATTGCAGAACCGCCGAGCCCTTAAGCGCCTCGATAACTTGGCCGTTTCTTTTGTGGGTCATGCGGAAGCGGTAAGAGAGGCCGTCTTTGGCCTCCGTAGAGGCGTATGACCAAGCGATTTTAACGTCTCTGCCATCATCATACTGGAGTTTGAGGTAGATGTTGGTTTCCACCGTCCAGCCATCGCAAGCGTCGGCGAAACGGTACAACATCGCCCCCTTGGCCCCGGCAAGGCCGCCATCCTTGGAACTGTCGAGAGACATCGTATAGAGCACCCGGTGCGGGACCAGATCAGTATCCGGGGATTCCAGTCCTGGTGTGGGTTTGGCCGCCTGGGCCTGAACGGATGACGGGGCGGCCAGAAAACCAAGGCCGGTTAGGGCAGCCAGCAAGATCCAAGAGGCGCGGACGACGTCACGCCGGACAGGGAAACCATAAGAGGCGCGGGAAACGGAAAGACGCATAGCGTCACCTTAGGGCTTGCTGATAGCCACGAACAGCAAAAACCGGCCATTTCTTCCCGGCAAAATTGGCCCAGGGGTGGTTTTTGCCTCGCCGATGCTTTCATAAAGGGTTGATTTAATGGGCTCTATCAGTGGCACGGCGATTGCTTACTAAAAGGTTAACGCTGTTGTGGGCTGTCATTTCTCAATGACGGGCTCCCCACAACAGAAAATACGCCAACCGGAGGGTTAGAACGTGGAATTAGTGAAGAACGATGGTTTTCAAGGTGGGCGTCTGGCCCAGCCAGCCCAAATCGAAGTCAGCCTGGTCAGCAGCGTCGTCGGCCTGACCCAGGTATTGGAAGAAACCTTGCGCGGAGAAACCTCACTGAAAAAAATCTCCAAGACCGTCGGCCGGGCCCTGGCCCAGGCCCAGGCGGCGGAACAAAAAATCGCTGAACAGAAAAAACGCCTGGCCTTTCTAGAGCGTCTTGCCGTGACCGACGAGTTGACCGGATTGTTGAACCGGCGCGGATTTGAGCAGGAAATCCGCCGCACCATGGAAGGCGCCAAACGCTATCAGGAAAAGGGCGTTCTCATTTTTATAGACCTCGACGCTTTCAAGCCCATCAACGACACCCATGGCCATGCCGCCGGCGACGCGGTCCTGCGCCACTTGGGCGAGTTGCTGTTAAAAAACGTTCGCGGCACCGACTCCGTCGGTCGTCTGGGCGGTGATGAATTCGCCATTCTGCTGACCCGCTCAACCTGGGGCGATGGTCTTAAGCGCGCCGAATTCTTCGACAAACTGGTCAATGGAACATCCATCACCTGGAACGGGGAAGTGGTCGATGTGCGCGCCAGCTTCGGGTTTCAGACCTACGGCCCGGACGACAACCTGTCGCAACTGCTGAAGACCGCAGACGAAGCCATGTACATCTCGAAGCGGGCACGGGCAGAAGAAATCCAACTGTTGCAAGCCAACGCCTGAACGGAGGAAAGCCATGTTAGCCCAAGACAAATCCTTTTACGCCGATCTCTACAGCAAAACGGTCCCAGCGAAACCGCTACCATCACCGCCATCGATGGTCGCCCGGACGGAAAACTTGCCGGTGCTGGTCGAAAACCCAAGGAAAATTGAAGCGCCCAAAGCCGCCGGGCATGGCAAGCTTTCACCCCGCCAAATGGTGACTCTCAGCCTCGACCTTTACATCGCCGGCGCGCTTTCTTTCGAGGACTATGCCGAACTCGCCTTTCAGCCGGAATTACACCCGGACTTCGATGCGACCATCGGCGCGTTGACCGGCGAAAAAGCGGAACCGGACCGGCCCCGGGACTTCGTGCGTCTGTGGCAAGACAAGGCTGAATTCCAGCGCCGCCACAACAATGAACGCCAGGACCTGATTGAACAGAGCGAACGCATCGCCGATGTGCTCAGCAAGATCAAATCGCCTGCTAACGTATTGATTTAGCGGTTAGTATACCAGCGCCGCCAGTTGCTGCTGAATGAATTCAAACGTCGACGGTTGATATTTCTGCCGGGAAAGCCCGCTCACCAGCACAACCGTGCCCGCCTTCAGGGCCGGTGGGTCAACCATCGCCATCGACCATTGCCCCGGCTCTATCCGGATGGCCCAGGAATCGGCGATGCCGGCCTTGAATATGGAGCGGTGGACCTCCTTGGCATCGCGCTGGCCGAAGGGACCAACGACAACCCGATAGAGAGTGCCGCGTTTCAACTTCGCCGAAAACACCGACGGCGCAAGCGCCTGGAACTGCTGGCGAAGGTCACGGGCGTTTTTGTGCTGACGGAAACTGCCGATCACAAAATACAGCCCGACCGCCGGCTCACCAACCTTGCTATCGGCTTGCGCGGCCATCGGGGCGATTTCTTTGGCCGCCATCGCCGACGCTTGCGTCTGCCATTCATCGATCGCGAGCCGGAAGGAGAAAGCAAATTCGTCAGGCGCAGAAACTTCCGGCGCGGGCCCTTCTATGACGCTGATTTCCAGCGGATACCCCGGCAGCCTGAAATTGTCATCCAAATCCATCGGCCAGGCTATTTCTGCAATGTCTTTTTGATGCTGTGCGGACGCCACCCCGGCGCCGGCTTTAACGTCGCCATTTTCCCCGCCGGACGCAGTTTCAAAATTAGCCAGACTTTCGATTTCGCTTAAGGACGCGACCTCGGTGCCGCCGTCCTCGACCAGTCCATTGCGGGAATCGGAGGTGCTTTTTCCGCTTCCATTATCGACGAGGACCGTCGTCGAATCCTTGAAGTCGCGGCAAAAATCGCCTTCCGACAGCAGGCCCCTGAGAACGGCGCAATCTTGCTGGGCAACCATGGACAAGCCATGATCGGCGACCGATTTTTCGGTCGCGAGATAGGAAATTCCGTCCAGCGCCCATGAGGCTATCTGTATCGGCACCGGCAAGGCGCAACCACCGAGAAATAGTATACTGGCTCCGAGAGTTATTATTTTTTTCATCACTTCGACCCCCGGGTTATTTTAAGGTTTCAACCCTCATGTGTTTGTTTTTGGGGTGCTTTCTGCAGCACCCAGACCGGTTTTATTGAGGAGAAATCCCAACCCTTATTCCATTACATTAGCGATTCTATAGTATTCCTACAAATTGTTATCTTAACATACTGTAATTACAGTAAATTTTGTCGTTAACCTTTATCCCCGCCGGCGTCATCCCTGGTAGCCGTCTTGGGCAAATTCAGTTTCAGGTGCAATTCTTTCAAGCGTTCCGTATCGACCAATGCGGGCGCCCCCATCAACAGATCCTGGGCCTGCTGGTTCATGGGGAAGGCAATGACCTCGCGGATATTCGGCTCGTCGGCCAGCATCATGACAATCCTGTCGATACCCGGCGCCGAGCCACCATGCGGCGGTGCGCCATAGCGAAAGGCGTTCAGCAGGCCGCCGAATTTTTCCTCGACCACGTCCTGCCCGTACCCGGCAATTCCGAACGCCCTGATCATAATATCGGGGCGGTGATTTCTGATGGCGCCCGACGACAGTTCGATCCCGTTGCAAACGATGTCGTATTGCCAGGCAAGGATATCCAGCGGGTCTTTGTTCTCCAACGCCTCCATACCGCCTTGCGGCATGGAAAACGGATTGTGGCTGAATTCGATCTCGCCCGTATCCTCGTTCAACTCGTACATCGGATAATCGACGATCCAGCAGAATTTGAACTCGCCGGTGCTGGAAAGCTCCAGATCGGTGCCGATTTTGACCCGCGCCGAGGCCGCAAACGAGGCAACGTCTTTGGGGGCGCCACAGACAAAGAAAACCGCGTCGCCATCACCCAGGTCGAGATCGGCGCGCAATGTTTCGGTTCGTTCCGGGCCGATATTTTTGGCCACCGGGCCGGCGCCCTCGCCGTCGCGGAAAAAGACATAGCCCAACCCCGGTTGCCTTTCGCCCTGGGCCCAGCTGTTCATGCGGTCGCAAAAGGCGCGGCTGCCGCCGGTTTTGGCCGGAATGGCAGTGACCCGGACAGCGTCGTCCTTGGCAATCATGCCGGCAAAGACCTTGAAGCCCGAGTCCCGAAAAATATCGGTGACGTCGCGCATCTCGATGGGGTTGCGCAGGTCCGGCTTGTCGGTTCCGTACTTTTCCATGGAGTCTTTATAAGCGATGCGCGGGAACGGCGCTTGCGTCACCGTACGCTCGCCGGCAAATTCCTCAAACACGCCGGCCAGCACCGGCTCGATGGCGGCAAAGACGTCGTCCTGGGTTACGAAGGCCATTTCGAAATCAAGCTGGTAAAATTCGCCGGGGCTGCGGTCGGCGCGGGCGTCTTCGTCGCGAAAGCACGGCGCGATCTGGAAATACTTATCAAACCCGGCGACCATGAGCAGTTGTTTGAACTGCTGCGGCGCCTGCGGCAGGGCATAAAACTGCCCCGGATGCATCCGGCTCGGCACCAGATAATCGCGCGCGCCCTCGGGCGAACTGGCGGTCAAAATCGGCGTCTGGAATTCCATAAACCCGGCGTCGGTCATGCGCTGCCGGATCGACGTAATCACCCCGTTGCGAAGCTTGATGTTTTTCTGCATCTGCTCGCGGCGAAGGTCCAAAAAGCGATGGCGCAGGCGGATGTCTTCGCCGTAATCCTCGCCGCCCGCCACTTGCATCGGCAACACGTCGGCCGGGCTTTCGACGACGACCTGATCCATGGTCAGCTCGATTTCGCCGGTCGGCAGGCCCGGATTGATGGTCTCGTCGGTGCGTTTGACGACGCGCCCGGTGATCGTCAGCACGCTTTCGACCCGCACCGCCTCGATCATCGGGAACAGGGGGGAAGAAACGTCGATGACGCACTGGGTCAGGCCATAGGGGTCGCGCAGATCGACGAAGACCAGGTTGCCATGGTCGCGCTTCGAATGGACCCAGCCCGAAAGCCTGGCCTCCTTGTCTTCATTATCGAGCCTGAGCTCGCCGCAGTTGTGGGTTCTGTAGGGATGCATGTCGGTCATAGGGCCTTACTTTTTCTCGTCAATTGCGTTGGCACGTAAAGGCCCCGAAGTGGCGGCAATGTCAAGGCAGACATTGCGCTTCCGGCTCCCCGGCCCGATTATGCCCGGTCATAAGGGTCTGGAATTTTCGACCTGTCGTCACGATGTCGTCCACATGTCGTCAGGATGTCGTCCTGATGTCGTCCTGATGTCGTCCGAATGTCATCATTATGTCGTCATGAAGTCATCATTTTAACCGCCCCAATTTCCGCCAAGCCTTTGACATGGAACGATTTTGCCCCCGAAAACCCCGCAAAATGTCATCATTTGTCATCATTTTGCTATCCGGCGGCGTTGGCCGGGGAAGACAAAACGCTATGGATTCAGGGTTGGGCAGAGGGGATTCCATGATCTTAAACCTTATTATTGAGGACCAGAAGGAATAATATCATATTTTGGGGCGGGAGTCAAGGAAAGGAAACAAAAAGGGAACTATTTGTTTTATGAAATCCATAAGGGCTCGCAATATAGTATAAAATCCTGATCAGGTTTCGCGTGCGTCTTTCGAAATCAGGGAAAAATGTATTTAAGCCAGCTCAATGTAGGAGGCTACAAGGGTATAGCCGACAAAAGATTTGAAGAATATAGTGAACATAACCCGGTCGAAGCATACTGGGCTGGCAAAAGCGAGAAACAAGCGGCATGAAACCTAAACCAGATACACCTTAGAAAAGCCGCTAAACTGTCCTGATAACCGGGACCACTTCACTTATACCTCAACTTCAGCACCAAAATCGTCCCCGCCAGGACAAGCGTGATGCCGTTGCCGATGAGAAGCGGCAAATCGCCGATGAGAAAGCCGTAGGCCAGCCACAGGGTAATGCCCAGACAGAGCGTCGAAAATGTGCCGAGCGAGATGTCGCGGGTTTGGCGGGTGCGCCAGGTTTTGATGGCTTGCGGCAGGAACGCCGCCGTGGTCGTGGCGGCGGCGGCAAGGCCGATGGCGGTGCTGGGATCGAAATTCATTTTGCCTCTCTTGTTTGTTGGTTTAACGCACGTCGAAGGCGATGGCGTGGCGGGTGCCTTCGTCTTCGAAGGGACGCACGCCGTGCCAGTAATAGGACGGGAAGAAGACCGCCATGCCGGCCTGGGGCCGGACTAGCCGCTGCGCCTGATTACGCTCGGAGACAAATTCCGTCGGTGGTTCGCCGAACTGGATGCAGCCTTTTCCCGCCGCCCATTTTTCT
>LFEN01000038.1 GCA_001510075.1 Alphaproteobacteria bacterium casp-alpha2
TGGGTCGCCCCGGGCGGCGAGCCGGTTCCCGGCGCCGATGCCGTGTGGCAGGCCGACGGCAAAACCCTGTCACTGGAAACCCCCGTCACCCTGACCTGGGATAACGGCAAGGGACTGAAATTTTCGCGCACGTTTGCCATCGATAAAAACTACATGTTCTCCATCACCCAGAATGTCAAAAACACGTCGCCCAAGCCAGCGACCTTGCATTCCTTTGGCCTGATATCGCGCCGCGGCACACCCGAGGTCACCGGGTTTTATATCCTCCACGAAGGGCTGTTGGGGGTGTCCAAAAACACCTTGAAGGAAATCAGCTACGTCGACCTCAAGGAACAAGGCCAGGTCAAAGAAACCGCCAAGGGTGGCTGGATCGGGTTTACCGATAAATACTGGCTTGCCGCCCTGGTGCCGGACCAGAACACCCAGATCAACAGCCGCTACGTTTACCGCAAGGACCAGGAAAAGGACATCTATCAGGTCGATTACCTGAGCGCCCCGATCACTATTGCGCCCGGCAAATCAGGAGAAGCAAAAAGCCACCTGTTCGCCGGCGCCAAGGAAGTCACCGTTATTGATGGCTATAACGAAAACCTCGGCATTGATCGCTTCGACCTAGCGATTGATTTCGGTTTGTTTTACTTCCTCACCAAACCGATTTTTTACGCCCTTCTCTACATCAACGAAGTGGTCCTGAACTTCGGCATTTCAATCATCCTGCTGACGCTGCTGATCAAGCTGGCGTTCTATCCGCTGGCCAACAAGTCCTATACATCGATGAGCGCCATGAAAAAACTGGCGCCGCAGATGAAAAAGATGCGCGAGCGCTACGCCGACGACAAAACCAAGCTGAACGAAGAAATGATGGCGCTTTATAAGCGCGAAAAGGTCAATCCGGCCTCCGGTTGCCTGCCCATCCTGATCCAGATTCCGGTGTTCTTCGCGCTCTACAAGGTGCTGTTCATCAACATCGAGATGCGCCACGCGCCGTTCTTCGGCTGGATCAAGGATTTGTCTGCGGCCGATCCGACCACCATATTCAACCTGTTCGGGCTCATCCCCTGGACCCCGCCCGATTTTCTGATGATCGGGGTGTGGCCGTTGATTATGGGCATTTCCATGTTCCTGCAACAGAAACTGAACCCGCAGCCGACGGACCCCATGCAGGCCAAGATATTTCTTTTCTTGCCGATCATGTTTACCTTCCTGCTCGCCCGCTTTCCGGCCGGGCTGGTAATTTACTGGGCCGTCAACAACGTTCTTTCCATGTCGCAGCAATGGCTGATCATGCGGCGCATGGGAATTTCCGGGAAAGACGCCCTGAAATAGAAGGGATCGACCCGTGCTCCCGCCTTCACCGACAAACGAAACCGGCATTGACCACAACGACGAAGCTCTGGAGCGGGGCCGGTTGCTGTTCGCCCAGCAGTGTGATTTTGTCCTCGGCGCCACCACCATGGACCAGGTGCCGGAAACCGCGTTACCGGAAATTGCCTTCGCCGGGCGCTCCAATGTCGGCAAATCAAGTCTGATCAATGCCCTCACCGGTCGCAAGACGCTGGCCCGCACGTCGAACACGCCGGGCCGAACGCGCCAGGTGAACTTTTTCGATCTCGGCGCTCAGTTGATGCTCGCCGATTTGCCCGGTTACGGCTACGCCAAAGCGCCGAAAGCGGAAATACGGCAATGGACCGGGCTCATCGATGATTACCTCAAGGGCCGTGTCGGTCTGCGCCGGGCGTGTTTGCTGATTGATGCCCGCCACGGCCTGAAGGCAACCGACCGCGAAGTGATGAAGGCGCTGGATACGGCGGCCGTGGTCTATCAAGTGGTGCTGACAAAATGCGACAAGCTTAAAGAGGCTGCCCTCAAGACCCGCATCGAAGACGTGCTGGGCGAACTGGCCAAACACCCGGCTGCCCACCCCGACGTCATCGCCACCTCGGCCCGCAAGGGTGATGGCATTGCCGAGATGCGCGCGACACTGGCAGAGTTGGCAAATCTGGGCTAGGTTCCCCCCGTTATGAGCAAAAAGAAAGACACCCACGAGAAAGACTGGATTGGTCAGGCGACGGTGCTGTCCGAGGCGATGCCCTATATGCAGCGCCACGCCGGCGAAACCTTCGTCATCAAGTATGGCGGGCACGCCATGGGGGATGCCAAGCTGGCCGACCTGTTCGCCCGCGACATCGTTTTGTTGCGCCAGATCGGCGCCAACCCCATCGTCGTCCACGGCGGCGGGCCGCAGATCGCCGAGATGCTGGAACGGCTGAGAATCAAAAGCGAGTTCATCGACGGACTTCGCGTCACCGACAAAGAAACCGTCAGCGTCGTCGAAATGGTGCTGTCGGGCTCGATCAACAAGCAAATCGTTTCCGCCATCAATGCCGCCGGTGGTTTTGCCATCGGCCTGTCCGGCAAGGACGGGCACCTGATCAAGTGCGACAAGGCAACAAGAACGACACGTGACCCGGATTCCAACATCGAGCGTGTTCTCGATCTGGGTCAGGTCGGCGAGCCCAGGGAAATCAACCCGCATATCCTGACGCTCTTCGATGAATCGGATATCACCCCCGTCATCGCCCCCATCGGTGTCGGCCCCGAGGGCGAAACATTGAATATCAACGCCGACACCGTCGCCGGCGCCATCGCCAATGCCGTCGGCGCCAAACGTCTGATGATGCTAACGGACGTGACCGGCGTGCTCGATAAATCCGGCTCCCTAGTTTCGGAAATGTCCCACGACGAAGCCCGGGCGATGATCAAGGACGGCACCATCGACGGCGGTATGATCCCCAAGGTCGAAACCTGCCTCAAGGCCGTCGAAGGGAATGTCGACGGAGCGGTCATTATTGACGGTCGGGTAGAGCACGCCATTTTGGTGGAACTGTTCACCGAAGGCGGCGCTGGAACACTGATTAGATCTTCCTAGCTCAGCGCCCCAAAAAGCCCGGTTTTTTTAAGCCCCGTCTATCAAGCCAGATCCTTAATGAAATCCAATTGCCATTCCATGGCGGCGTCATCCATGGGGTAGTTCTGGCCCTCGGTCCGCAGAATATTTTTTTGCGACACCAACGCCAGGCGCTGCTGCAGGGTTTCCGACAACTGTGGGCTAAGGCCCGCCTTCCAGGAAATGGCGATCATGCCCTTGGCACTTTTGGTGGCAATGACGGAGCGGATGACCTCCACCTTGATGCCTGATAACGCCGCCAGGGCGGCGATGGAAAATTCCCGGTCGCCGGCGCGGGCCGCCTGGGCGACGACCGCCTCGTCCAGTTCTCCGGCGCTCAGAAGTTCCTGTACCCGGATCGTCGCTTCTTCGGCGGCGCTCTGTTCTTCCTCCGGCAATTGGGGCGGTTCTTCTTGCAGGCGCCTTTCGACCACCAGACGAACTTCGTCGAGCACATCGGGGGGCAAATCATCTCGTTGGCTCAGCTGATCAAGCAGGTTATGGGCGACAAAACGGGCCAGTTTGCCGGCGGCTTTTCCATACAAGGCCGGTCGCTGGACCAGCGGTTCATGCCAGGGTTCCACATCCGGGGCCCGGGCGATCAGGGCGTCCAGGGTTTCCTCTCTGATCTGGGCGCTGTGATTACCGAGCAAAAGCGCAATGGCATTTTCGTTATCGGTGGCGGCGATGGCGTCGGTCACCGGGTCGCCCAGATTGCCACGCATAGAAATGGCGCTTAAGGAATCCGACGCGGGATTGTTGAGGATGATTTCGAGCAAGTCCTCGTCATTGAGGACCGGCGAAAATTGCAACACCGGGCCGGAGACAACCAATTCCGCATCACGGGCCAGCCGGCGGATGACTGCGGGCGGCGCATCGGCGACGTCTTTCAGGGCTTCCGCCAAAATTTGTCGAACCCGCGTGACCTGATCGCGGGCAAGCATTTCCAATGTTTCGTAAGTCAGTTGCCGAACGCGGTCCTGTTCATCGGCGCTCAGCCCTGGTGCCAGGGAAGCAATTTTTTCCGCCAAACCCGAGCGAACGTCATCGTCCGCATCCGCCGCCAGCAGCAGGTCGGCCTGCACGGGGGTCGCCATATTGGTGGCGATAACGCGGCGGACTTCCGGGGCCGGGTCTTCGGCAAGGAAATACAAAATTTCAGGTTTTACGCTGGCCCGTCCGGCAAGGTTGCTTCTGACACCGATATCCTGATCGGTCGCCATTTCCTTGGCCTCTTCGTAGGATGGCGTTTTTTCCTTCGCATCTTTCTTGAAAAGGCGTTGCAACAAGCCCTTCACGAATCCCTACCCCTAACCCTTGGAGCAGAGATCGGTAAAGAATTCCAGTTGGAATTCCAGATCGTCGGGGCTCATCGGAAATTTTTCCTCATCCCCGACCGTCAGCACATCGGAAGGAGAAATTCGCCCCATGCGCTGTTGCAACTGCTCCGACATATCGACCGGCATGCCCGCTTTCCAGACAAGGGCGGTAATGCCTTTGGCGCTTTTTTCCAAGAAGATCCTTTTAACAATGATCGGATCAAGGCCGGTGCGAACAATAAGCGCCGCCAGCACAAAGGAATAATCACCGGCCCCCAATGCCTTGCTGACGACGTTGCCATCCAGCTTGCGGGCATTGTACAGGCGTTCCACCATACCGATGGGCGGCGCCATATTAAGAAAGTCCTGGCTCGCCTGATTATAATCCATCCCGGTCGCTTCATCACCGAGACGTTGTTTGACAACGGCCTTAACCTTTTCCAGGGTCTCATCGTCGAGGTCCGCTCTTTCCTGCAGGACGCCAAGAAGATTATCGGCCAGAAAGCCTGCCAGCCGCGTTGCCGCGCCGTCGGGAAGTTTCGGGCGGCCGGCCAACGGCGCATGCCACAAGGTAACGTCCGGCGCATTCTCGATCAGGTCATCCAGAGTCGATTCCCGGATTTGCGCCGAATCGTTCGACAACAAATCGGCAATGGCGCTGACATCATCGGTGCCGACAATGGCGTCCGATACGATTTCGGCGACGCCGTCGCGCTTTGAAATCGCATTCAGGCCACCCTTGGCGGCCCCGATTTCAATAATCTCCAGAAGGTCGTCATCGCTCAGGACCGGCGAGAATTCCAGCACCGGGCCAGAAACGGCGATCTCCGCATCAAGGGCAAGGGTCTTGATAACATCGGGCGGCGCGTCGACGATATCTTTCAGGGCTTCGGAAAGAATTTCCCGGACCTTGGTGATCTGGTCCTTGGCCAACAATTCGAGGGCTTCGTACGTTACCTGTCTGGCCTTGTCCTGCTCATTGGTGCTCAGTCCGGGGGCGATACGGGCGATTTTTGAGGCCAGGTCGCCGCGCACTGACGCATCGTCATCCTTGGCCAGCAGGATATCGGTCTGGCGAGGGGATGCCATGTTCCGGGCCACGGTTTTGCGCACCTCGGTATCGGAATCTTCGGCCAGATAGTAGAGAATTTCCGGCTTGATATCATCTCGCAACGCCAGTTTGCGGCGCACTTCCGGATCTTCGTGGCGCGCCAGTTCCTTGGCCTCGGCGTACGAGATCGATTCTTGATTAGGCGTATCGGCACTCACGTTGATTTTTTCCCTGGTGAGTCCTCTGGCGTTTTTTTATCGCTCGTGCTCACGCCACTTTGCTCAGGGGGCAGAGCCATTCTAAACCCACCCTTGCCGGCATTCTTAACCTCGTACATCGCCGCATCGGCACGCGCAATCAAGGTATCCAGCGATTCTTTCGTTTCCGGGTCGAACATAGCGATACCGACAGAAAGACCAAGGGGATGATCTTTATGGCCGGAAAATTTTTCCAGGGCCTTGCTCGCTTCCATCAGGCGGGCGGCGCGTTTTTCCGTCACTTCCGGCGAAATGCCATCCATCCACATAGCGAATTCATCACCGCCCAGGCGCGCAATCACGTCACCGGGACGCGACATTTCCATCAGCATATCGCGCAAAAACATCAAGGCATCATCGCCGGCCTGATGGCCGTGCACGTCATTGACCAACTTGAAATTGTCCAAGTCGGCATAAAACAACGCCGCCGTTTGCCGGGTGCGCTCAAGCCGGGCAATGCGCCGGGGCAAATCCTCTTCATAAAATGCCCTTCGATTAAGAAGCCCCGTCATGCTGTCGGTGCGCGACAAGGCGACAATGCGCTCATGATTGGAAATTTGTTCGTTGGCGATGCCTAATTGATTGGCGACATCACCAATCAGGAGTTGATGGTCGTCATCCCAGGCTTCTTCCCCCGCCGCCTTCCAGATCGCTATAGCGCCGTTGACGCCTTGGCGGTATTTCGTGGCGCTGGCCAGCACCCGCCATTTACCGGCGGTTTCATCAATAACCTGATCGCCGTTTATCAGCGAATTCAGCTTGCCGTCCAAGTCTTTCAGGCCCTCCGCGTTGCCGTGCTCGGCGGCAACCTGAAAAGCGCCTTTCTTATCGCGGCGGTAAATCCGGCACCCGGCGGTGCCCAGCGCCCTGGACATGGCCGAGGCGGCGGCATCGAGCATGTTATGGGGTTCGAGCTCTTCGCGGATCGAGTTGACGATGTAATTAAGGTGCTGTTCGCGGCGGCGCGCCCGGGCCAGGGCCGATTCATTTTCGCGCTCATCGGTAACGTTGCGGCAAACCCCCCGGCTTCCCATCCACTGGGCCTCGCCTTCTTGCTGTTCGGCCACCAAGGGCACGCAGGACAAGATTACGCAGGCGGAGTTGCCGTCTTTGCGCGTCATCCAGATTTCGACTTTGTCCAGTGATCGTTTGCTGACAAACGGCAAGGGAGAAAATTGTTCCGGCGAAATAACTAAATCCCGGGCTTTGGAGTTAATCAGTTCTTCCGCCTTGTAGCCCAGCGCGCCCTTGGGCGAAACAAAGATGAATTCGCCTTCGTCATTGGTTTCCCAGGAAAAATCACTGGAAACTTCAACCAGGTCTTTGTAGCGCTGGCGGGATTCGACAAGCGCCGTCCTCAGGTTTCGTTCCATGGTCATATCACGGGCCATCAATACCAGCTCACCTTCCTGCCCAAGGTTTGGTACAACGGTTATTTCGAGAACGATGTCACCCTTGGCGCTGGTCAGAGAAACCGAGCCGGCGGCGACGGCGTGGCTGGTCTTGGCGGCTTCAATCAGGTCATTGATTTCCGGCGCCGCCTCATGCTCGATCAAGGCTTCCAGCCCGGCCGCCTTGGCATTGGAAGCAATGACCACGCCATCGGCACCGATGAGCAAGGCAGCACCGGGGTATCCGGCAAGAAAGCTTTCCTGCTCGGGCGTCGGAAGTGCGGAACTTTTCCCGTTCTTGGCGGGGGTTTTCGCTTCATTCCGATTTTTACTGGAACTGGCCGACCGGTCTTTAGACATTAAATAAACGAATTCCTGGTTTTTTAGGTTAGAGGTGATAAAACCCGGGGATAACACCTGCGATTCTAAGGGAATAGGGGCTCCTGCACCACCCCGGCCCGGCACCCCAACGGTCTGAATACAATTGCAATCGCTCGCTTCTAGGAATAAGCCAGAAAAAGGAGTTCGGGACAATATCCTTCTTTTACAATGAATCAAATAAGTACTTCAAATAGCCTTCTTTTAGGGGCCGAATGCTGGGTCTTCGACCTTGATAACACGCTTTACCCGGCTTCCTCCAACCTGTTCGCTCAGGTTGATCAAAAAATGACATCTTTTATCTCTGATTTCCTGGAATTGAGCCTGGAAGAGGCGGTAAAAATTCGCAAAACCTATTACCGCGACCACGGCACCACTCTGAATGGATTGATGACCCTGCACGGGCTGGAACCCGGCGAGTATCTCGATTTTGTTCACGATATCGATCTTAGCATCATTTCCCCCAACTTGGGCCTGGATCGTTCGCTGGGCCGCCTGCCCGGCCGTAAAATCATCTTTACCAACGGCCCCACGGACCATGCAGAACGGGTTCTGGACCGGATTTCCATCCGTCATCATTTTGACGCCGTCTTCGACATCATCAGCGCCGATTACGTGCCCAAGCCGGACCCCAAAATCTACCATGCCCTGGTTGAGCGTTACGGGCTGACCCCGTCGAAAACGGTCATGGTCGAGGATTTGGCCCGAAATCTCGAACCGGCGGCGGCATTGGGGATGACAACGGTCCTGGTTTGTCCGAAAGGCGACATCGAAAACGAAATCGACCGCGAAATACCCAGGGAGATAGACGGGGAGATAGACGGGGAGATAGACGGGGAGATAGACGGGGCAGGAAAAAATATTGATCATGTCGTCGAAGACCTGAGCCAGTGGCTGGGGGCGTTGACGGCCCCTTCGTATTGACACCCCGTATTGACACCCTGGGCGGCGTGCCGCATTTTCTGCCGCCAATACCAAGAGATTATCGGAGACACCATGAGCGCCGCACAATTACAGAAGACCATCGACGACGCCTGGGAAGAACGGGGTGATATCGGCCTCGACACCATGGGCGATGTGCGTAATGCGGTCGAAGCCGCGCTCGACCGGCTGGATAGCGGACAGGCCCGTGTCGCCGAAAAAACCAATGGCCAATGGCAGGTCAATCAGTGGCTGAAAAAGGCCGTGCTGTTGTCTTTCCGTCTTAACGACATGGCGACCATCAGCGGTGGCGCCGACGGTGCCAACTGGTTCGACAAGGTGCCGTCAAAATTCGCCGGTTGGGACGAGGCGCGCTTTCGCGATGCCGGGTTCCGCGCCGTTCCCAATTGCACCGTTCGCCGCTCCGCCTATATCGCGCCCGGCGTGATACTGATGCCCAGCTTCGTCAACCTGGGCGCCTATGTGGATACCGGCACCATGGTTGATACCTGGGTCACGGTCGGTTCATGCGCCCAGATTGGCAAGAATTGCCACTTGTCGGGCGGCGTCGGCATTGGCGGCGTTTTGGAGCCCTTGCAGGCGGATCCGGTGATTATCGAAGACAATTGCTTCATCGGCGCACGCTCGGAAGTCGTCGAAGGCGTCATCATCGAAGAAGGCTCGGTGCTTTCCATGGGTGTTTTCATCAGTGCCTCGACCAAGATCATCGACCGCGCCACCGGCGACGTGTCTTTCGGCAGGGTGCCTGCCTATTCCGTAGTCGTACCCGGCACCATGCCCGGCAAGCCCCTGCCCGACGGCAGCCCCGGACCCGGTCTTTATTGCGCTGTCATCGTCAAAAGGGTCGACGAAAAAACACGCTCCAAAACCTCTATTAACGATCTGCTCCGTGAGTGAGCGGCGCCATGGACGCCCCCGACCCCATCGATCTTAGCCAAGCCCTGATCCGTTGCCCCAGCGTAACGCCGGGCGATGAAGGCGCGATGGATGTGCTTGCAATGGCCCTGGAAGGGCTCGGCTTTACCTGCCACCGCTTGGCCTTTTCCGAGGACGGTGCGCCGGAAGTACAAAACCTCTATGCCCGCATCGGCAACGCATCGCCGAATTTTTGTTTTGCCGGGCATACGGACGTGGTGCCGGCGGGCAATCTCGATGATTGGACAACGGACCCCTTTGCCGGCGATATCCAGGGGGACCGGATTTTCGGACGCGGCGCGTCCGACATGAAAACCGCCATCGCCGCCTTTGTCGCCGCCAGTGCCGGGTTCCTGAATTCCAAAGACAGCGATTTCGGTGGTTCCATCAGCCTGCTGATTACCGGCGACGAGGAAGGCGACGCGATCAACGGCACGCGCAAAGTATTGGGCTGGCTAAATGACAAGGGCGAAATGCTCGACGATTGTCTGGTCGGTGAACCGACGAACCCGAAAATCCTGGGAGAGATGGTCAAAATCGGCCGCCGCGGGTCATTGGGCGCCACCATCACCGTTACCGGCACCTCCGGCCATGTCGCCTATCCGCATCTCGCCGACAACCCCATTCACCGTCTGATGACTATGTTGCGCGCCATCACCGACGAACCGCTGGACGCAGGATCCGAGCATTTCCCGCCGTCGACCCCCGTGGTCACCACTTTTGACGTCGGCAACCCGGTGACCAACGTCATCCCGGCCGAAGCCTCGGCCAGGGTCAACATCCGCTTTAACGACAACCACACCGGGATAAGCCTGGAAAAGCTGCTGCGTCAGCGGCTTGATGCGATCGGCGGCGAATACGACATGGATGTGCGTGTATCCGGCGAAGCCTTCTTGACGCCGCCGGGCCGGCTCAGCGCTATCGTTGCCGGCGCCATTGAAAAAGTTACCGGCCTGCGCCCGGAACTCAGCACCACCGGCGGCACGTCTGACGCGCGCTTTATCAAGGACCACTGCGCGGTCTGTGAATTCGGCATGACCAATGAAACCGCCCACAAGGCCGATGAAAATTCGCTGGTCGATGATGTCAGAAAACTGACCGATATTTACCAGGCCGTTCTCAACGACTATTTCACCGACGCCCGGTAATGATTTCCCTGAACGAGACCGTCCGCTCGCTTTACGGCGCCTTGCGGCTGGCGCGTTTTGATTCAGAAGGCCTGAATTTTTTCAATCAAACCATCGCCGGTTTTTGGCGCTCGTTCTTCGCCGCCGTGCTGGTTTTTCCGCCGTACCTGATCGTCCTGCTGTTACGTTATCAGGGCGCCCATGGTGACGTATCCGCGTTGCGCTTCTACAGCATTGAAATTTTAACCTACGTCATCGTCTGGCTGGCTTTCCCCGTCGTTATGATCAGCGTTGCCGCCGCCATCGACCGGCAGCGGTTTTTTGTCCGCTACATTGTCGCCTACAACTGGGCCGGCGTGCTGCAGAACGCCTTGTACCTGCCGGTGGTGATTTTGACGTTGGCCGGCGGGCTCGGGGAAGCGGCGTCGGGGGTGCTGTCCCTGGCGGTTCTGGGCTGGGTGCTCGCCTACGGCTGGTTTATCACCCGCACCGCCCTCGATATCCCCGCCAGCGCGGCAGCCGGGATCGTCGGGCTGGACTTCCTGCTCAGCATCCTGATTAACACCATCACCGGAAGATCGCTCTAGGGGTTTGAATCTCCCTTTAAAAAAAAGACGAAACCCAGTTTGAGAACCAGGCCAGGCCCACCAGGCCCAACAGCACCGGGGACGTCAGAAACCCCACGACCGTCAGCAACAGGCCGATAAAAGCCCAGGAAGCCTGGCCCATAAATAACGCCACGACGGAACAGATCAGCGTCAGCGGCACGAAGACGGGGCCATTGATGAAAATTCCAAGAAAGCCAAAGCCGACGGCAAACCAGCCGACGACAGGATTTTCAGGCTGACCTGGGGCTTCGCTCTTCGGCTGCTCGGAATCGCCCTCCGTTTCGGGATTCAGACTAAGTGGGGTTTTTGTCATGATGTTTCATCATCCTCAATAAACGACTTCAAGAAAATACAGCCCGCCCGGGGGTGCGGTCGGGCCACCGGCGGTTCGGTCCTTTTTCTCCAGCGCCACCTTAATATCGTCGGGGGACCATTTTCCTTCGCCCACCAGTTTCAGGGTGCCGGCAATATTGCGTATCTGATGATGCATGAATGACGGCGCCCGGGCTTCGATCTCGATGCTTTCGCCACTTCCCGTAACCTTTAACACGCTCAGTGTCTTGACCGGAGACTTGGCCTGACACTTGACGGAACGAAAGGTGGAAAAATCATGTTTGCCGATCAGCATTTTTGCCGCCTTTTCCATGGCATCGACATCGAGCGGCACCGGCACCCGCCAACTGTATCCCCGGCCGATGGCCATGGGCGCGCGGCGGTTCGTGATCAGGTACCGATAGGCCCTCTCTTGGGCCGAAAAACGGGCGTCGAAATCATCGGATACCGGCTCGGCGCTCAGGATCGAAACCGCCGCCGGTTTCAAATGGAAATTGATCGCGTCTTGAACCGTGTCTGCGCTTGGCGCTTTTAGCAAGTCGAAATGCGCCACCTGGCCCAGGGCATGAACGCCCGAATCCGTTCGCCCGGCGCCGAACAGGGTGATTTTTTCGCCGCAGAATTTTTCGATCGCCTCTTCGATCACCTGCTGCACGCTAAGGCCGTTCTCCTGGCGCTGCCAGCCGACAAAACCCGAGCCGTCGTATTCAATGGTGATTTTATACCGGGGCATGCCCTGTTGTAGCCGCTTGGCGGCACCGTAATCGAGGTTTTTTGTCGCAAACCGCAGAAATCCGCCGTAAACGGCTGAAAAATTATGAAATATGATGAATTATAATGACATTTATTAACGGTATTAGGGACACAATCATACCTCATTATGTTAGACCTCACGCAGGATAACCAAGGGGCAACCGCGTCAAGATGTCAGATGCCAACAAAATCAGTGATGTAGACAGGGATTCTCTTCACATCCTTCCGCTGTCTATTCTGCCGCTGGAAACGCCGGCGCTGAAACGCGCCCGGCTGATCAAGAACGTGCGCCTGAACAGCGTCATCGAACTTTTCACCGATAAGGACACCGGCAGCGGCCAGATCGATGTCGAGGATCTTCCCATGGAATTCAACTGGTCGGTGACGGAGCCCCCCGCCGACCTGGCCATGATGCGCAAGATCGGCAACCTTCCCAGCTATGACGTTTACAGCTTGCGTATTTCGCTTCGCGAAATGGATATCGCGGTCAACGATCACGATGCGCTGAAGCTGTCCGATACCATGAACAAGGAACTGACGTCTTACATGACGGACTTCACCCGGCCCCTGATCTTGCAAATCTACGGCGATGATGAAGATGTCAAAATCGATAGCTTCGAAGACGTCATCAAGCTGTTCCGGGACCCGGACATGAAAAAAGCCTTGGAGAAAATCCGCATCATGTCGGCGAAGCTGAACATCAAGCCCGAGGAAATTCCCCGGTTCATGGAAGACTACGGCGATATCTTCCTGTCCTTGTCCTATTACCGGAAATGCCTGGACACCATCGAGCCGACGATCTCCGAATTCCTTGATGCCATGGACGAACTGCGCGATAACTACCAATTCAAGACCGACCAGAATTTGGGCAAGACCATGGCGGAAATGGAATCCACCATCAACGAGCTGATGGCGGCGATTACCGGGCGGTTTGAAAATTTCGAACGCGGCACCAAGCACATGTGGGACAATATTTCCGCCGAACGCTTCCGCAAGGTGGAAGAACTGATTTCCGGCTATCACACCACCATCGGCGGCGTGCTGTGTTCCTTGAGCGTGAAGATGGAAGCCTGGTCGCGCTTGTTCCCGAACAAGTCAGCCGGTGGCCCCGGCAAACGGGCCGAATTCATCATGTCGGAAATGAAGCAGGGCATGGACAAGATCACCAAGATCGAAGATTCCGCACCGATGCTGTCGGCGCTCGGCTAAGTCAGCCGGCTTCCCCCTGCCAACGGAAATCCGCGAAGAAATTCCACAGCCTCCTGGGCACCCTTTCCGGCGCGTTGCAGCCTGAGCAATTTCAGCGCCCCTTCCCCACAGGCGACAGATACCGCCCCGTCGCCACAGGCGACAGATACCGCCCCGTCGCCACAGGCGACAGATACCGCCCCGTCGCCACAGGCGACAGATACCGCATCGTCGAGAACCGTTCCGGCCTCTGCACCATGGGCAGGCTGATCCGTTATCTCAGCCGCCAGCACCTTGATCCGCTCGCCGTCATGTTCAAACCAGACACCGGGGCGCGGGTTGAGCGCACGGACCTGGCGTTCCAGCTCCGCCGCTGGTCGGTTCCAGTCGAGCCGGCCTTCAGCTTTTTGCAACTTCGACGCATAGGTGACCCCGTCTTCAGCCTGTGGCGCAGGCACCAATGTTCCCGAAGCCGCCCCTTCGAGTGCGTCCAGCATCAAGCCAGCGCCCAAGCCGGAGAGGGCGTCATGCAGGGTTTCCGCCGTTGTTTCCGGTGAAATGGGAATTTTTTTTATCGCCACGAGAGGCCCCGTATCCAGGCCCGCATCCATCTGCATGATCGAAATGCCGGTTTCTTCATCTCCGGCCATGATCGCCCGCTCAATGGGGGCGGCGCCGCGCCAGCGCGGCAACAACGACGCATGGACATTGAAACAGCCCAGTTTGGGCGCTTCCAGAACCGCCTTGGGCAACAACAAGCCATAGGCCACGACGACGGCTGCGTCGGCGCCAAAGGCGGCCAATGCCGCCTGTTCGTCTTCGCCCTTCAGGGAGACCGGTGTATGAACCGGCAATCCTTTTTCCAGGGCGAAGGCGTGAACGGCGCTGGGTTTTTTCTTGTGGCCGCGCCCGGCCGGGCGCGGCGGCTGGGAATAGACGGCGGCGATATCGTGCCCGGCGTCCAGCAGGGCGGCCAGGGCCGGCACCGAAAACTCGGGGCTTCCCATGAAAATGAGGCGTAACGGAGTCATGATTATCTCACTAGTTTACGCTGGAACGTTCGCCGCCAGTTTCTTCGTCTTCGTCAGCTTGCGGAGGATCATGTTGCGCTTCAAGGAAGAAATATGATCGACGAACAGGACGCCGTCCAGATGGTCCATTTCGTGCTGGATGCAGCGTGCCAGCACGCCGTCCGTTTTCATCTCGCGGATTTCGTTGTCATAGCCGAGATAACGCACCGTGATGGCGCCGGGGCGCTCGACCTCGGCATAGTGCTCGGGCAGCGACAGGCAGCCTTCTTCGTGGTTAATAATATCGTCGGACACCAACAGCAATTCCGGGTTGGCCATGCGAATGGGGTTCGGTTCTTCGTCCTTGTCCGACACATCGACAACGATGATGCGCTTGTGTTCGCCGACTTGGGGCGCGGCAAGACCGATGCCGTTGGCCGAATGCATGGTTTCCAGCATGTCGTCCATCAGCGTGCGCACGGCCCCATCAACCCGTTCCACCGCAATCGCGGTGATTTTCAGGCGCGGATCCGGGGCGACAATGATTGGCAACAGGGTCACGGCGTATGCTTGCTCCTGATCATAGAACAGCAAATATGGCCTGAGGCCGCCGCCGTCAAGGGCGGTTTCGGTTTTGACGCCTAGGCCAAAGAAGCTACACTCGCATGATGGATCAGACTTTTCTTCTTTTCGCCGTAATCGTCGTCGTCGTTGTCGGCGTCATCGCTTTTTTCACTGGCCGGCGGGGGAGCGGGGCAGGCAGCGAAAAAATCGACCAGATGATGCTGGCCCAGGCGGAACTGTCCGGGCGCATGCAGTCGTCCGTTAGCAGCCTCAACGAACGCCTGGAGTCCCTGACCGGGCGCATCGGCGACGGCCTTGCCGAGCAGACGGAAAAAACCGGCGAAAAACTTGAAGATTTGCAAAAACGCCTGGCCGTCATCGATACGGCGCAAAAGAACATCACCGATCTCAGCCAGCACGTCGTCGGCTTACAGGATATCCTTTCCAACAAACAGGCGCGCGGGGCCTTCGGCGAAATTCAGCTGGAAAGTCTGGTTAAAGACTTTCTGCCTATCTCCTCCTTTGAATTCCAGGCCCAAATGTCGAACGGAAGCCGTGTCGATTGCATCATAAAATTACCGTCCCCCCCCGGGATCATCCCGATTGATTCAAAGTTTCCCCTGGAGGCATACCGGGCCATCCAGAACGCCAGCGGCGACGCGGAAAAACAGACCGCCAATCGTGACTTCGCCCGCGATGTCGGGATTCATATAAAAAGTATCGCCGAGAAATATATCATTGCCAACGAAACCGATTGGGCCATCATGTTTTTGCCCTCGGAGGCTATTTTTGCCGAACTGAATTCAAATTTTGCCAATATTATTGAAGACGCGCACCGGCGACGGGTCGGCATCGTGTCACCGACGACCCTGATGGCCTTGGTCAATACCATTAGCGCCGTCCTCAAAGATGGTCAGATGAAAGAGCAGGCGGGCCTGATCCAGCAACAAGTCGAATTGATGTTGAATGACGTGCGTCTTCTTGATGACCGGGTCGGTAAATTAAAAACCCATTTCCGCCAAGCTAATGAAGATATCGATGGCATCGTTACCTCAAGCGGCAAAATCAGCAATCGCGGGCAAAAAATCCAGGACGTGCAACTGGACGACGATGAAAAAATCGAATCCCCCGAAACCCCTCGACCCCACCTGAAAGAGGTCTAAGGGCTTTTGTACTAGCTAGCCTGCTCCCAAGGGGCCACCGGCGAAAAAGCCTCCACCAGGAAGTCGACGAAAGCCCGGACCTTGGCCGACAGATGTCGGTTATGGAGATAGACGGCATAGACGTTGGCCTCGGTGGCGGCGTCGAAATCATCAAGGATCGACACCAGCAGCCCCTTCCTTATGCTCTGCGCGACGGTGAAGTTGCCGGCCCGGATCAGCCCGATGCCGGCGATGGCGGCGCGGTGCAAGGCAATGCCGTTGCTGGTCTCGAAATTGCCACTGACCTCGATGCGTCTGGGTCCGTCCGGCCCCTTGAACTCCCACTGGTTGAAGGTGGTCGCCGAACTGAGAATGAGACAGTTGTGGTCCTTGAGGTCATCCGGTGTTTTAGGGCTCCCGTATTTTTCCAGATAAGCCGGCGCGCCGACCACCATGCGCCGCGCCGAACCCAGCTTGCGGGCGATGAGGGAACTGTCGGGCAACTGGCCGATACGGATGGCGACGTCGACTTCGTCCTCGATCAGATTGACGATGCTTTCCGACAGGGTGAGCTGGACCCGAAGGTCCGGGTATCGGGCGAGAAGGTCTGGGATCAGCGGTTCGATGTGATCTTGGGCGAAAGCGGTCGAGGCATTGACCTTCAAAAGCCCGCGCGGCTCGCCGTGAAATTCCGTTATCGCCTGCTCCGCCTCTTCGATGGCGGCCAAGATCGGCGTGCAATGTTGATAAAACGTCCGTCCCTCCTCGGTCAGGCTGACGCGTCGGGTGGTGCGGTTGAGAAGGCGCGCGCCGAGGCGGTCTTCGAGCCGACCGATCAGCTTGCTCACCGCCGATGGCGTCAGTTTCAGGGCGCGCGCCGTAGCCGAAAAGTTTCCCGTTTCCGCCACGCGTACGAAAACCGCCATTTCGATGGAACTGTCCATGGCTTTTCTTTGCCCGCCTTTGCCTAGTGTTCTGACCCATTTATAAGATTCCTATTGATCTCGGCCTGTGCTAACGTTGGGATATGAGGAACATTGACGCATGCCTTTACG
>LFEN01000039.1 GCA_001510075.1 Alphaproteobacteria bacterium casp-alpha2
TCGTGCCCCCCCCCTGCTTTGAAAGCAAAACCAATAATCAGATTGAATCGTATTCTGACGCGTGTTTCAAGTCCGACAGGCTGCTAGGGCTGAAAATTTTCTGGCGCGATTGGTTGCCGTATGGCCGCAATACGGGGTCTTCGCTATGGCCTTAGCCGCCTCGGTGGTCTTTTTGATCGTCGATTCCCATCTGCCGTTGGGCGTTGCCGGCGGGGCGCTCTATGTCGCCGTCATTGTGCTGGGGCGTTGGTTCCCCGATCCCCGCCAGATCGTCTTGATCACGATATTATCTGGGCTACTGATCATTGTCGGTTTTTTCACCTCGCCTGAGGGCGGCATTTTCTGGGGCGTCATTACAAACCGCGGCCTGGCGCTGTTTGCTATTATCGTCACAGCCTGGGCCCTGATCGCCGAGAAAAAAGCACAGAAATCCCGCGCCGAAAGCGAAGCGCGCTTTTCCCAGGTTCTGGACAACGCGGTCAGCGGCGTCATTTCCATCGATGACCGGGGCATCATCCAGTCCTTCAACCGTGCTGCAATGGAGATTTTTGGCTATACGACGAAAGAAGTCATCGGCAAGAACGTCAAAATGCTGATGCCGGCCCCCTATACCGCCCACCATGACGCCTATATCTCGAACTACGTCCGGACCGGCGAAGCGCAAATCATCGGCATCGGGCGGGAGGTCGAAGGGCTCAGGAAAGACGGCTCCGTTTTCCCCATGGACCTTGCCATCAGCGAATTATCGGCGGGCGAACAACGGCTGTTTGCCGGCACCGTTACGGATATTTCCGATCGCAAGCAATGGGAAGCAGCGCTTCTTGTCGCCAAGGATGCGGCCGAATTCGCCAATCAGGCCAAATCCGAATTTCTGTCGTCCATGAGCCACGAACTTCGCACGCCCCTGAACGCCATCCTCGGTTTCACGCAACTGCTGAACACGGACAAGGATCATCCCCTGAGCGCCGGTCAAATCGACGCCACCGAACAAGTTCTACTGGCCGGGGACCACCTGCTGGTCCTGATTGACCAGGTTATCGACCTGGCCGCCATCGAGTCCGGCAAGGTTCCGCTGGATTCCAAACCGCAAGCGCCGACGAAGATCATTGTCAATTGCGTCGCCATCGCCCGCAATCTGGCGGAGCAAAAGGGCCTCGATTTTTTTGACAGGACCACCGCCTGGAGCCTGCCGGAAATTTCCATCGATGCGACGCGGTTTCAACAGGTGCTGCTCAACCTTCTGTCGAATGCGGTCAAATATAACCGCGACAAAGGGACGGTTACGCTGTCGGTCGGGGAAGGCCGGGAAGGCTGGCTGCGCCTTGCCGTCGCCGATTCCGGCCGCGGCATCGCCGAGGAAAAACAGAGCCAGATTTTCACGCCGTTCTCGCGTCTCGGACTGGAAAATTCTGACATCGCGGGAACCGGCATCGGCCTTACGATCACCAAGGAACTGGTCGAAAGCATGGGCGGGGTCATCGGTTTTGACAGCACGCTTAACCTGGGAAGCACGTTCTGGCTGGAATTTCCCATCATCAATGGCGCGCTGGCGTTAAACGAGCAACATGAACCGGTGTCCGATACCGCCGACGGCATTGCTTCGGCCGGGCAGGGCAAGCACACGGTGCTTTGCGTCGAGGATAATCCGGGCAGCCTGAAACTGCTCGAATCCATTATCAGGCGCATTCCGGACACGGTCATGATTTCGGCCCATACCGGGGAGCTGGGCGTCGACCTGGCTGAAATTCACCGCCCGGATGTTATCTTGATGGATATCAACCTGCCGGGAATGGACGGCTTTGAGGCATTGAAACGGCTGAAAGAATCGATAGCGACGCAGGATATTCCCGTCATTGCGTTGACGGCAAGAGCGTCCAAAAGAGACAAAGCCTTTGGAAAAGGAAAGGGATTTGAGCACTACCTGACCAAACCGATCAATGTTGAAGAGGTCACGCAGGTTATTCGGGACGCTATTGGTTAAGAGGGGCGCTTAAGAAGGGGAAATTCTCCCGAAAAGACCGGAAATGTGCCATAATTATATGTCATAAAGGAATCGCTTGATGTCCGATTTTGATAACATCTTCGAAGGTGGCTCCGGTAGTTCAGGGGGCGGTGAATACCTGGCCGGACAGTTGCTGATTGCCATGCCGGGGATGACCGACCCGCGCTTCGAGAAATCCGTTATCTATTTGTGCGCCCACAATGCCGACGGCGCCATGGGTCTGGTCGTTAACCGTGAGCTGGAATCGTTGACGTTTTCCGACATGCTGGAACAACTGGGCATCGAGAGCGCCGACCTCGCCGATCAGATCAGAGTTCATTTCGGTGGCCCGGTGGAATCGGGCCGTGGTTTTGTTCTTCACTCCAGAGACTATCTGCAGGAACCGACGATGATCGTCGATGGCGAAGTGGCGCTGACCGCGACCCTCGATATTCTCAAGGAGATGGCCAACGGCGCCGGTCCGAGCCAGAGCCTGTTGGCGCTTGGCTATGCCGGCTGGGGGCCGGGGCAGTTGGATGCGGAAATTCTCCGAAATGGCTGGTTGCATGTAGCCGCAGACGACGACCTTGTCTTCGGCGGCAATCTTGATCTGAAATGGAAACAGGCCATGGGCAAAATCGGTATTGATCCGCTGATGCTGTCCGGTAACGCCGGAAACGCGTAAGCTTTATTTTATGGCCAAAAAAAAATCTCCCTTCAAGGCGGGCCAGAGCCCGGAAGATTTAATGCGCGCCCTGCATCAAATGATGGCGGCCCAAGCCGACGCCCAGGGCCTGAACGACAACGTCATCACGCCTTTTGCCGCCGCCCTTGAAGAAATCTGCGCTGCACGCGGCTATGTCCTCAATATCTACGGCGAGACAAGCAATATCGTCTTTTCCGGCGATGAGGACGATGCCGAAGCGATCTATCAACTGGTCGAGGATTATCTGAACGCCAAAGGAGACGAAGGGGGCAAGGCGTAAGCCTTATTCCGCCGCCGGTCGGTTGCTTAAGGCGTCAATCGCGCTAACGCCCGCTTCGGGGCCGAGCGCCGTAAACGTCGGCGCGCTGGCTAACAGGCGTTCGCCAGCGCGGCGGATAGAGGCGTTATCGACGGCCTCGATCTTGGCGACAGTTTCGGCCACCGGGATGGGGCGGCCATAGATCATCATCTGGCGGGCCAGTTGTTCGGAACGCGAAGATGTGCTTTCCAGGGACATCAGCATGCCGACCTTGAGCTGGGTACGGACGCGCATGATTTCATCTTCATAGGCGCCGCCCGCCAGTCGTTCGATTTCATCGAATACCAGCGGCGCCAGCTGGGCCGCGTCGTCGGCCCCGGTGCCGGCATAAACGCCGAAAATGCCGCCGTCCGCATAAGACCCGAGGAAGGAATAGATGGAATAGGCGAGGCCGCGTTTTTCGCGCACTTCCTGGAATAACCGAGACGACATGCCACCGCCGAGGATGGTCGAAAAGACGGTGGCGGCGTGATAATCGTCGTCGTCGAAGGGAATCCCCGCCAGCCCGACCAGAACATGCACTTGCTCAACCTCGCGCGAGCGGCGGCAATCGCCGCCGATGTATTCGGCCTTGGCCCGCCCGCTGGCGTTGCCTTCCCCCAGCGCATCGAAGGCAGCCTCGGCCAGTTTCACCAGCCGGTCGTGATCAAGGTTGCCGGCGGCGGAGAAAACCATCTTAGGCGCCGAATAATGGTCGGCCATGTAATCGAGCAGGGTTTGGCTGTCGACGGCGCGGACAAGGCTTTCCGTGCCCAATACCGGGCGGCCGATGGCCTGTCCGGGGAAGGCGGTTTCCTGAAAATAGTCGAAGACCACATCATCCGGCGTGTCGTGGGACTGGTTGATTTCCTGGACGATGACGTCTTGCTCGCGGGCCAGCTCATCCGCATCCATCACCGAATGTTGCACGATGTCGGCAATGATATCGATGGCCAGGGGAACATCGTCTTTCAGCACCTTGGCGTAGTACGCGGTCATTTCGCGCGCCGTGTAGGCGTTCAGGTGACCGCCAGCATCCTCGATTTCTTCGACGATTTGCAGCGCCGTGCGCCGTGTTGTTCCCTTGAAGGCCATGTGTTCGAGCAGATGAGAAATGCCGTTGAGTTCGGCAGCCTCGTCGCGGGTGCCGACATCGATCCAGGCACCGAGGGATACGGTCTCGACGGTCTCGACGCGATCCGTGACGACGCGAAGGCCGTTCGATAATTCCGTGACCTCGATGCTCATGCCGCGGCCCTGGTGCGCGCGTTGCCGGAAATGTGGTCCTGGACTGTTTTCAGGTTGTTTTCCAGGACGTCGTATTTTTCTTGCCCTTCCATCAGTCCGGCCAGGGTGCCCGGCAGGGCCGGGCGGTTGCCGGTGGCGGCAAAGACGGCGTCGGGGAATTTTGCCGGGTGCGCGGTGGCAAGTGCTACCATCGGCACGCTTTGATCGCGGCGCTGGGCGCGGGCGGCGGCGATACCGACGGCGGTGTGCGGGTCGATCAATTCGCCGCTGGCCTCAAATACATCGAGGATGGTCTGGCGGGTCTCGTCGTCATCGAAGCGCGCGCCGTAAAACAGCGCCTGCGCCACTTCCAGCGACTTGGCGTTGATGGAAAATCGTCCGGTGTCGGAAAATGTATTCATAATATCGGTGACGATGGCGCCATCGCGGCCGACCAGATCAAACAGCAGGCGTTCAAAATTAGACGAGATCTGGATATCCATGGACGGGCTGATGGTCGGGTGTACGTCGCCGGCTTCCATAACGCCGTTCTCGAAAAAGCGCGTCAGAATGTCGTTGCTGTTGGAGCCGATGACGAATTGATCGATCGGCAGCCCGGAGCGCAGCGCCGCGTAGCCGGCAAAGACATTACCGAAATTGCCCGTCGGCACGGCGAACGACAGGTGCGTTTCCGGCGCCCCCAACTTGGCTCCGGCCCAGTAGTAATAGACGATCTGCGCCATAATGCGCGCCCAGTTGATGGAATTGAGGGCGCCAAGGCGAAGTTTGTCGCGGAACGGCTTGTCGTTGAACATCGCCTTGGCCAGGTTCTGGCAGTCATCAAAGGTGCCCTTGATGGCGATGTTGTGGACGTTCGATGATTGCACCGTCGTCATCTGGCGGCGCTGGACATCAGAGACTTTGCCGTGTGGGTGGAGAACAAAAATTTCGATGGCGTCGCGGTCGCGGCAGGCCTCGATGGCGGCCGAGCCCGTATCGCCGGAGGTGGCGACGACGATGGTGGTCCACGCGCCCCGTTGCTTGAGCACATGATCGAAGGCGGGACCCAAAAATTGCAAGGCCATGTCCTTGAAGGCCAGGGTCGGGCCGTGGAACAGTTCCAGCAGGTATTCGTTCTTGCCGATTTCTTTCAACGGCGCGATATCGGGGGTATCGAAATTGCTATAGGCACCATCGATGAGCCCGGCCAGGGCGGCGTCAGGAATGCAGCCGCCGATGAAGGGCTTCATTACCCGCAGCGCCAGTTCCTGATACGGCAAGCCAGCGAAGGACTGGATATCGGCGGCGGAGAATTGCGGCCACGCTTCGGGCACATAGAGACCGCCGTCAAGCGCCAGGCCGGACAGCAGTACCTCGTCGAATGCCAATTCAGGCGCGTTGCCGCGGGTGGAAATGTATTTCAACGGTTGTCTCTCCTAACTGGGATTAGCCTACATTGGGCCGAGGGTGGCAGCAATGTTCAGGTTTCCAGGTAGCGTTTTTTCAGATGGTTCCTGAAAACCGCCGGGTCAAGCGGTTTGCCGGTGGCTTCGATCAGAAGGTCTTTTGTTTCCAGCAACGATCCCTTGCCGTGGACATTGGTTTTGAGCCAGCGCAACAGGGGCTTGAAATCGCCTTTCGCGATGCCCGGCTCGATTTCGGGTACGGCTTTTTTTGCTGCGCCGAACAATTGCGCCGCCGTCATGGCGCCCAGCGTATAGGTCGGGAAATAGCCCCACGCCCCGTCGTACCAGTGCAGGTCCTGCAGGCAGCCTTCGCGGTCGGTTGGCGGGGTCAGGCCGAGCAGACGCTGCATTCCCTCGTTCCAGGCGGCGGGGATGTCGGGGACTTGCATGTCGCCTTCGATCAGGGCGCGTTCCAGCCGATAGCGCAAGATAACGTGCGCCGGATAGGTGACTTCGTCGGCATCAACGCGGATAAAGTCGGGTTTGACCTGGGTATAGAGCCGGTAAAGGTTGTCGGGCTCCCACGCCGACCCGGTTCCTTTGAAGGCGTCGCGCATAATCGGCGCGGCGTATTCCAAAAACCCGGTCGAGCGGCAGACCTGCATCTCAACCAATAACGACTGGCTTTCGTGGATGCTCATGCCCATGGCCTCGCCGACGGGCTGGCCGCGCCATGGTTTCGGCAGGCCGCGTTCATACAGCGCATGGCCGGTCTCGTGCAGGACCCCCATCAACGATGAGGTAAAGTCGGTTTCATCATAGCGCGTGGTGATGCGGACATCGTCCGGCGTGCCGCCGCAGAAAGGATGCAGGCTGATGTCGAGCCGCCCGTGGTCGAAATCAAAACCCAGGGCCTGCATGAATTTGATGCCGAGCGCTTTTTGGGTTTCTTCCAAAAACGGCCCCTCGGGCAGGACCGGGGCCGGGCGGCCGGCCTGAAGGTCGAGAACCTGGCCCAGAAAATCCGGCAGGAAGCCTTCCAGGTCGTCGAATACTATGTCGATGTCTTCGGCCCGCCCGCCGGGTTCGTAACTGTTCAGCAAGGCGTCATAAAGGCTTAAAGATAACTTTTCCGATTTGGCGGCGGCGGCTTCGCGGACCAGATTGAGGAGTTCCGTCATCGCTGGTACGACGCAGGCGAAATCGGCGTCGGCGCGGGCCCCACGCCAGATCGCCTCGCACGTGGATTCGGCTTTCGATAACGCCACCACCAGATCTTCGGACAAGGCCGTGGCCGTGGTCCACAAGCGCCGCATTTCGCGCAGGTTCGCCGGTTGCCAGCCGGCCAGGTCGTCGGTTTCGGCAGCGGCGATCAAGTCGCCGATTTCCGGCGCCGTCAATATGCCGTGGCAGACGGCTTTCAATTCGGCAATTTGCCCGGCCCGGGCCTCGGCGCCGCCGGGCGGCATCATCGCCGACATGTCCCAGCCGAGCACGGCCCTGGCTTCTTCCAGCGCCGACAAGCGCTTGAAGCGCCGTTCCAGTTGTTGGTAAGCGGTTTCGGTCATGGCTTCACATATAGGGGCTGGCCGCGGCTCTGGCAATCGGCGTCGGGGGCGCCGTTATTCGCCGTTAGGTTGAAGCGCTATTCAAAAGCTGATAAGCAAATGTCGGTCGGGGATAAATGTTGAATGAGGAAGGTTGATGAAAATCATAAACTCTATTCCCCTTGTCACCAGAGCATTAATTGTTTCGGCCTTATTACTGGCCGGTTTCGGTGCAATCAACGCCGCCCGCGCCAAATCTGATAAACCGGAAATCACCATCGGCGTGGTTCCGGTGGCCGGCCCGATTACCATGTTGATCGGGGTCGGCGGATTTTCCGGCGGCAACGTCGGCGTTTCGGCAGGCCCGGACGGGATGCTCATCATCGACGACAAGTTGAAGCCGTTCTCCAAAAAGCTTGAGGCGCGTCTCGATGCCTTAAAGACCTGTTTGGAATGCGGCGATCTTAAATTCCTCATCAACACCCACTGGCATGGTGATCATACCGGCGGCAATGCGTACTTCGGGGGGCAGGCGGTTATTGTCGCTCACGACAATGTCCGCAAGCTCATGGCGGCGCCGCAGGAAATCAAAATTTTCAAGATGAAGATACCGGCCGCCCCGGACCAGGCGCTGCCGGTCATCACCTACCGCAATTCCGTATCGGTGCATTTCAACGGCGAGGAAATCCGCATCATTCATTTCCCCAACGGCCATACGGACGGCGACAGCGTCATCCACTTTACCAAGTCGAACGTGTTGCACCTGGGCGATCAGTTTTTTAACGGCCTGTTTCCCTTTATCGATGTCGAGCACGGCGGCAACGTCGTCACCATGACCCGCAACGTCGGGGAAATGATCGACATGTTCCCGGCAGACGCGAAAATCATACCGGGTCACGGCCCCCTGGGGGACATGAACGATCTCAAGACCATGCGGGCGATGATGAAGGCGACGACGAAAATCGTGCAGGATCGCATGAAGGCCGGAAAGAGCCTCAAGGAAATTCAAGCCGCCGGGTTGCCGGAAAAATGGAAATCGTGGTCCTGGAGAATCTCCACCGAAACCTGGATCGCCGTGATCTACGACAGCCTGAAAAAGTAATTCCCCGGAGGATGATTTGGCTGTCCACCTTCAAACAGCTCGCCTCACCCTCAGGGATTGGCGACAAGACGACCATGCGCCCTTTGCGGCAATGAACGCCGATGCGCGGGTCATGGAATTCTTCCCCGAAACCGGTCGGAGGCAGGAATTCGATGATCTGGCCGGGCGGGTGAAAAAAAGCCTTACCCAGAACGGTTTTGGCCTTTTTGCCGTGGAAGTCAGAGAAACAAAGGAATTTATCGGCTTTACGGGTTTTTCCAGGCCAAGCTTCGAGGCATTCTTCACGCCCGCCATCGAAATCGGCTGGCGGCTCAAACATTCGGCCTGGGGCCAAGGTTATGCCACGGAAGCGGCGCGGGCCTGTTTGTCGCACGGTTTTGTGGACTTGGGGTTTGAGGACGTTGTTTCTTTTACCGCTGTTTCCAATCGTCGCTCGATTGCCGTCATGGAAAGAATTGGAATGACCAGGGACCAAAAAACCTTTAATCACCCGGACATCGCAGAGAACCATCCGCTTCGCCCCCATGTTCTCTACCGGATGTCCAACAACACTTGTTAAGGAAGTTTAATCACCGACATGACGACGCTGATTTCCATCTCGAATTTATCAAAAAAATACGCCAGCGGCCTCGAAGCCCTGAAAAGTGTCTCCCTCGATATTCAGAAGGGCGAGATTCTGGCGTTGCTAGGCCCCAACGGTGCCGGCAAGACGACGCTGATCAGCGTTATTTGCGGCATCGTCAATCCGACGGAAGGGACCGTTTTGGTCGATGGTCATGACATCATCACCGATTATCGCAAATGCCGCTCAATGATCGGGCTGGTGCCGCAGGAACTGACGACGGACGCCTTCGAAACCGTTTGGGCGACGGTCAATTTCAGCCGCGGGTTGTTCGGCAAATCCTCCGACCCGGCCCATATCGAGCGTGTTCTCAGGGATTTGTCGTTGTGGGATAAAAAAGACAGCAAAATCAAAGAACTATCAGGCGGCATGAAGCGCCGGGTGATGATCGCCAAGGCGCTGTCGCATGAGCCGGAAATTCTGTTTCTCGACGAACCGACGGCGGGCGTCGATGTCGAGTTGCGCAAGGACATGTGGCAGGTCGTGCGGGAACTGCAAAAATCCGGCGTCACCATCATCCTGACGACGCATTACATCGAAGAAGCCGAAGCCATCGCCGAGCGCATCGGGGTTATCAACAAGGGCGAGATCGTCGTTGTCGAAGAAAAAGCTGTATTGATGAACAAACTGGGCAAGAAGCAACTGACCATGGAACTTCAGCAAAATATTCAATCCATCCCGCCGGCGTTGCAGCCCTACAATCTTGAACTGACGCATGAAGGCGAGCGGCTGGTCTATACCTATGACGCCAATGCCGAGCGCACCGGCATTACCGCCCTGTTGGGCGCCTTGGGCGATGCCGGGATCAAATTCAAAGACCTGCACACGACGCAAAGCTCGTTGGAAGAAATATTTGTTAGTTTGGTAAAGGGGCCGGCATGAACGTCCACGCGGTAAAAGCCATCTATATGTTTGAAATGGATCGAACCCGGCGCACGTTGTTTCAAAGCATCGTCTCGCCGGTGATTGCGACGTCTTTGTATTTCATCGTCTTCGGCTCGGCCATCGGGTCGCGGATTACGGAAATCGAAGGCGTCAGCTATGGCTCGTTCATCGTGCCGGGGCTGATCATGCTGTCGTTGATGACGCAAAGCGTATCCAACGCGTCATTCGGTATTTTCTTCCCGAAATTTACCGGCACCATTTACGAGCTGTTATCGGCGCCGGTATCGTATTTTGAAATCGTCCTCGGCTATGTCGGGGCGGCGGCGACAAAATCGATGATTCTAGGCTTGATCATCCTGGCCACCGCCGGCTTTTTCGTGCCTTTGCATATCGCCCATCCGGCATGGATGATGCTGTTTCTGGTATTGACCTCGGTTACCTTCAGCCTGTTCGGTTTTATCATCGGGATCTGGGCCGACAATTTTGAAAAAATCCAGATTATCCCGCTGCTCATCGTCACCCCGATGGTGTTTCTGGGCGGCAGTTTTTATTCCGTCAACATGCTGCCGCCGTTCTGGCAAAACGTCACCTTGTTCAACCCGGTGCTGTATCTGATCAGCGGCTTCCGCTGGAGCTTCTACGAAATCGCCGACGTCAGCATCCTGACCAGCTTAGCCATGATCACCGGCTTCCTGGTCGCCTGTATGCTGACCGTGTGGTGGATTTTCAAGACAGGCTATCAGGTGAAGAGTTAGATCCTGAAACGGTTGCGAAGCGCCAGGGCGATGAGGAACAGCAGCACGATGCCGAAAATGCTTTCGGTAAAAGCCAATACATTTACCCACCCGCTAAGGGCCTTTGCGGGCAAGCTTCAAGGCCACCTCACCTTTTAGGGGTCCGGGTATTTTCTTTTTGACCTTTTTCTTCTCAATCATCACAACCTCCAAGCCTCGGTCTTTCCATCTTGGCGCGAAATCCTAGTATTCATCGCGCCCTCGCCAAAGAGCGGGTGGCGTATTAATCTGTCGCCCATGACCAATTCGTTCCACCGCTTTATTGCCTTCGCCCTTTGCGCCCTCATTTTGGCGGCGCAACCCGTGCGCGCCGAAGCCATCAAGGCCGTCGCTTCCATCGCACCCATCCATTCGCTGCTGGCGGGCGTCATGCAAGGGCTCGGCGAACCAGCCCTGTTGGTGCGCGGCGCCGGGTCGCCGCATGCGTATTCCCTGAAACCGTCGGACGCTAGGCGGCTGAATAACGCCGATCTGGTGTTTTGGGTCGGGCCGGGGCTGGAAGGGTTTTTGGTCAAGCCGCTGGCGGCGTTGTCGAAGCGAGTGAGCGTCGTGCAACTATCGCCGGGGAATATGGAAAGCGATCCGCACATTTGGCTCGACCCGCGCAATGCGGCGGCCATGGTGGGCGTGATGGTCAAGGCCTTGTCCGGGGCCGATGCGGGCAATAAGGCGCGCTATGAGGCAAACGGCGCCAAGCTGACGGCCATGCTGATCAGGCTTGAGAAAGAAATTCGCGCATCGCTCGGCCCCGTTGCCGTGGTGCCGTATCTGGTATTTCACGATGCCTATCGCTATTTCGAGAAACGCTTCGATCTGGCGTCGCAGGGGTTCGTCGCCGTTCATGCCGAGCGCCCGCCGGGGGCCGGGCGCGTTCTCATGCTGCGCCGGAAAATACGCGACAAGAACATATCTTGCGTCTTTACCGAGCCGCAGTTCGAACCGGTGCTGGCCAAGACGCTGATTGAGGGCACCCATGCCCGCACCGCCGTCCTCGACCCCCTGGGCGCCGATCTGAAACCGGGGCCGGGGCTTTACGCAAAACTGATGCGCGGCATGGCGGCGGCGTTGCTCGGCTGTCTGGGGGCGAATGGTTAGGAGGCGGCTAACGCACCATCTTTTCGACCAGCGGTTTTACCGTCAGGCCCTGGACGATGATCGAAAACAGGACGACGGCGTAGGTGATGGAGAGGATGGCGGCTTTGTATTGGTTTTCCGGCAGGGACAAGGCCAGGGCGACCGCAATGCCGCCGCGCAAGCCGCCCCAGATCAATACCGGCACCGCCCCCGTGGTGAAGGTTCGCCAGCGAGACAGAACGCCAATCGGAATGGTGACGCTAAGCGCCCGGGCAAACAGCGTCACCGGGATGGCCAGCAGCGCGACCCATAAATGGTCCGGGCTGGCGGTAACGACCAATACTTCCAGGCCGATGAGCAGGAACAGGACCGAATTGAGAATCTCGTCAATCAGGGTCCAGAACGTCAGCACATACGCACGCGTGGCCTCACTCATGGCGTATTTCACCCCCCGGTTGCCGATGAACAGGCCGGCGACGACCATGGCAATCGGCCCGCTCATATGCAGCGATAGCGCCAGCGCGTAGGTCACCATCACCAACGCCAGCGAGATCAACACTTCCAGGCTGGGCTCGTCGATGCCGTACATGGCGCGGTAGCCGATGTAGCCTGCAAGCAACCCAAGGACCGCACCGCCGATGGCCTCGGTAAAAAACAGCTTGGTAATTTCGGCGGCGCCCATGCTGGCCTCGCCCGAGGCGGCGATGGCGACGACGACGGAAAATACGACAACGCCGACGCCGTCGTTAAACAGCGATTCGCCGGCCATCTTGGCTTGCAGGGTAGCGGGGACCTTGACCGTTTTAAAAAGACTAAGAACCGCGACCGGGTCTGTCGGGCTGATCAAGGCGCCGAACACCAGGGCCCAGATAAAGGGGATAGCCAGGCCGAACAAGCCGAACAACCACCACATTCCCGCCCCGACAACGAAGGTCGAGATCAAGGTGCCGAGACAGGCCATGACGCCGATGATTAACCGCTGACTCTTGAGGGCGGAAAAATCGGCATGCAGCGCACCGGCAAACAGCAGGAAGCTCAGCATGCCGTGCATCAGGGTTTCATTGAAATCGATCTGGCTGAGTAGTCCCGAAACCTTTTGGCCGATATGGGCGGTGGGCTGGATAAGATCGTAGGCGATTATCGACAACGACGCGGCCAGCGCGATGACGACCAGCCCGATGGTGTGCGGCAGGTGCAAAAACCGATGATTGAGATAGCCGAACAAGGCGGACAGCCCGACCAGAATCGCGGCAATGGTGAATATGCTCATGGGCGGCTAGAGAACCGGCAGGAACAGCACTTTGTCGGCGAGCAGGGCGACGAAAATCAGAAACAGGTAAAATATGGAAAAGAAGAACATCGGCCGCGCGGCGGCAACTTCTTTGCCGTCCTGCTCACCTTGCGTATCTTTCCACACGCGCCAGTTATGGCGGGCAAAGAGAGCGCCCAAAATTAGTGCTGATACGCCGTAGAGCGCGCCGGACATGCCGATGATGACCGGCAACAACGTCACCGGCAGCAACAGGCCGGTATAGATCAGCATCTGGCGCTTGGTTTCGCGCACGCCCGCCACCAGCGGCATCATCGGTACGCCGGCGGCTTCGTAATCACCGCGCCGGAACAGCGCCAATGCCCAGGAATGCGGCGGCGTCCATAAAAAGATGATGGCGAACATCGCGATTGCGCCCAAACCGATATCACCCGTGACCGCGGCCCAGCCGATCACCGGCGGCAAGGCGCCGGCGGCGCCGCCGATGACGATGTTCTGCGGTGTGCGGCGTTTCAGCCAGACGGTATAGATAAAGACGTAATAAAAAATCGTCAGCGCCAGCAAAGCCGATGCGGCGACGTTGACATATAACGCCATGACTGCCACCGAGCCGGCGGAAAGTACGCTGCCGAAGATCAACGCTTCCAGGGGCTTGAGCCTTCCGGCGGGTAGCGGCCGGTTCATGGTGCGGCGCATGTGAATGTCGATGTCGCGGTCGTACCACATGTTGATGGCGCCCGATGCGCCGGCGCCGATGGCGATGCAAAGAACGGCCAACGCCGCCGTCCAGGGCGTCAGCCCCCCCGGCGCGCCGGGGGCCAGGATCAAGCCGACCAGCGCCGTGAACACGACCAGCGACATGACGCGCGGTTTCAACAGCAACATGTATTCGACGACACGGTAACGCGGCTGGGCGGGCGGAGAGAGGAACGGGGCCTTTTCGACGCCGTCCGTTATTGCCTCGGGGGCCGCGATTGCGGTTGCGCTGGTTGCTTGTTCACTCACGCGGATATCCATTTTCTGAAATGCATGATAATGCTGCCCTTTTATAGACTATCATCGCCAAAAGGTCAGCTTTTCTTCAGCAGTGCCTTGGTAACCATGAAAATGAACATAACGCCGCCGATGACGGCGATTACGGCCCCAATGCCCATCAGCGTCAGGCCGATCGTCGGGGCCAGCGCCTCGATCCCCTGTGCGGCCCCGGCCACCTTGCGTGGCGCGCCATAGCCGCCGGCCCAGAAAAGCCCGATGGAATGGAATACCTGGCCGAAAGCATAGAGCCAGACCGAGGCGGCAATGGCTTTTCCCGGCTTTAGCCCGCGTTCCAATACGGGCAGGAAGAGGCCGTAAAACAGCCCCATAAAGGCGATATTGATGCCGCCGATGACGCCGTGGTAATGGGCCGGCGTGCGGGTGTCGGCGCCATCGACATAAAACCCGAGCACGCCGCCGATGCCAAATACCAGCATGGACGCCAACAGGCATTGAAAAGAAACATCGCGCCACGGCACCGGGTCGGCCTTTTCAAGCAGGCCCCAGACGCCTAGCGCCCCGCCGACGGCGACCAGCAGCGTCGGCGGCGCTAGCAGGTATTGCAGGTTGGTGAAGGCGCTCGTTTGCGCGGCGGAAAAGGCGGGATAGAGAACGTAAAAGAAGGGCGCCACCAACACCGGCAAAATAAGTGCCAGCAAAGCGCCCGCCATCAGGCGGGGGTGAACTAAAGGCTGTCCCAGGGAAAGCCCGCCCAGCACGTACCAGGCCGACAGCAACAAGCCGGTATTGAGATACTGTAGTGCATGGCCGCCGCCCCAAAAGAGATCTTCGTTGATGGCGGCGCTGATGATGGAAAAGTCGTTGGCTTTGGTGATTTCCAGCCCGGCGAGGATAAAACATGCGAGCGCCAGGATATAAATCAGCGCTGCGGCGAGAATCGACAGCGTCACCGGTTCCAGCGGCCCGCGTCGGGCGATGAGATTAACGAATAGCCGGATTACGGAAAGCAGAATGCTTAATCCCAACACCAGCAGGCCGGCGTAATAAATCGGGTCGATGATGACCGGGATGTAGTTATTGAGCGACGGTTCCCCCCGGTTCAGCCAGGCCGGAATAAATAGCAACATTGTCCCCGTCATGGCGCCGATGATCGACGCCGAGCCCAGACCCCGCCAGCGCGGCCAGCCCTCGGACAAGCGATACGTCACCATCGCCACCATGGCGCCAAAGACACTCAGGAACCAGACGACGAAGCTGAGGATGACGTGGATGATCAGGCCTTTTTCGAAAAACTTGACCGGCCAGGGGAACATTTCATCGGCGCCAGGCACCCGGCTGATGGCGAGCAGCAGGGCGAAGATGCCGGCAATGCCCAAAGACAACATCGCCAACCAGGCCCAGCCGCGGATTTCCCGGTGGGCGGTATCGTTGTCGGCAGCATGCGCGAAACCGGCATAGAGGCTCCAGCGCTGCTTCTGCGTCGGGTTGAAGGCAGCGCCTGTGGGTTCAGACGGGAACATAGGGATAAAGGTGCACGGCCATGACATAAACGACAACCCCCGACACGCCGACATACATCCAAAGCGGCCAGGTCCAGCGGGCCCAGCGTTTATGGTCGTCAAAGCGTTCTTTCAGGGCCAGATAAACGGTGCGCGGCACCATCGGCACGAGGGTGATGGCGCCGATGACATGAACGATGAGAATGGTGAAATAAATCGGCCGGATGGTGCCCACACCGCCGAATTTGGCGAAACCGGAATTGGCTTTGTAGATCACGTAAAACACCAGGAACAGGGCCGACAGCGCCAAGGCGGTAATCATCGACACCCGGTGGCGCGCTTTGTCGCCGCTCCGAATGAAATAAAACCCTGTCGCCAGGGCAATGACGGAGGCAGCGTTCAACCCGGCGATGATATGGGGAAAGTCTTGAATTTCCAGCATTCAGGAAAACTTTATGAACACGGAGGCGTACATGATTATCGCGAAAGCGGCGAGAACCAGGGCGAGAAGTTTTTTATTCATCAAAATTCTTTCGGAAAAAAACATCAAAAATATCGAAGAGCGTGCTTTTTACTCTATACTTAAATGAAGACGCAATTGATCGGGGTCAAGGATAAACCATTATAAAAGTGGTGGTTTATTAACCTTCAGGGAGAAATAAAGGGGTTAACGAAAAAAGGGGGGCTGGGTGCGTAAAACAGCCATTATCCATATATTCGAAAAAAATATAATAACTTTTGAAAGCGGCCCTTGTTTGATCGGGACGAGGACGTTAGAAGACGCGTGGTCAAAATACGTATAAGGTCGTTTTTTTAAGAAATATGGAATCAGTATTCCCTGAAATTTTAGCATCTTTGGAATGGGTCGAATGCTCAAATCAATAAGACTTCTCGCGCCGGCGTTTGTGCTGGCTGTGCTCTCTTTTGCCGGAAACCCTGCTGGCGCCGCCGAAGGGCGGTCCGTGCCCTGGCAGATGTGGTTTCAGCCCGCTGCCTCGCCGGTCATGGAAAGGATCATCGATTTCCATAACCTTCTTTTTGTTATCGAAGTGGCGATCGTGGTTCTCGTGCTGGTGATCATGGGGATCATCATCATCCGCTTTAATTCCAAATCAAACCCGGTGCCGTCGAAGACGACGCATAATACGTTGCTGGAGGTTCTCTGGACCGGCATTCCGGTTCTGATTTTGATTGTCATCGCCATTCCGTCCTTGAAGCTGCTGTATTATGCCGACCGTACCCAGGATGCGGAAATGACCCTCAAGGTCACCGGCAATCAGTGGTATTGGACCTACACCTATCCTGATAGCGGCGGCCTGAAATTCGACAGCCTTATCATTCCCGAAGAGGAATTGAAAAAAGGCCAGCCACGGTTGCTGAGCGTCGATAACGAAGTCGTGCTTCCGGCCAGGACCAACGTCCGCCTGCTGCTGACGTCGAATGACGTCATCCACAACTGGGCGGTGCCGTCCTTATACCAACTTGCAAAAAGTTTGACTCATTAAGGGTCTGTTAGGCTGGACGTGATTCAACATGGAAAACAAAGGAGTTTTCCATGGCACG
>LFEN01000040.1 GCA_001510075.1 Alphaproteobacteria bacterium casp-alpha2
GGTTTTCCGTTGCCGTTGCCGTTGTCGTTGTCGTTATTGACACCTTTCGTCTGGTACGTGTCGAACCGGTAAGAGCGAAGCCTCGCCCCTTCCGCAACGGCAGCCGCTATGACGGGGAGCGTTAATTTCGACTTTTCATGGGCATCGACCAGAACCGTTGCCGTTTTCGAACCGGAATAGGCCAGCGCCGCGTAAATGCCGCCGCCTAGTTTCTGCAAGGAAAGCTCGCTTGTATGGCCGGGCTTGCCCATCCCAACCACAAGCACACGGTCCAGCTTGGTTCCTTGCGGAGCCACGACCATTAGCGTCTGTCCGGCCTTGCCGTTGAAGCGGCTGGCCTTGATGGCGCGTTTGACGGCGCCACTGGTTTTTTTGTCGATCTGACTAGCCGACGCTGTCAACTGGCCCCCTTCGATAACGCCGACGACCAGCGCCCCTGACGTTGCCAGTCCCGCTCCGGAAAAGACGATTTTCATGGAATGTCCCTTTTTTGCATTGATTTTAGTCCCTGTCCTGGCTTGCGCCCGTCCCCGCCTCTTGTTTTTCAAACTGACCGCCGACTTTAGCGGCACAGGCGGCAAAGAAAAGCTTTAGTTAGAGGGGGTAATTTGATTTTCCGCCTCTTCCGACGGCATTTCTGAGGCTAAATCCGGGGTCTTGAAATCCATGTTTTCCCCTTTGTCGCGGGTAGCGAGCCAGACAAGGCCGCCGGGAAGGCTCAGAACCATTCCGACCAGCCCGAACAACACGGACAACACCAAGGCCCCTTCATTGGGCACCCCGATCAGCCCGAACATGGTCACCATGGCGGTTTCGCGAACCCCCCAGCCGCCGATGGAAATCGGCACCGTCATGACCATCAACACCGGCGGCACCAATACCAGGCAATCGAGCCAGGTCACGGAAAGCTCAAGCCCCATGGCCAGCAGAAACACGCAAAAAGACATGTTGATGTGGGTCAACAGGCCCAAGACCAGCACCGGAAACAGCTTGCCCGGATTGAGGAAAAGCCTTCTTGCATCGACGCCCAAAAAGCCTAACCCCCTAAACACCCGCCAACGGCGGAACATTTCCGGCAATCGGTCGAGCGCCATCAGAGCTACCAGGCCGACAATGGTGCCGACAACGATAAGGACAATGCCCGGCACCATCAGCGCACGGGTGCCTTCATCCACACGCGGCAAAAACCAGGGTTGCGATCCGACCACCAGCACCACCAGCGCCACCACCGTAATCACCCGTTCCAGGATGACGCCATTGACGGCGCCCCTGAGCTCTAGCCCGGCCCGGTAAGACTTGTACATGCGCACCGCATCCCCGCCCACCGACGACGGCAGCACCTGGGAAAAAAATGAACCGATATAAAAAAGCTGAATGGATTTGGCCATACTCAAAGGCGCGCCGATGGCGCGGAGCGTCATGCCCCAGCGCAGCCCACCGATACAGGTTTGCACCAACAGAACCAGCATGGCGGCAACCAGCATCCCCGGGTCGACTTGCGCCAACCGCTCGACAGCATCAGCGAAATCGATCCCCCGGGCAAGAAACCATATCAAAAACCCCGACACCAAAAATTTCAGTGCCAGGGCCAGCCATTTTTTAGACATTGGATACCTGATGGTCGGGTTAAAACGCTTGGCGCGACCTTTTAACAGGTCGCTGCCAAGGTGTCACCCGTCATCCCTTGGCAAAATGCAGCGGTTGTCGCTTGCGGCCCCAGTCACCGGGCGGGCCATCAAAGACGCCGGCCACCGGCGTCCCGCAGTTGCCGCAGTTGCCGGTGTAATTTCCTTCAAATTTAATGTTCCAGATCGACAGCTCGTACCAGTCCCTGCCGACCAGGATTTCACCGCAATGGTGGCAATAAGTGGCATCGCCTTCCGGGTCGTGGACGTTGCCGGTATAGGCGTAACGCAGGCCGTTTTTCATCGCGATGCGGCGCGCCCGAACTACTGTTTCCAGCGGCGTTTTTTCCTTATCCATCATTTTCCAGTCGGGGTGGAAGGCAGAAAAATGCATCGGCACGTCGGGGCCAAGGTTTTCCATCACCCAGGTCGTCATTTCCTCGATTTCGGCGTCGCCATCGTTCTCGCCGGGAATAATCAGGTTGGTGATCTCCAACCAGACGTCGGTTTCGTGCTTGAGATATTTCAGCGTCTCCAGCACCGGCGCCAGTTCGCTGGAACAAAGGTCGCGGTAAAAACGCTCGGTAAACGCCTTCAAATCTACGTTAACGGCGTCCATATGGCGGTAGAATTCAGCCCTCGGCTCGGCGCACATATAGCCAGCCGTGACGGCGACCATTTTAATGTCCCTGGCGTGACAGGCTTCGGCCACATCGACAGCGTATTCGAGAAAAATTACCGGGTCGTTGTAGGTGACGGCGACGGATTTGCAGCCGGTCTTAACCGCCGCCTCGGCAATCATTTCCGGCGATGCTTGTTCCTGTAGCTTATCGAATTCGCGGGACTTGGAAATATCCCAGTTCTGGCAGAACTTGCAGGTCAGATTACAGCCCGCCGTGCCGAAACTGAGCACCGGCGTTCCCGGCAGGAAGTGATTAAGCGGCTTTTTTTCGATGGGGTCGACGCAAAACCCCGACGAGCGGCCATAGGTCGTCAGCACGATCTCGCCATCCCGGCACGCGCGCACAAAACACAATCCCCGCTGCCCGTCGTGCAACTTGCAGAAACGCGGGCACAGGTCGCACTGCACCCGGCCATCGTCGAGCGCGTGCCAGTATCGCCCGGAAACGGCGTCGGTCAGGTCTTTATCCAACATCGTCGCCGGGGCCATCGTCATCCTCCATATGAACCTTGTGTTTAACGATCTCGAATTCCGTGTGCGGGCACAGCGCGTCGTTGAAAACGTGGTGGCGGGCCTGCTGTTCGGTCTCGAACAGGCCGATGGCGGGACCGTCAAAGGCGCCGTCGGCGTTCTTGTAATAGAGGGCGTAAAAGTGTTTTTCGCTCACGGTGTTCTCTTCACAGCCTTATTCGGCGAGATTACTTAAACATTTAACACCATCAGCGACATGATGGCCATGAATCGGATCAGAGAAACCGCCGTCGCCGGGTATCCTCCTTGCCGATATCCTCCGCATAAGGGAACGGAATAACCGGAATGTTTTCGGTCCATTCCTCGACCTTTAAATAACCAAGGATATCGAATCCGTTCATGTCGGGCAGATTGATGTCCAGGATAATGACATCGGGCTTATGGCGTTCTGCCAATTCTATCCCCGCCTTACCGGTTTCAGCGCCGATCATCTTTACGCCGGGAACTCTGGCCAACAGGGTATCCATGAATTGCATGCCCGCTTGGTCGTCCTCGACATAGAGGACCGTGCGGGCCTTAACATCCGGCTCTTCCGATACTGTGTTTCTCGTTTTTGGGTCTGGGTGAACTTTCATTTTAACCGTCATCTGAACCTCTTTTTTATAATTGTTTGCTTCGAGACCCAGTAAACACCCCCTGTGTTACAGTGGTAATTTGCAAACATGAACCGTATGTTAAAGAGTATTACAAATTTCATCCGGACCAGGACGGAGATGCGGTTCCCCTGGGCGTTAGGGCGTGCGCTTTTTACAGGCTAGCCAGGCATGATTAGTTAAATAATCGGCAACGCAGGAGAAATCCGCCATGACTCCAGCCCAGGCTTTTAACAGAGAAGCCGCCGTCGCCGGGCAGTTTTACCCGGGCACTGCCGCCGAGCTGGACGCCACGGTGCGGGCGTTCCTGGACGCCGTCCAACCATCGACTGATCGCGCCACGGGCCCTTGGCCAAAAGCCATTATTGCCCCGCATGCGGGTTACGCCTATTCCGGCGCCGTCGCCGCCAGCGCCTATGCCCGCCTGGCACCCGCCCACGCCATTATCAAACGCGTCATCCTGCTGGGGCCGTGCCACCGGGTCGCCGTGCAGGGGTTGGCGCTTTCCGGTGCCGATGCCTTCGAGACACCTCTGGGCGAAATTCCCGTCGATAAGAAAGCAACTGCGGAAATTCTCAAGCTGGCGCAGGTCGAGGTGTTCGACGCCACCCACGCGCAGGAACACAGCCTGGAAGTCCATCTGCCGTTTCTGCAAGTGGTGCTGGACGATTTCTCGATCGTGCCATTGGTCGTCGGCGTTGCCACGCCCGAAGATGTCGCCGACGTCATCGAAGCCCTTTGGGGGGGTGACGAGACGCTCATCGTCGTCAGTTCCGACCTCAGTCATTACCTCGATTACGACGCCGCCCGGCGGATCGACACGGAAACCTGTCGCGCCATCGAAAGCCTGAACGGGGCGGCGATTTCCCCTGATGGCGCCTGTGGGCGTTTTCCCGTCGGCGGATTGCTGGAAGTGGCGAAGCGCCGGGGCTTAAGCGCCACGACGCTGGACCTGCGCAATTCCGGCGACACGGCGGGAAGCAAGGACCGGGTCGTCGGCTATGGATCTTGGGCATTTCTTCCACAAGAGGTTAAAAGCAGCGAAACCGAATTCGGCGCCGCCACCGGCGCGCTGCTCGATGAACATGGCGAAATGATTGTCCGCCTCGCCGCCGCCTCCATCATCCATGGCCTTAATCATGGAAAGCCCCTGGGCGTGAAAGCCGATGACTTTCCTGCACCGTTGCGCGAACGCGGCGCGTGTTTCGTCACCCTGAAACGTGCCGGTAATTTGAGAGGCTGCATCGGCACCGCCGAGGCCAGGCGTCCGCTTTTCGAAGATATTGCCGAAAACGGCTATCGCACCGCCTTCAAAGACCCCCGCTTTCCGGCCCTGACGATGGACGAGCTGGAAGGGCTGGAGCTGTCTGTTTCCGTCCTCAGCCCGCAAACGGAAATGAATTTTTCCGACGAGGCCGATTTTTTGAGCCAGCTTCGTCCCGGCATCGACGGCCTGGTGATCGAGGACTTGGGCCACCGCGCCTTGTTCCTGCCCTCCGTCTGGGGGCAGTTGCCGGACCGGGCGGCTTTCACCCAGCACCTGAAAGCCAAGGCCGGTCTGTCGAAAGATCATTGGTCAGACGCGTTCAGGGCATGGCGTTTTGTCGCCGGTGAGGTTTCCGCCGCTGTTCTTGATGATCCAGCCTCGCTTTGGCGTAATTGACATCCAGCCCCAGCCGGTGACAATCAATTCTTAACGCTGCTGTCGCCGCAAAAGGAGAATACCGTTGCTGAATATCGGACTGGACCTTCTCGAACAGGTCGGCGACATCGCCAAACGCGCCGGCCAGGAAATCATGAAAATCTACGAGACCGATTTCTCCGTCGAGGAAAAAGCGGATAAATCGCCGGTCACGGAAGCCGACAAAAACGCCGAGGCGTTGATTATCCATTCCATCCGCCAGGGCATCACCGACAAATACCCCATCATCGGCGAAGAAGCCTTTGCCGCCGGTAATATCCCTGACATCACCGATACGCCGTTTTGGTTGGTTGACCCGCTCGACGGGACCAAGGAATTCGTCAGCCGCAATGGTGAATTTACCGTCAACATCGCCATGATTGACGGCGGTCGCCCGGCCCTGGGCGTGGTCCATGCGCCGGTGCAAAAACGCACTTATTGGGGTGCCGCCGTCGGGGCCTTTGCGCAGGTCGGCGACGAGGATGAGAAAGCCATTGCCTGCCGCCAGGCCGACAATGATGCGCTGGTCGCTCTGGTCAGCCGTTCGCACCGAACGCCCGAGATCGATACCTTTCTCGCCGATTACAAAATTGCTACCGAAACCAGCGCCGGCAGTTCGTTGAAATTCTGCAAAATCGCCGAAGGGGCCGGCGACATTTACCCGCGCCTCGGCCGGACCATGGAATGGGATACGGCGGCCGCCCACGCGGTGCTGCATTTTGCCGGTGGTTCCATTACCGATGTCGATGGCAACGAGCTTCATTATGGCAAGCCCGGCTTTGAGAACCCCCACTTCATCGCCTGGGGCGCTGGTATCACGAAGCCGTCCTGAGGTGAGCGAAGACAGGGCTCCGATCTTCGCCGCCGATGCTGGCTCCATTTCCGCCGCCGCCGAAATACTCAGCAATGGCGGGCTTGTCGCCTTCCCGACGGAAACCGTCTATGGCTTGGGCGGCGACGCCACCAACAAGGCCGCCATCGATAATATTTATAAAGCCAAGGGCCGGCCCCGGACCAATCCGCTGATCGTCCACGTCAAAGATACGCAGGCCGCGCGCTCTATCGTCGGCTTTAATGAAACCGCCGAAAAACTCGCCGACGCATTCTGGCCGGGCGCGTTGACCATGGTCCTGGAAAGGCTGGATGGTAAATTGTGCGCCGATGTCAGCGCCGGACTTTCGACGGCGGCGGTGCGCGTGCCCAACCATCCGGTGGCATTGGCGCTTCTTGAGAAAGCCGACCTGCCGATCGCCGCGCCCAGCGCCAACCGGGCCGGACGCATCAGCCCGACGGCGGCGGGGCATGTCGTATTTTCCCTGCCCGGCCCTGATGACACAGGACTGCAGATGGTCCTCGATGGCGGGCCGTGCCAGATCGGGCTCGAATCCACGGTCATCGATTTGACCGGCGCCACCCCCGCCCTGCTCCGCCCCGGTGGCCTCGCCGTTGAAGACATCGAAGCCGTCATCGGGCCCCTGCTCATGCCTTCATCAAACGGCCCGGACAATGAAGCAAAGAAGTCTCCCGGCATGATGGACCGCCACTATGCGCCGGAACTGCCGTTGCGTTTGAACGCCGAGCACGCCGGCCCCGGCGAGGTCCTTCTCGGCTTCGGCGTGCAAGCGCCGGCAGAGACCATGAACCTCAGCCCCACGGGCGATCTGGAAGAAGCCGCCGCCAACCTGTTTGCCATGATCCGCAGCCTCGACGGGCCGCCTTTCAGCGCCATTGCGGTGATGACGATCCCGGAAACCGGATTGGGCCGCGCCATCAACGACCGGCTCCGGCGCGCCACCGTTTCAGCCGGTAAGTAGCATGCCGGCAGATGACATCATCGCCATCATGGATTTGGAATTTACCGCCTGGGAAGGATCTTCCGCCCGGCGCTGGAGCGCTCCCGGCGAAGAGATGGAGATCGTCCAGATCGGCGCCACCCGGCACAGAAACGACGATGCGCTGATCGAAATCGAGGCGCTGGATGTTCTCGTCAAACCGCTCATCAACCCGGAACTAAGCGATTATTTCATCGAGCTGACCGGCATTACCCAGGAACAAGTGGACACCAAGGCCATCAGTTTTTGTGAAGCCCTGGACCGTCTGGTGGCTTTCTTCGGCAATGACACCAAGGCCGTCTATTCCTGGGGCCAGGACTATCTGGTGTTGCAGCGCAATTGCCAATTGAACGATCTGGATTTTCCCTACGACGGTAGCCTTTTTGAAAATGCCCGCGATCCTTTAAGGCAGATCATGGAAAGCGAGCTGGAAAGCATATTCAGCAGCAACCTGCCGGAAATTCTTGGTTTTCCACCCCCCGGAGCAGCCCATCAGGGTCTGGGCGATTGCCGCTGCATCGCCGAGGCGCTCAGGATCGCCCGCAGAAAAGAGGTCTTCTAGGCGGAGACCGGCACAGCTTCGGCTTCCCCGCCGACCTGGGCCGGAAGCAAAAGCGCCGACAGAAAGACCAATCCAGCGGCCATGGCCAGCACCACCATCAACGTATCAAACCCGCCACCGGCGGCAAGAATGGTTCGGGCCGCGATCAACGCCAGCGCCCCAATCACCAGGTTGAGCATGAATTTAACCGACAACACCTTGGCCCGCCAAACATCGGGGACATAGCGCGACAAGACCGCGTCGGTGATGGGAATCTGGCCGAAGACGAAGGCCATGGCCAGCATCGAAGCGAAGAGAAGCCCATAATCGCTCTGCGTTGCCATAACCCCGATCAACACCGGCTGACCCAGGGCGATGCACAGCAACACCGGCTTGATCCGGCGCTTGTCGATGATACGCCCGACGCCCAGTTGCGCCCAGGCAGCAACGCCGTAAACGATGGCTGCCAGCCCGCCGGTCACGGCAACATCGACACTGATGCCGGGCATGGAGACCTCGAACATGCGCGGGATAATGAAGGTCATGGCGCCGAAGACAAAACCACCGGCCGCCGTTACCAAGCCTAAGGAAAGCAACGCCCGTTGCCAGCCGGGTGCGAAGCCGACCAGGGCCTTTTCGCGCGGGCACGATTCCGGCGGGCGCATGCGACCGGCGCGGACAAAAGTCAAAAAGCCGAGGCCGATGAGGATCGACAACACGCCGGGCAAAACGAAGGCCAGCCGCCAGTCATATTCGGCCAGGACAATCCCGGTGATCAGCGGCGCCGCCGCCACGCCCATGTTGCCCCAGACGCCATTGGCGCCGAGCCGCCAGCCGACCTTGCCGCCGCCCTCGACGACCATGGCGATGCCGACCGGATGGTAGATGGAAGCGAACATGCCGATGGCCGCCAGACCGGCGGCGATCTCCAGCGGCGAGGTAGCGAAGCTGGTGGCGATGGACGCCAGGCCGATGCCGATGAAGAAAACACAGATCATGCCGTTTCGGTTCCACTTGTCGGCAAAGTGCGCCGCAACGGGCGCACCGGCCCCGAACAGCAACAGTGCCGGCACCCCGTAGGGAATCATTTCCGCATACGCACCATCCCGCGCCAGCCCGAAGCCGATCCCGGCGCTGTATGCTGCCTTGGCGAAGATCAGCATGAACAAATGATCGACAAAATGGCCGACGTTGAGGAACAGGAAACGGACGCGCTGGTCGTTTGGTCGGGGCATCGGGGCAGCCTTATTCAGGGTTCATCAAACAGGCGAATCTCGTCGTATATCCCATCATAGCCGAGGTTCTCCCGTCACTCCATCGTCACTACATCGTCACCCCGTCGTACGCCAGCTTAATCCCGGTAACGAACAAAAGCCCGTAACAAACACCGTAAAAGGCTTTGTCGGAAACGCGTTTTTGCAGCCACAGGCCAAGCCACACGCCCACCGGGGCCAGCGGCAGCAACAACAGCGACGTCGTCAGGTTTTCGGTATTGAACTGCCCCAGCAACGCATACGGCACCAGCTTCATCCAGTTGACGCCGGCAAAAAATATCGCAACCGTGCCGACGAAGACGCGTTTTTCCAGGCCTTGGGCCAGCATATAGACGTTCAAAGGCGGCCCGCCAGCGTGGGCGACGAAGCTGGTGAACCCGGCCAGGGCGGCCCAAAACCCGCCCACCAATTTGTCCGGACCTTGCGGGGCCTTTCGGGGCCGGAACTGGAACCAGTAATCGAGCGAAAAGGCCAGTGCAATGATGCCCAGCAAAAGCCGGATCATCGACACATCGAGCAACCCGAACCCGGCCCAGCCGAGCGCTATCCCGATGACGGAGGCCGGCAGAATGATTTTCAGATGACCCCCGTCAAAAGATTTCCGGTAAACCCAGACGGCCATGACGTCGATAACCATCAGCACCGGCAACATCACAGCGGCGGCCTGTTGCGGCGGTACGGCCAGAGACATCAACGGCACCGCCAGCACCACGACGCCACCGCCGAAACCGCCCTTGGAGATGGCGGCAATCAGGATCGCCGGGCAGGCCAGCGCATAAAACCATAAATCCGGAATCACGGCTTCAGAGGCTTGTGACCGAAATTGATGTCGATCCTGATAGCATCGCGGAAGGTAATATCCTTGCAGCCGATGTTCCCCGCATCCCTGCCATTGGCGTCAGGCAGGCAATTGGCCGATTTTATGATGCCCTTTGATTTGGGCTTAAATACTGTCCAGCGCCTGTTATTGGAAGGTGACTTGACCTTGAAGCGTTCTTTGACCCGCCACACGGAGGCATTGGTGCATTGCGCCATGAGCTGGGCCTCGGTCTTGGCCTCCTTGGCGAAAATGCCGACGCAGGTCTTGAATGTGCCGTTCAGGCATTGGTGGATCTGCTCGACGGTTCCGCCCTTGATCCATTTATTGCTTATCGGGTACGTCTTGCCACCTTCATAAATTGAACCATCGCCGCCAAGTTCGGTAATCTTGACGTTAACATCGAGCTGAAAAACCTTCGGTTTTTCACCGCGTTTCCAGGGCGGTTGCTCAAGAAGCGTATCAATGGTGATGGACGTTGAGTTGCCGTCGATGTCGTCATCACCGCGCAGGCGGCGGATCAACGGGTAAATATCCTTTTTCGGAATATTCAGCGTGAAAACGCAACCGCCGCCGCCATGAATGGCATGGGCAGGCCGGGGCGACAGGGCCACAACCAGCAACAGGCATGAGGCCAGGACAAAACAGAACTTGAAAATACCGGCGCTGGTGCTCACGCGTTTTCCCCCTTATCTTGTTTTTAGTATTCGTTCCCGGAGTTTAACCATAAATGGCCGTTTCTGAAAATTTTTTGGATCAGCTAAAGAAAGTCGTCGGGCCAAAAGGCTGGTCGACGGACGCTGCCGGTCTTGAACCCCACATTATCGAAACCAGGGGATTATGGCGAGGCAACTGCGACATGGTTGTCCGCCCGTCGTCCACCGATGAAGTCGCAAAAGTCATGACGCTCTGCCATGAAGCGGGCGTTCGCGTCGTGCCGCAGGGCGGCAATACCGGGTTAACCGGCGCCGGCGTGCCGCAGGGCGGCATCGTGTTGTCGCTGTCACGGATGAACAAAATCCTCGACGTTGACCCGGTCAATTACACCCTGACCGCGCAGGCCGGGTGTGTGCTGGCCGCCGTTCAAGAGGCGGCGAAAGAACACGGACGGCTGTTTCCGCTCAGCTTGGGGGCCGAAGGCAGTTGCCAGATCGGCGGCAATCTTTCGACCAACGCCGGCGGTGTTCAGGTGCTGCGTTACGGCAACGCCCGCGACCTGGTGCTGGGACTGGAAGTGGTTATGCCCGACGGGCGCATCTGGGACGGCCTCCGGGCGCTGCGCAAGGACAACACCGGGTATGCCCTGAAACACCTGTTCATTGGCGCCGAGGGAACGCTTGGCGTTATCACCGCCGCCGTGCTGAAACTGTTCCCTTGGCCTGAGCGCCGGGAAACCGCCTTCGTGGCGTTGCCCGATGCGATATGCGCGCTACAGCTTTTCCAGAAGTTTTCCGAAAATTGCGGCGACGCCCTGACCGCGTTTGAATACCTGAATGCCGAAAGCGTCGATATCGCCATCGATCATGGCGCCGGGGTTAGACCTCCATTTACGGAAAAATATAGTGCATATACACTAATTGAGCTGTCCGGCGCCGGCGCAGCGCTTCGCGATGCCCTGGAACGCGTCCTTGAAGGGGCGCTTGAGGACGGCATCGCCTTAGACGCTGTCATCGCCGAAAGCGGGCAGCAGGCGGTTGATCTTTGGCGTATCCGCGAAGCCGTTCCCGAGGTCCAGCCGTCCTGCGGGGCCAGCATTAAACACGACGTCTCGGTGCCGGTATCGAAAGTGCCGGAATTCCTGGAACTGGCGCAATCGGCAGTCGAGGCGGAAATGCCGGGCATTCGGGTCGTTGCCTTCGGGCATCTCGGCGACGGCAATATCCATTTCAACCTGAGCCAGCCACCCGACATGGACGCGGATGCTTTTCTCGACCAATGGAACCACTTCAACCGGATAGTCCACGATATCGTCAACGGCCTGGGTGGCAGTTTCAGCGCCGAACACGGCATCGGCCAGTTGAAGGTGGACGAGATGAAACGCTACAAGGGCAGCCCCGAACTGGAGCTGATGAAAGCCTTGAAAGACGCCTTTGACCCCAAGGGCATCATGAACCCCGGCAAGGTGCTTTAAGCAGTGCTTGGCGCTGTTCGTCCTTGAACCCGACGAAGACGTTTTTACCAAATTCGAACACCGGCCGCTTGATCAACGCCGGGTGGGCCAGCATCAGGGCAGCCGCCCTGGCCTCATCGACGCCTTCCTTGTCGCCGTCGGGCAATCCCCGCCAGGTGGTGCCGCGTTTGTTGAGCAGCGTTTCCCAGCCGACAGCCTTGATCCAGCGGGCCTGCGAGGCTGCGTCCAGGCCGTCTTTGCGGAAATCATGGAATGTGTGCTCCATACCATTTTCGGCCAGCCATTTCAGGGCGTTTCGGCAGGTGTCGCAATTTTTCAGGCCATAAACGCTAATCACATGTTTTTCCCTTCAAGACGCAAGCTATAATCATTATATCCAAAGCAGAATTTTCACCGAACCCGGAACACCAATATGCTCGCCATTATCTCTCCTGCCAAGAAACTTGATTTCGAAACCGAGGCCCTGTCGTCCAAGCATACGCAGCCGCAATTTCTCGACCAGTCTGAAATCCTGGTCGAGGCAGCCCGCCGTCTGAGCCGCGCCGAATTGGCCCGCACCATGAAGCTCAGCGACAAGCTGGCAGACCTCAATTACAACCGGTTCAAGGCATTTTCCCGGCCCTTTAATCTCGCCAACGCCAAACAGGCGGCAATGGTGTTCAACGGCGATACCTATGTCGGGTTGGAGGCGGCGACATTAGACAAGGACGACATGGCCTTCGCCCAGGACCACTTGCGGATTCTTTCAGGTCTTTACGGTCTGTTGCGGCCGCTGGATTTAATCCAGCCCTATCGCCTGGAAATGGGCGCCAGGTTCCAGCCACCAAAAGGCGAAAACCTCTACGGATTTTGGGACGGCCATTTGACCGATGCCATAAACAAGGTGACGGCGAAACAAGCCGACTCCAGCGTCATCAATCTCGCCTCCAACGAATATTTCAAGGCCGTGCACGAAGACGGCCTGAACGGCCCGGTCATTACGCCGGTGTTTAAAGAGGTCAAAGACCGCACCGCCAAGGTCTTGGGGCTGTTCGCCAAGCGCGCACGCGGGTCCATGGCGCGCTACATCATCAAGAACCGCCTGCAATCACCGGATGGCTTAAAATCCTTCAACGAAGGCGGCTACGTTTTCCAGCCGGCAATGTCCGACGACAAGTCCTGGGTCTTCACCCGCCCACAACCGAAGCCTGCATCAAAAAAATAATTCCGGCTGGTTTTTTCAAAACCCTGCACATAATATAGTGTTCAACATGGCCCCGGCCATTCCCCATTGATGGAGAAATCAAGACAATGAAACGCGGACTCCTTATCGGCGGCGCTGTCGCTGTCGCTGTCATCATCGGCATTTCGGTTTTCCTGCTGTCCAACCTGGATTCCCTGGTCAAGGAAGCCGTCGAAAAGGTCGGCACCGAAGCAACCCAGGCCAAGGTTACGCTCAGCAGCGTCGACATTTCCCTGAAATCCGGTTCCGGTGCCCTGAACGGCATGAAAGTCGGCAACCCCAAGGGATTTAACACCCCTGCCGCGTTTGAACTGGGCGGCATTTCGGTCAAGCTGGACATCGCCTCTGTCGGCAAGGATCCCATCGTCATCAAGGAAATCGTCATCTCCAAGCCGCAGGTGACCTATGAGCTTGGCGACGGCGGCTCCAACATCGACGCCATCCAGAAAAACGTCGATACCTACGCGAAACAGTTTTCGTCTGGTGGCGGAGTCAAGAAAGATGACGGGCAAGGCCCGAAACTGGTAATCGAGAACCTCTATATCCGTGGCGGCAAGATCAACGTCAGCGCCGCCTTCCTCAAGGGCAAGGCGCTATCGACGCCGTTGCCCGACGTGCACCTGAAAGATATCGGCAAGGAGAAAAAAGGCGCCAGCCCGGCGGAGGTCGCCAAGAAAATTATCAGCTCCATGACCAAGGGCGCAGGGTCTGCCGTCGGCGCGCTGAACCTCGACAAAATGATGCAAGGCGCGACCAAGGCCGCCGGTGACGCAGCCAAAGCCGTCACCGAGGGCACAACGAAAGCCGTCGGAGGGGCGGGCGAAACGCTGGAAAAAGGCATGGGCGACGCCGGAAAAAGCCTGAAAAAGCTTTTCGGTAATTAATCCGTAAAAAGCCCTGCGGGTTGCTGGACTTAGGCCTTTCGTTGGTGTTCATTTGACCTGAACGTGCGAACGGGAATTCCTTTTGATGTCTACCTACGAAGCACCGCTTGCCGATATGCGGTTCGTCATCAACGAACTGGCCGATCTGGACGGCATCGCCCGGTTGCCGGGGTTCGAGGACGTCTCGCCTGACCTGGTGGACGCCATCCTGGAAGAAGCCGGGAAATTGGGTTCGGAAGTGCTGGCGCCTTTGAACCGCAGCGGCGATGAGGAAGGGTGCGTGCTGGAAAACGGCGTCGTTCGCACGCCCAAGGGTTTCCCGGAAGCCTATCAAAAATTCATCGACGGCGGCTGGAACGGGGTTCCTTTCGATCCCCAATTCGGCGGCCAGGGCCTGCCGGCGCTGGTGGCGACGGCGACCTTCGAAATCTGGCACGGAGCCAATATGGCGTTTGCCTTGTGCCCGACCTTAACCCAGGCCGCCATTGAATTACTGTCCGTGCATGGGTCCGACGCGCTTCGCTCGCGTTTCATGGAAAAACTGGTGTCAGGTGTTTGGACCGGAACCATGAACATGACCGAACCCCAGGCCGGGTCCGATCTGGCCAAGGTGCGGAGCAAATCCGTCCGTGATGGGGACCACTACCGGATTACCGGGCAGAAGATTTTCATCACCCACGGCGAGCACGATTTCACCGACAACATCATTCACATGGTGCTGGCCCGCAGCCCGGACGGCCCGGAAGGCATCAAGGGTTTATCGCTTTTCGTGGTGCCAAAGATTCTCGTCAAGGACGACGGCAGCCTGGGCGATCGTAACGATCTTCGCTGTGTTTCCCTGGAACACAAAATGGGCATCAACGCCAGTCCTACCTGCGTTATGTCGTACGGCGATAATGAGGGCGCCATTGGTTATTTAGTAGGTGAGGAAAACCGCGGCATCGAATATATGTTCACGATGATGAATAATGCGCGCCTCGCCATCGGCCTGGAAGGCGTCGGCATCGCCGAGGCGGCCAGCCAGCACGCCCGCTCCTACGCCGCCGAACGGGTGCAAAGCCGGGCCGTCGGTTTAGATGATAAAGAATCCGTCACCATCGACCGCCACCCCGACGTGAAGCGCATGTTGCTATTCATGCAGGCGCAGACCGAAGCCATCCGGGCCTTGGCCTATTATTCGGCTGCTGCCCTGGATATGTCGAAACATCACCCGGACGAAAACGTGCGCCAGGAAAAACAAGCGCTCGTTGATTTATTGACCCCGGTGGTCAAGGCGTGGGGCTCGGACACCGGCATCGATGTCGCCAACACCGGCGTTCAGGTTTTTGGCGGCGCCGGATACATAGAAGAATCAGGCGCCCCGCAATTCCTGCGCGATGTCCGCATCGCCGCCATTTACGAAGGCACCAACGGTATCCAGGCCAATGATCTGATCCACCGCAAGGTCGGGCGGGAAAAGGGCGTCACCGTCAAATCCCTGATTGCCGATATCCGGGCTTTTGGCGAGGATATTCCAGATGATAACGACGACCTTGCCGTCATCGGCCAAGCCCTTGGGGCGGGCGTCGATGCGCTGGAAGAAGCCACGGACTGGATCGTCGCCACCTATGGCGACGATATCGAGGCTGTCAGCGCGGGCGCCGTGCCATATCTTCGCCTGCTCGGCATTACCGCCGGCGGCTGGATGATGGCGCGCGCCGGGGCCAGGGCAGCGCAACGTCTTGCCGGAAATAACCCAGACGAGGACAGGGCATTTCTTGAAGCCAAGATGGTGTCCGCCCGCTTTTTTGCCGACCACATTCTGGTTCAGGCAAAGGGGCTTTGCCATACCGTCACCCGGGGATGGTCCGCCGTTGGTCGGTTTTAAGCGAATGCGGAAAATCGGCAAAATTATCGCGGTTAACGCCGCCTTGATCGCCGTATTGCTGGTCGTTGCCGAGTTGATTTTCGGCAGTTGGATCACCGGGCCGGAATACAGCGTTCTCAACATCCCCCGTAATACCGTCCGCCACTTTGATGTTTCGGAGCTCTATCCCGGCTATAGCCTTATTACCTACACCCGCGACGAACACGGGCTGCGCGGGAAATATAAAACACCGAAAGACATCGACGTTGTCGTCATGGGCGGCAGCACCACCAACGAAATTTTCGTCCCCGACGGGGAAACCTGGGTCGACTGGCTATCAAAAGGCTTCGCCATGGCAGGCAAGCCGCTAACCATCGTTAACGCCGCCGTAGACGGGCAATCGAGCCTCGGCCATATCCGGGCCATTGATATCTGGTTTCCCAATATACCGGGATTGAAACCACGGTATGTTTTGATCTACGTCGGCATTAACGATCAGGCCGTCAGTGATAAAAACATATCCAAATTTGATGAGATGAAATCCCCCGACCCCTTGCGCCGGTTCCGGTATTATCTGATGAACCATAGTGTCCTTTACAACCGGTTCCGCCAAATCAGGGGAATGTTCGTCGCCCAAAGAACACGCTTGATCCATGGCGCCTATAAAACAACCAAAATGGAATGGAAGCCGGTAACCGTCGTCCCCGGTTCGGAAACCCAAGGGATTCCCGAACCGGTTTTGGCGGCGTACCGTTCCCGATTAAGCGTGCTGGCTCAAAAAATCAGGGAGGATATGGCGGCGGAACCTGTCTTTATCACCCAGAAAAGCGGCGATTATAAAGTTATGAAAGACCGGCTATTCGTGCGCGTGGAAAAAAGTCAAAAACCAAGCTCCGCACAAGCCATGTGGAATATGCAATCGATTAACCGGGCAACCCTGGAAATCTGCGCCAAAATGAAACTGACCTGCGTCGATTTGGCCCGGGAGATTTCCTTCCAGGACGGTGATTTTTACGATCCTAAGTTCACATACCAAGTGCATAATTTTCGGGCGGGGCTGTGAGTTTAGCGAAGACCTCATTGGGTGAGTGATAATTAAGTG
>LFEN01000041.1 GCA_001510075.1 Alphaproteobacteria bacterium casp-alpha2
CCAGGCATTGCCCCCCCATTGCCAATCCCCACTCATCTTAAAAAGACCCCACGAGCGGCGCTTCTCCCGATACAGCTAGGAATTCACTTCAAGGGCTTTTGCCCCTAAGCCCCGTTGTCCATCTCAGCCAGAAACCCGCACCGACGGGGTCGGCGCGGGTTCGCGTGGCGTGTAGACTTCTATTACTTTCCTGATATCCACGACCGACTCATTTCGGGCCGAGGCGAGAGTCCCCATCGGAAGCGGCTGGCGCAGAACCCATTCGGGCGGATGCGACGTGGTCGGGGGCGGCGCCGGTTTTCGTTCCGGGACTTTCCGGCGCTCTCCCACCGGTTGGAAAGTTTGCTCAATCAAGCTTTCCTTTTTCCGCGAATCAAGGCGACCGAGAGACGCGCCGACCTGGACGAGCCCTTCGGGATGCCTCAAAGGAACCGCGTACCCACCCTCCGGGGCGTCGGGCACCAGAAGCGGGCTGACGATGACCGCCCAGCGTTCGTAATTCAGGGGTGCGATGTCGTTCATGGCTGACATCCTTATATGTATTATCTGGTCTCGAAACCCCGGCCGATCAATGGCCCGCGAGCCAATTAACGCCGGGTCTATCCGGGCATTGCGCCCCTTATTGTTTCCTCATTGCCACTTTGGGCCCATCTGCTAAAAAGGCCCCATGAGCGACGCTTCTCCCGACACCGCCCCGATCACGCCTGAACAGGTCGAAAGCCACGGCCTGAGCCCGTCCGAGTACGCCAAGGTGCTGGAGATTTTGGGCCGCGCGCCGAACATCACCGAGCTTGGTATTTTCTCCGTCATGTGGTCGGAACATTGCTCGTATAAATCATCGAAAAAGTGGCTGAAGACGCTGCCGACCGAGGCGCCTTGGGTGATCTGCGGGCCGGGCGAGAACGCCGGCATTATCGATATCGGCGACAATCAGGCCGTGATTTTTAAAATGGAAAGCCACAACCACCCGAGCTTTATCGAGCCCTATCAGGGCGCGGCGACCGGCGTCGGCGGCATCCTGCGCGATGTCTTCACCATGGGCGCCCGCCCCATCGCCAACCTCAATTCGCTGCGCTTCGGCAGCCCGGACCACGCAAAAACCCGGCATCTGGTATCGGGCGTCGTAGCCGGCATCGGCGGCTACGGCAATTGCGTCGGCGTGCCCACCGTCGGCGGCGAATGCACCTTTCACGAGGCTTATGACGGCAACATCCTGGTCAACGCCATGACCGTCGGGCTGGCAGACGCCGATAACATTTTTTATTCAGCCGCCTCCGGCGCCGGCAACCCGATCGTTTATGTCGGATCGAAAACAGGCCGCGACGGCATTCACGGCGCGACCATGGCCTCGACGGAATTTTCCGAAGATTCAGAAGCCAAGCGCCCGACGGTGCAGGTCGGCGATCCGTTCACCGAGAAGCTGCTCATCGAAGCCTGTCTGGAGCTGATGAAAACGGATTGCATCGTCGCCATTCAGGACATGGGCGCGGCCGGGCTGACGTCGAGCGGGTTCGAGATGGCGTCGAAGGGCGGCATGGGGGTGGAGCTGGACCTCGACCAGGTGCCGCAACGCGAAGCCAATATGACGGCGTATGAAATGATGCTGTCGGAATCCCAGGAACGCATGTTGATGGTCTTAAAGCCCGGCTCGGAAGATGAGGCCAGGGCGATTTTCGAAAAATGGGAACTCGATTTCGCCGTCGTCGGCCAGCTAACCGATACCGGGCACATGGTGCTCAGGCATAAAGGCGAGATCGTCGCCGATTTGCCCATCGACCCGCTGGCCCTGGCCTCGCCCGAATACGACGAAACCGAGCGCCCGTGGGTGCCGACGCCGGTTTCCGCCAGCCTTTCCGCCGATGACGTGCCGGCGCCGAACGACCCGATGGCGGCGCTGGTTAGTCTGCTGGCGTGTCCCGATCTGGCGTCAAAACGCTGGATCTGGGAACAATACGACCACATGGTCATGGCCGACACCATTGCCCGGCCCGGCGGCGACGCGGCGCTGGTGCGCGTGCATGGAACGAAAAAAGCCCTGGCGATGACGTCGGACTGCACGCCGCGCTATTGCAAGGCCGACCCGGTGCAAGGCGGCAAACAGGCCGTCGCCGAGGCCTGGCGCAACATCACCGCCACCGGGGCGACGCCGCTGGCGATCACCAACTGTCTTAATTTCGGCAACCCGGAAAAGCCCGACATCATGGGCCAGTTCGTCGGCTGCATCAGCGGCATCAAAGAAGCCTGTCTGGCGCTCGACTTCCCGGTCGTCTCTGGCAATGTGTCTTTATATAACGAAACGCAAAGCGTTGCCGTGCTGCCGACGCCGGCCATCGGCGGCGTCGGGTTGATCGACGATTACACGAACGCCGCCACCCTGGCGTTTGCGGCCAACAGCGAAACCATCGTGCTCATCGGCGAGACAGCCGGGCATTTCGGCCAATCGCTTTACTTACGCGAAATCGAAGGCCGCGAAGACGGCGCGCCGCCGCCCGTGGATTTGGCCACCGAGCGCCGCAACGGCGATTTTGTCCGCGGCCTGATTACGTCGAACCAGGTCACCGCGTGCCATGACGTATCGGACGGCGGCATCCTGGTCTGCATCGCGGAAATGGCGCTGAAAGGTGCTATCGGCGCCACCCTACAAGTTCCCGAAGACGAGGCCCCCGCCCACGCCTGGCTGTTCGGCGAAGATCAAGCCCGCTACATCGTCACCACCAATGACGCGCGCACCTTGCTGGCGGCAGCGGAAAAAGCGGGCGTGCCTGCCATGCAAATCGGCATCACCGGCGGCGAAGGAATTTCGTTGATCGGCGGCTCCGGGGAAACGGCGCTGGCAGCGCTGCGCAAGGCCAACGAAGACTGGCTGCCGGGCTATATGGGCGCGGTTTGACAAGAGGCGAGGACGGGCGCAGCCCGGACCGGGACCAAATAAGAGGCGAGGACGGGCGCAGCCCGGACCGGGACCAAATAAGAGGCGAGGACGGGCGCAGCCCGGACCGGGATATCAATAAGTAACCAGGCCGACGGCATGCAGCCCCAGCCCCAAGGCCGCCGCCACGCCCAGCAACGCCATCATGCCGATCTTGAACCGGAACACCGCCAGTAGCGCCATCGCGGCCAGCACCGCCGACACCGGATCGAGAGACGCGAAGTCCGGCAAGGCAAAGCGCATTCCCGCGCCTTCGAAAACCCCCACCTTGCGGAACAGCACATGCAGCGCAAACCAGATGGCGAGGTTCAAGATCACGCCGACCACCGCAGCCGTGATGGTGCCCAGCGCCGCCGACAGCGCCCGGTTGTCCCGCAACCGCTCGATATAGGGCGCGCCGAGAAATATCCACAAAAAACAGGGCACAAAAGTAACCCACGTCGTCAGCAGCCCACCCAGCACCCCGGCAAGCAACGGCGACAACGCCCCCGGATCACGAAACGCCCCCATGAAACCGACGAACTGCGTGACCATGATCAGCGGTCCGGGCGTTGTCTCGGCCATGCCCAGCCCATCGAGCATCTCGCCGGGTTTGAGCCAGCCAAACGAATCCACCGCCGCCTGCGCCACATAGGCGAGCACGGCGTAGGCACCGCCGAATGTCACCACGGCCATCTTTGAGAAAAATACCGCGATATCACTGAACACATGATCGGGCCCGAGTGCGAAGAGCAGCGTCGCGCTCGGCGCCAGCCACAACACGAGCAACACGCCACAGACCCTGAACGACATGGCCGTAGCGGAGCCTCCCCGGTCTGGAGATTCTGAGCCAAGGATGGTTTCTGTGTCGGCGAGCGGCGCCCCGTTTGTCGTGTCATGGCCGCCGCCCTGGAAGGCCTGCATCCCTGCCCGTCCGCCAACGTAGCCAATCAGCGCGGCGGCGAGAATAATCGCCGGGAACGGCGCGTCGAAAAAGAAGATGGCGACGAATGACGCCGCCGCCAGGGCGATCATGGGCGCATTGCGCAATGCTTTGGATCCAATTCGCACCACGGCATGCAGCACGATAGCCAGCACCGCCGCCTTCAGCCCGAAAAACATGGCGGCGACAAAGCTGACGTCGCCATAGAGCGCGTAAATTAAACTCAAGGCCATGATGGCGACCAGGCCGGGAAATACGAACAGCAGACCGGCGGCAATCCCGCCCGCCGTGCGATGCATCAACCAACCGATGTAGACGGCGAGTTGCTGTGCCTCTGGCCCCGGCAGCAGCATGCAGAAATTGAGCGCGTGCAGAAATCGCGCCTCGCCAAGCCAGCGTTTTTCTTCGACCAGAATACGGTGCATCACGGCGATCTGACCCGCCGGGCCGCCGAAACTAAGCAACGATATCCGCGTCCAAACGGCCAGGGCGTCGCGAAAACTTGGCCAATCGCGACCGTCCGCCCCGAGACGGGTCTCGTTCTTAGCACTCATTTCGCCACCGTTTTGCCGCCGGCCTTGACGAAGTCTTCGATGCCACCTTCCAGAAACAGGGCGTCGACGCCGGCCTGGCGCAATGCGGCGGCGGCGCCCTGGCTGACGTCGTGGCCGTGGACGCAGTAGACAACGACGGCGGCATCCTTGGGAAGTTCATCGGCCCAATTGGCGGCCTGATCGGGGTCGCGCCATTCGGCGGTGGCAATCATCTTGTCAGACTCATCGAACGCTTTTTTGCGGCGAACATCAACAATGACCGGGCCTTCGAGTGTTTGGATCAGTTGATTGAGTTCTTTTACGGAAATTTTTTGGGTAGCAGTCATGCGAGCGTTCCTCCCGGGTATACCATTGGAACGCGATGCTTGGGCATGATGCCTAACGGGGAGATCGCGAAGCCCCCGTGGCGGCTTAAGTCGCACGCACTCAGGCGCTTTGTCAAGAGGCGGGGAAGGCCGGAGGCCTGACCGGGAAACAACAAGAGGCGGGGAAAGGCGGTGATGGGTCAGTTTAACCAACGTCTGCTTTCGGGGGGCCACCTCAACCGGTCGATGCAACACATGCTATAAAACCCATAAATACCCAAGGGTTGACGGGCCGCCCATAACACTCCATATCCCCCAGTGCAGAGACATGATTTAAGGAATACCCCCGATGGCCATGGAAGCGGCGGAAATCGAGAAGCTTATCAAAGAAGGCATCCCCGACGCTGAGGTCATGATCAATGATCTCAAGGGCGATGGTGACCATTACGCGGCGCATGTCATTTCCGCCGAATTTGCGGGCAAGTCCCGAGTCCAGCAGCACCAAATGGTGTATAAAGCGCTTCAGGGCCGCATGGGCAATGAATTGCACGCGCTGGCATTACAGACCAACGCACCGGAATAAAGCACACACAACCTTAAGGATTCATCATGAGCGATACCTCCGTAACCGAACGCATCGAAAGTGAAATCAACAACAATGACGTTGTCTTATTCATGAAAGGCAGCCCGATGATGCCGCAATGCGGCTTTTCCGCCGCCGTGACCCAGGTGCTGACGATGTTGAACGTCAAATTCAAGGGCATCGATGTATTGCAGGACGCCGGCTTCCGCGAAGGGGTCAAGGAATTCTCTTCGTGGCCGACCATTCCGCAGCTTTACGTCAAAGGCGAATTCGTCGGCGGCTGCGATATCGTCCGCGAAATGCACGATTCCGGCGAATTAAAGCAGCTTCTCGACAGCAAAGGCGTGGAATACGCCTCTTAAGGGGTTTTTCCTCTTATCCCATCTCCGAAACGCCCACCTAATTGTGATCGCCGGGCATATTGCCAGAATCACCCCTTTTGGGCTAATTTTACGGAGCATTACGGGAACTGTTGATGAGTGATATTTCCGCCATTTCCGCCGGTCGCGCGGCGGCGCTGCGCAACGAGGCCCGCTTCCAGCGCAACCAGCAGGAACAAACGCGCGTCCGCCAGGATGAAGAGCGCCGCGTCGCCGCCCAGCGTCAGGCCCGCGCCGTCCAGGAGCAGAACGCCCTCCGCGCGCGTCGGGTCGAGGACGCCATTGACGCCCGCACCCAGCTCAATGCCGAGCGCCGGGATAACGAGCTTGGCAATCTGACCCTGGAGGATGAAATCCAGGGCCGCCGCGACTTCATCCGCAACTCGGATGCCGATGCCGCCCGCTTATTAGCCCAGCAGCGCGATGCCGACGCCGCCCGCCCGCGCCTTACGCCGCAGGCGCCGGTCACGGATCTCAGCGTCGGTCGCTTTGAGGACGAAGGACCGCCGCCACTCCCGCCAAGCGAGCCATCGGTTCCGGCCCTCACCGCCGATGAAATCCTTCAAGCCCGCCAAGGGCCGCTTGCGCCGCCGCAACCGCTGCCCGATGTCGGGCCGTTGGATCCTTTCACTAGCATCGAAGAAACCGTATCACCGGTGCCGGCTGATTTTGCGATACAGGAACGCGACCGCAACACCCGCATTGCCGAACGGCGCGAGGATGAGCGCAGCCAGGATTTCGTCCAGGAAGGTAATCTGGAACAGGCCAATAATCGTATCGCCCAGACCACCCAGGCCGACCCGAACCTGCCCCGGGGCTCCATCGTCAACGTTTTGGGCTAATCCGGCCGACTGACCGGCATCCGCCGGCCCCAGGCGACGACTGCCACCACCAGCATGGCGAAGACGATGGTGGTCGGCGTGATCTCTTCGCCCAACAACAACCACGACGCCGCCAGCGTCATGAATAGTTGCAACAACTGCACCTGGCCGACCCGAGAAACGCCGCCCATGACCATGCCCCTGTTCCAGGCGAAAAAACCGATGAGTTGCGAAAACAGCGCGACATAAAAGAACCCGGCCCAGACCTGCCAGCTCGTCGCCGGCCAGTCGATATCTCCCGCTACCCACAACACCGGCGGCACGGTGAACGGCAGCGCCGCCACCACCACCCAGCAGATCACCTGCCAACTGCCCATGAAGCGCGACAAATTACCGCTCAGCGCATACCCGCTGCCGGCAATGAAGACGGCAGCCAGCAACCACAGGTCCGCCACCTGCAACGCCCCCGCCCCGTCCATGAAAGCGAATGCCAGCACCAGGGCGCTGCCCAACACCGCCATCGCCCAAAACCCGATGCTCGGGCGCTCGCCGCAGAACAGCGCCGCCCCCACCGTCGTCGCCAACGGCAAGACGCCCAAAACGACGCCGCCATGGGACGCCGGCACGGAGCGCATGGCAATGGTCATGAACAACGGAAAGCCGATAACAAGGCACAAGGCGACCATCAACAGCCTGAACCAGGTGCGCCGGGCGGGGATGGGCTGGCGCGTCAGGAACAAGATCGCCGCCGCCACCGCCGCCGCCACCACGGCGCGGCCGAGACCGACGATGACGGGATCGAGCACGCTTACCGCGACCCGCGTCGCCGGCAAAGTCAGCGAAAAAATGGCGACGCCGATGACGCCCAGCAGCATCCCTTTGACTTCGTCGCTCATATTTATGTCCCTGTCCGGGCTGCGCCCGTCCTCGGCTCTTGTTGGTTTCCCAAAAAAAAGAGCCGCCCCGTTTCCGGCGCAGCCCTTTTAAAAATAAATTTAGGCGCTCCTAGCGTGAATAAAATTCGATCACCAGGTTGGGTTCCATGGTTACCGGATACGGCACGTCGGCCAGTTTCGGCACGGCGTCGAAGCTACCCTGCATTTTCTTCAGGTTGACGGTCATATAGTCGGGCACGTCGCGTTCCGGGCTTTCAACGGCCAGCAATACCAGCGGCAATTCGCGGGACTTTTCGCGAACCTCGATGACATCGCCTTCATTGACCAGATAGCTGGGGATATTGACCCGCTTGCCGTTGACCTTGATGTGGCCGTGGTTGACGAACTGGCGCGCCGCAAACACGGTGGGCACGAACTTCATGCGGTAAATCACCGCATCAAGCCGGCGCTCCAGGATACCGACCAGATTTTCAGACGTATCGCCTTTGCGCCTGGTGGCTTCGTGATAGTAGCGGCGGAATTGTTTTTCCGTGATCGAACCGTAATAGCCCTTGAGTTTTTGTTTCGCCATCAACTGCAGGCCGAAGTCGCTGGGCTTGCGGCCGCGTCGCTGGCCGTGCTGGCCGGGGCCGTAATCGCGTGTGTTGACGGGGCTTTTCGGCCGCCCCCACAGGTTGACGCCAAGGCGACGGTTGATCTTGTACTTGGATTTTATCCGTTTCGTCATGACTTAATAGTCTCCCGCGTTTTTTCCGGGTGTTATTAAAACCGGTAGGCCGCCTCGGAATTCTGAGGCGACGGGGCGGCGCCGCTCATACGCTCGCCCACGTTCCCGGCAATGAAGCGCGGAATATAGGGAAAATCCAATACTTGTCAATCAATTCCACCGCCCCGATCAGGCGATTTTGATGCCGAGCAAGCCCTTCAGGGCGCTGCGTCCCGCATCCAGCACAATGGCCTGGCGAGGCACCTTGGCCCGTTTGATCCAGCCCTGGTTTATGAAGTGCTCGCACACGGCGGCTCCCAGCGCACCCCCCAGATGGGGCCGTCGTTCGCTCCAATCCAGGCATTGGCGGGCAAAAACGCGCCGTGTTCGCGCCAACGCCGCCAAATCGATCCCCATCTCGGCGAAAAAAGCATGGCCGTCGTCTGTCACCCTGAAATCGCGGCCCAAGGGAGCCAGGCAACCCTTTTTCGTCAAACCATCGGCCACCTGGACGCCGACGGCCCCCGCAAGATGGTCATAGCAAATTCGAGCCGGACGCAGAGAAAAGGTTCTGGAAGGACTAAGGGCTTTTTCGCGCCTTATTCCGGGTCCAGCTCCGTATCCCAATAAAGGAAATCGCGCCAGCTTTCGTGCAGGAAGTTGGGCGGAAAGGCGCGCCCCCTCTCCTGCAACTCGATGTTGCTCGGCCGGTCGGGGCGGCGCATCAGCTGCATGCCGGCCTTTTTAAGCGAGCCATGGCCTTTTTTCAGGTTACACGGCCCACACGCCGTCACCACGTTGTCCCAAACCGTGCGCCCACCGCGCGACCGCGGGATAATGTGATCGAAGGTCAGGACTTCGGACGGAAACGGACCGCCGCAATACTGGCACGAAAAACTGTCGCGCAGGAAGACGTTGAAGCGCGTGAACGCCGGGTTGCGGTTCACCGGCACGTATCGCTTGAGCGCAATGACGCTCGGCAGTTTCATTTCGAGGCTGGGGGAATGAACGGCGCGGTCGTATTCGGAAATGACGTTGACGCGGCTGAGAAACACCGCCTTCACCGTATCCTGCCACGACCACAGCGACAGCGGGAAGTAGCTGAGCGGCCGGAAATCGGCGTTCAGCACCAGAGCCGGGCAACTTTCCACGGCGGCCGACATCTCTTGTTCCTCCCCAATTTTGCCAAAGGGAGGATACACCAAGGGTTCAAACCCGGCAAATCCCCAATATGCTGTGTTTTTATAGCGTTTTAGGAACGCGACGCGTTAAGACTGTCCAGGTGCAGCGAGCGCATGGAGGCCGTCGTCGTGTCCTGCTCACGCCTGAACGCGTCCAGCGCCGCCAGCGTCGCCGAGTTATGCTTGCCGACGACCGCATTGTCGTTATTGCTATCACGAACCAGCCAGTTGCCGGAACGGCTGTCCATTTCTGTAATGAAACGCATGGATCTCACTCCTGGGTGAAAACGTCCATCAGGGTAGGGTTGATTCCTTTAAGATTAGGTGAATCGCTTCCTGCCCCTGTTTTGACGTAGACTTTCGGGAAACAACAAGAGGCAGGAGGCGAGGACGGGCGCAGCCCGGACCGGGACCAAATAAGAGGCGAGGACGGGCGCAGCCCGGACCGGGACCAAATAAGAGGCGAGGACTTACGCGCCTTCCGCCGCCAGGGCTTGCAGATCGACGCTGAAAATTTCAGCGAGGAATTCCATGCCGAGGCGGATGCCGTCGTCGTCGAGGCCGTGGCCGAGGCCGGCCGAGATGTGGTGGCGGACATCGATGCCGACGCCCTTCAGCCCCTCGACGGCCATGGTCAGCGCATCCACCGGCACCACCTCGTCGGCGTCGCCGTGGACGAGCAGCACCGGCGGGCGGGACTTGATGGTGTCGGCCAGCGTTTCGACCCCGATCAACATGCCGGAATAACCGATAATGCCGGCCATCCGGCTGGCCCGCCTGGGCCCGACGTAAAGCGACATCATGGTGCCTTGGGAAAACCCGATGAGCGCCAGTTTGTCGTCACTAAGGCCGGTCTCGGCAAGCTTCTCGTCGATGAAGGCGTCGAGGCTCGGCGCCGATGTCTGGGTGCCGGCAAGCCGTGCCTCGGGGCTCATGTCCTGAAGCGAAAACCACTGATAGGCCGCCTGCATGCCGGGAGGCGCCATATCAAAGGCCTGCGGCGCGTTCGGCGAGATGAACAGCGCGCCGGGCAGGATTTTTTGGAAGAACGGCGCCAGGCCGATCAAATCGTCGCCGTTAGAGCCGACGCCGTGCAGCAAAATCACCAGTTGTTCGGGCTTGGCACCCGACGCGGGGCCCAGGGTCGGGCCAGTCATGGTTTGGGTTTCCGTCATCGGGGTCCTCGTTTTGGCTTGGGGGGAAATTGCGGTTTATCAGTCCTACCTGATCAGCCATGGTATTGTCACGAAATCTCCAAAAAGGCCCGCTGACCATGCCCGATACTGCGTCCCTGATCGTCACCCGCTTCGCCCCCGGCCCGACGGGCGAACTGCACCTGGGGCACGCCTATTCGGCGCTATTTGCGGCCGATAAAGGAGATAGATTTTTGGTGCGCATTGAAGACATCGACACGTTGCGCGTCAAAGCCGAATTTGAACAGGCCATTTTCGACGATCTTGCATGGCTCGGCCTGGAATGGGAGACGCCGGTGCGCCGCCAGTCGGAGCATTTTGACGAATACCAAAATGCCCTGGACGCGTTGCAATCGAAATCCCTGCTGTATCCGTGTTTTTGTTCCAGGAAGGAAATCCGGGCCGAGATCGAACGCTCCGGCGGCGCGCCGCACGGCGTCGAAGGGCCGCTGTATCCGGGCACGTGCAGGCACCTGAGCGCCGACGAACGCGCCGCTCGAATGGACGCAGGCGACGCCTTTGCGCTGCGCCTCGACGCCGCGGCGGCGCTGCAATCGACGGGGGCGCTGACCTGGACCGACGCTGTCTTAGGCACCATCGACGTCACCATGGACGAGATGGGCGATGTCGTGCTGGCGCGCAAGGAATCGCCGGCCAGCTATCATCTCGCCGTCACCATCGACGACCACGCCCAGGGCGTGACGCTGGTGACCCGGGGCGACGATTTGTTCCCCTCAACCCACGTGCACCGCCTGTTGCAAGCCTTGTTGGAGCTGGACACGCCGGCCTATCACCACCACCGCATGCTCACCGGCGAGGGCGGCAAGCGGCTGGCCAAGCGCGATCAATCCCAGACCCTGCGGGCGCTGCGAGACGCCGGGAACAGCGCCGCCGAGGTGCGGGCCATGGCGGGGTTCTGATGCGGTTTTTAGGAATACTGCTGGCGGTGATGTTGTCGGCCGCGCCGGCAATGGCGGCCGAGAAGGCTGCGTTGAGCCAGGGTCCAAGCGCCACCGTCGCCCGCGTCGTCGACGGCGACACGGTGGTATTGAGCGAAGAAATTCTGGGCGCAACACAAATACGGCTGGTCGGCATCCAGGCGCCGAAACTGCCGCTCGGGCGCAAGGGCTTCCCGGTCTGGCCGTTGGCGGAAGCCTCAAAAAAAGTCTTGGAAGCCATCGTGCTTGGCAAGACCGTGAAACTATCGTTCGGCGGCGCAAAAATCGACCGCCACGGGCGCTTGCTGGCGCATCTGCACCTGGAAGGAGGGCGCTGGGTACAAGGCGAGATGCTGCGCTTGGGCATGGCCAGGGTTTACACCTTCCCCGACAACCGGGCGGTGGCGGTCGAGATGCTGAAGATTGAGCAATCGGCGCGGGCGGCCAAAAAAGGTATCTGGAGGCTTTCGTATTACGCCGTCAGGACGCCGGAAGATATCTTGCGCCGCGTCGGCACGTTTCAGCTCATCGAAGGAACCGTGGTCAGCGCGGCCATGGTCAAGGCCAGGGTCCATCTGAACTTCGGCGCCAACTGGCGCACGGACTTCACGGTGACGCTTAAATCTGGAGCACAGCGGATGTTTAAAAAAATGGCCATCGATCCGATATCGCTGCAAGGCAAACGGGTGCGCGTGCGGGGCTGGCTGAAAAAATTCAACGGGCCGATGATCGAGGTGACGCACCCGGAACAGATCGAGGTTGTAGAGCGGTAATATGCTGTTCCATACTTCACCGATGATGGTTCGATTGATTCCCCTGCTGGCGCTTTTGATGATTCTCGCCGGGTGCGCTGCCAATCCGGCGACGGGCAAGCAGTCGTTCACCGCTTTCATGTCGAAAGAAGACGAGTTGCGCGTCGGCGCCGAAGAACACCCAAAGTTGATCAAGGAATTCGGCGGCGCCTATACGGACGCCAAACTGCGCGGCTATGTGCGGCGCATCGGGCTCAAGCTGTCGGGCGTGTCCGAAGCAAACACCCTGCCCTTCACCTTCACCATCCTCAACGATGACAAGGTCAACGCCTTCGCGCTGCCGGGGGGCTACGTCTACATCACCCGCGGGCTGCTGGCGCTGGCGGAAAACGAGGCCGAGATGGCAAGCGTGTTGGCGCATGAAATCGGCCATGTGACGGCGCGCCACTCGGCGGAACGCTATTCCACCACGATGGCGACGAATTTGGGGCTGATGGTGCTGGGCGTCATCGGCAGCGCCGCCGGCGTGCCGTCGGACTTGGGCCGGTTGGTCGGCTATGGGGCGCAGGCGGCTTTGCAAGGCTATTCCCGCGAGCAAGAGCTGGAAGCCGACCAGTTGGGCGTGCGCTATCTCGCCCGCGCCGGGTATTCGCCCAAGGCCATGACCAGCTTCTTTCACAAGATGAAGGCGCACGAAGAACTGGAAATCGCCTTGCAGGGCAAGGAAGGCGATGCCCGCAACAACATCATGTCGACCCACCCGCGCACCGTTCAACGCATCAATCAGGCCATCGGTCTGGCCCAAGGCGCGCGGGTCAAAAACCCGGTCATCGGGCGCGACACATTCCTGGCCGAAATCGACGGCATGGTCTTCGGCGACGACCCCGAACAGGGCGTACGCAAGGGGCGGACGTTCATCCATCCGGGGCTGCGGATAAAGTTCACCGTGCCGCCGGAATTCGTGCTGTTTAATTCACCGAGCCAGGTGGTCGCGCACGGGCCCAAGCGCTCGGCCGTGATTTTCGATCTGGCGCCGGGAAAAAGCGCCAAAAAACATCGCTCGATGAAGATGACGGACTACCTTGCCACGGTCTGGGGTTCGAATTTGTCCTTGCGGGGCGTCGAGCGCATCTCCGTCAACGGCATGCAAGGCGCCACCGGGGCGGCGCGGGGCAATACCAAAAGCGGGCCCAGGGACGTGCGCCTGGTTGCCATCCGTGATGAGCAGGGGCGAATATACCGCTTCGCCTTTATCACGCCCAGCGATCTGACTGAACGGCTGAGCACGGAATTCCGCCGCACCACCTATAGCTTTCAGCGGATAACCGAAGCCGCGGGGGCGGCAATCCGGCCACTGAAGGTGCGGGTGACGACGGTGCGCCGCAGCGACACGCCTGATACCTTTTCAAGCGCCATGCCGTTCGAGAAATACCGGCGGCGCTGGTTTGATATCCTCAACCGCCAGCGCCTGGAAGACGGCCTCAAGCCGGGTGTGAAAATCAAGACGGTGTCTGAATAACCTAGGCGGCCTTGCTATCTTTCTTGGGATCGGCAGCATTCTTGTCGGCCTTGGCGACGGGATCGGGAGACGAGCTGAGAAGCCCTTCCAGCTTTTCCGTTGCCGCTTCGATATCCGTCTTCTCCACTGCGGCGACTTCAAGGGCCAGACGGTCGCGCGCCGATTCAAATATCTGGCGCTCGGAGAAAGACTGGTCGGGCTGGCTGACGTTACGGTGCAGGTCGCGCACGACCTCGGCAATGGCCATCGGGTCGCCGGAATTGATCTTGGCCTCATATTCCTGGGCGCGGCGGCTCCACATGGTGCGCTTGACACGGGCGCGGCCCTTTAGTTTTTCGAGCGCCGAGTCCATTATTTTACGTGAGCTCAGTTTGCGCAGCCCCGACGTCTCCGCCTTGGCCACCGGCACGCGCAGCGTCATCCGGTCACGATCGAAGGCAATAACGAACAACTTCAATTTATGTCCGGCGATTTCCTGCAACTCGATGTTTTCGACCTTACCGACGCCATGGGTCGGATAGACGACAAAATCGCCGCGCGTGAATAACGCCTTCACCTTGCCGGCTTTCTTGGTTTTCTTCGGGGCGGCTTTTGGGGCGGCAGGCTTCTTCGCCACGGCTTTCTTCGCCACGGGCTTTTTGGCCACGGTTTTTTTCGCCGCCGGCTTCTTCGCCGCCGCTTTCGCCTTGCTGTTTTTTGCTTTTGACAGCGTCTTCTTGGCGGATTTAGCGGCCGGGGCCTTGGTTTTCTTTTTCGTCGCCATAACTCTCACTTCTCCTGGAATGGCCAATAGGACGGCGTTCAGACACTAAAAAAGGCCCCTCGACGGCCTGTAAAAGCCATTCTAACACATTTTCCCGGTAAAAAAAACCTTCTGCTTGAAAAGCAGCCTGATTTAGCTGGCTCTTAGCTCCCGGCGCCCGGTTTTTCACTGAAAAGCTCGGCCTTGCCGGGCTTGTCCCGCCACTCGTCGGCATCTGCCGGCGGTTCGCCCTTGCGGTTGATATTGGGCCACTTGGAGGCGTATTCGGTGTTGATTTCGAGCCACTTGGCGACATCGGGCTCGGTATCGGGGATGATGGCCTCGACCGGGCATTCCGGTTCGCAAACACCGCAATCGATGCATTCGTCCGGATGGATGACCAGCATATTTTCGCCTTCATAGAAACAATCGACGGGACAAACCTCGACGCAGTCCATCAATTTGCACTTAATGCAGTTTTCGTTAACGATGTAAGTCATATTCTTCTCCGTAAGGGGCTGCGTCGGCGGGGCAACATCCCCGAATTAAAGATCATTCAGCCGCGGTTGCAAGCCCATTTTTGACAAATTCTTCAAACCCCAGATGACGACGGCGATGACGACGGCGATGACGACGGCAATCATGACGGCGGGGGCGTTTCCTGGCGGCGCGCCAGCACCCGTTTTCTGGCCGCGCCGCTGTCGCGGTCCGCGACATGGATCAAGCCGGCGATGCGGCGCACCAGATTGGCCTCGAAATCATGCAGATCGCCGTCGGCATAGGCGACTTCCCACAGCATTTCAATCATCTGGATGCGTTCCTCGAAATCAAAGCCCTGCTTGATGACGCTGGTAAAGGCGTAAAGCTGGTGCGATTGCTCGATCTTTTCCTCACCCAGCCCGATCACGGCGGCGATCCCGGCGGCGCTCAGATCGAAGCGTTCTTCCAGCAAGCGGGTAATGCTGGCGCGCTCCGCATCATCGAATTCACCATCCATGACGGCGGCCTCGATCAACAACGCCACCGCCGCCACCGTCAAATCGTCGGCCCGGTTTGCCGGCGCGGCGCTATGTGCGTCACCCTTGCCCTTATCCTTATCCTTACCCTTGCCCTTACCCTGGCCCAGCACCAGGGTTTTAATTCTATCGATCATGGCTTTTGCGTAACATACCGCGCCCAGCGACGGCAACCTTTAGATGGTGTGGGTTTAGCTTGTGCCGAGACATCCGCCGACCTAGCTTTCCAGGCATGACCCAGCCGCCCGCCTTTTTCGATCCCGATCCCAACGGCGCCAGCGCCGATCCGCGGATGAAGTTTTCCCAGGCCTGTGCACGCAACGGCGCGCCGATCCTGGCGGTGCTGCAACGCGTCCTGCCCGAAGCAGGCCTGATGGTAGAGATCGGCGCCGGCACCGGCCAGCACGCGGCCTATTTCGCGCCCCACTTTCCCGGCCTGACGTGGCAGCCGACGGAGATCGATGTTGCCATGCACGACTCCATTGCCGCCTGGGCAGCGGCCAGCCGGGAGAAGACCGGGGCCCCCAACATCCGCCCGCCGCTGGCGCTGGATGTCACGGCGAACCCGTGGCCGGTCGAGCAAGCGGATGCAGTTTTGTCCGCCAACATGATCCATATTGCGCCGTGGCAATGTTGTTTGGGGCTGATGGCGGGGGCGGGAAGGGTTTTGGAAATCAACGGGACGCTTGTGCTTTACGGCCCGTTCAAACAAGACGGGCGCCACACGGCGGACAGCAACGCCTCGTTCGACGACAGCCTCAAGCGCCGTGATCCGGCCTGGGGGATCAGAGACCTGGAAGCGGTCATCGATAGCGCCGCCGCCCAGGGCCTCGCGCACCAGGAAACGATCGCCATGCCGGCCAACAACCTGATGCTGATTTTCCGGCGCCAAGGTTAGGTCCTGGGGGGCTAGCCGCCCGGCAAGGGCCAGCCGCCCGGCAAGGGCTCGCCGCCCGGCAAGGGCCAGCCGCCCGCCTGTCGTCAGCATGTCGTCATGATGTCGTCCGAATATCATCCTATTGTCGTCCTAATGTCGTCCTAATGTCGTCATGGTGTCATCATAAAGTCATCATTTTTTCCGCCACAAAACACCATAAGCTTTTGTTTTTAAACAATTCATCGGCGAAAACAGGCCGAAAATGTCATCATTTGTCATCATTCCCCGAAACGGCCCCTGAAAACGGTGGAAACATTGGCTTTGGGTACGCGGCATAATCTTTATTCCTTGCATATCAACAAAAAGGAATTAGATCATACCTTGCCTGCGCTGTCAAGAACGTTTACGGAACATATTTTTGCCACAATC
>LFEN01000042.1 GCA_001510075.1 Alphaproteobacteria bacterium casp-alpha2
GAGATCCGCATCCTCCATGATGATAAGCGGGTCGTTGCCGCCCAATTCCAGAACCATGCGCCGGTACCCGGCTTTGCTGGCGATATACTCCCCAGGCGTCTTCTCCCTTCAGGCACAGGCGGAAGACAGAGCCCGCTTTTCTTTGCGTCGGCAGAATGGCTTTCCACAATACCGGTGGCCCGGGAACAATGGAGATGATGGGCTGTTCGGGAAGCTCGACGTAATTGTAGGTGGCAATCGCATCGACAATGATGCGGAATTCGAATGTCTCTTCACAAAACGTCTGAAGGCGGATGCCCGGGCTGCCCTGGCGCCGGTCACCCAGGCGGATGACTATTTGGTCGCCCTTGCGCAGGAACCCCCGAATAACCTTGATGTATATGGTCTTGTCCCAGGGGCGGATGTTTTGCTTGCCATCGAAATGAACCGCCAGGACAGCGCCGTTGGAAGCCTCGACCGTTACATAGTTAGCGGCCTCTGGATCGGTCATCTGTGGGCGGCCCATGTCGCTGGCAAAGCGGAAAACCAGTTTGATGGATCCGGAATCATCGATGCCGAATTTCCCCGCCGTATAGGTGACCTTGAACTCCTGATAGGACCCGGCCTCGAACCCGCCGTTTGGCGAAACGACGGCCGAGCCCATCAGTTCTGGTTTGTAATGCGAGTGTGCCATGGTTTTTCCTATGTTGCCGAATACCCGCCGTCGACCGGCAGGACCTGGCCGGTAACGTAGGCTGATGCGCGCGAGGCGAGAAAAATCGTCGTGCCGTCAAGATCGGCCATTTCGCCGTTCCGCCCGATCGCCGTCTTTTCCGCGTGATAGGCGGAAAGCTTCGGATCATCCATAATTGACTGTGTCAGCTCGGTCGGAAAAAAACCCGGCGCAATGGCATTGGCGGCGATGCCGTCCGCCGACCATGCCTCGGCCATGGCGCGGGTAAGCTGCACGACCCCGCCCTTGGACGCCCCGTACGGCGCGCCATTTGCGAAGGCCCTGTAGGACTGCATGGAGGCAATATTGATGATGTTGCCGCCCTTTTTGCCCCGCATTCCGGGGATCAACGCGCGGGCCAGAAAAAACGGCACCGAAAGATTAAGATGCAGCGTCGCATCCCACACATCCCAAGAGACGTCATCAGGCGGTTGACGGGGGTTCATACCGGCGGCGTTGATCAGAATATCGGGCGCACCGAACGGTTGCGCCCCCTCAGACGCCACCCGGCTGACTTCATCGCGCTGACTGAGATCGGCGGACAAGGCATGGGCCCTGCCACCGGCGCCGGAGATTGCCGCTTCGACCTCAGCCAGGCGATCCGCTCGCCGGGCGACCAGCACGACATCAGCCCCGGCGCGGGCCAGGGTTGCCGCCATATGGCGGCCAATACCCGACGACGCGCCGCTGACCAGGGCAACGCGGCCTGAAAGACTGAATAATTCTTCAACATAGCTTGCCATTTAATATCCGCTTATTTGTTCAATGAAAATTTTTCGCCCGGAAAGTACTTGGCAAGCCGCACGTCGCCGGTGCGGGCATGCGCTTCCATTCCTTCGAGGCGGGAAATCCGCGCCGTCACGGCGGCGACATCCCGGTTGGCGTCCTGCGTCATGCGTTGGGTGGTCACGACCTTGATGAACTTGTGCACTGACAGCCCGCCCGTGTAATGCCCTGCCCCCTTGGTCGGCAGGATGTGGTTGGTGCCGGAGCACTTATCCCCGAAGGCAACGGTGGTTTCCTCGCCGACGAACAGCGAGCCGTAGTTCTTCAGCCGCGCCACGTACCAGTCAAGATTCCGGGTCTGCACTTCCAGATGTTCCGGCGCATAATCGTCGCTCACCTGGGCCGCTTCCTCGTCGCTGTCGCAAAGCACGACCTCGCCATAATCCCGCCAGGCGGTGCCTGCCGCCCCGGCTTGCACGTCTGGAAGCGCCGCAATCAAGTCATCGATGCGGGCCATGACGCTATCGGCCAGTTGTCGGCTGGTGGTGACCAGCCAGGCCGGGGAATCGGGGCCGTGCTCGGCCTGCCCGACAAGATCGACCGCGACGATTTCAGGATCGGCGGCTTCATCGGCGATGATGAGTATCTCCGTCGGCCCGGCGAACAGGTCAATGCCGACCCGCCCAAACAACATGCGTTTGGCCTCGGCGACGAACCGATTGCCGGGACCGACCAGAATATTGGCTTGGCAGCCGGTAAACAGCCCGAACGCCATGGCGGCAATTCCCTGCACCCCGCCGAGCGAAAGAATGTGATCGGCTCCGCACAGGTCCATGGCATAGAGGATCGCCGGATGAATACCGCCATGTTCCTGGCTTGGCGCGGAACACGCGATGACGTTTTCGACACCGGCCACTTTTGCCGTGGTGATGCTCATGACGGCGGACGCGACATGCGCGTAACGCCCGCCGGGAACGTAACAACCGGCGGACTGCACGGGGATCAGGCGCTGTCCGGCCCACAGTCCGGGCGACAACTCGGTTTCAAAATCCTTGATGCTGGCGCGTTGATGTTCGGCGAAATTGCGCACCCGGTCATAGGAAAAACGAATGTCGTCTTTAAGTTGATCCGTGACCTGGCTTCCGGCAGCCGCGATCGCGTCCCGACCGACAACGATGTCACCGGTCCAGCCGTCGAGCACTTCGCCGTATTCACGGGCCTTGGCCTCGCCGCCTTTTTCTATCTCATCCAACATCCGGGATACGACCTTGCGCGTCTCGGCCTCTCCGGTCGCTGGATTTTTTTCCGCTTTCTTCAAGTGCTTGATCGCCATTCCGCCTCCCTGGGGTTAACTTAAAGCATTATTGCAAAGTTTGGCGAGCCGGACACCCAGGACATGACCAAAAACGAAGAAACATACGATTATGTCGTCGTCGGCGCCGGTTCCGCCGGCTGCGTACTCGCCAATCGGCTGAGCGCCGACGCGGGAAAACGGGTTTTGCTGCTGGAAGCCGGTGGGCGTGACTGGAATCCGTGGATTCACGTGCCGGTCGGCTATTTCAAGACCCTCCACAACCCGAATATGGATTGGTGCTACAGGACCGAACCCGACCCCGGCATAAACGGTCGTCGTCTCGATTGGCCGCGCGGCAAGACGCTCGGCGGGTCGAGCTCCATCAACGGCCTGTTGTACATCCGTGGCCAACGCGAGGATTACGACCATTGGCGGCAACTGGGTAATGCCGGGTGGTCCTATGAAAATGTCCTGCCCTACTTCAAACGCTCCGAGCGCCAGGAGAGAGGCGCCGACGAATACCATGGTGCCGACGGCCCGCTTTCGGTATCCAACATGCGCGCCCACAGCAAGATCTGCGAAGCGCTTATTTCGGCGGCCGGGGAAACCGGCATACCCCGCACCGACGATTTCAACGGCGCCAACCAGGAAGGTGCGGGCTATTTCCAATTGACGGCGCGCAATGGCCGGCGATGTTCGACTGCCGTCGCCTTCCTCAATCCCGTCCGCCATCGGCGGAACCTGGAAATCACCACCCATGCGCTGGTCGAGCGGGTCGTTATCGAAGACGGACACGCTACCGGTATCGCCTTTTCGGTCAAAGGCGCGCCACGCCATGCCGGTCTGAAACCCGGTGGCGAGATCATCCTCTCGGCGGGCGCCATCGGATCTCCGCAAATCCTTCAACTTTCCGGCATCGGGCCGGGGGACCGGCTGCGGGGGCTCGACATTCCGGTGGCCGCCGAGCTTCCCGGTGTCGGCGAGAACCTTCAGGACCATTTGCAGATACGCGCCGTATACGAAGTCAACATTCCGACCCTCAACGACCAGATCAACAATTTTTTCCGCCGCATGGCGATCGGCATACGCTATGTGCTGGCGCGCACCGGACCGATGAGCATGGGCGCCAGCCAGGTCTGTATCTTCGCCAAGTCCCGTCCGGGACTGGAAACGCCGGATATCCAGTTCCATTTCCAACCGTTGAGCGCGGACAAGCCCGGGATCAAGATGCACGGGTTTTCGGGCATTACCCTGTCGGTTTGCCAACTGCGCCCGGAAAGCCGGGGCTCCATCGTCCTCAACTCGCCCGACCCCAAGGCCCATCCGGCGATCCATCCTAATTACCTGGCGACTTCTCTTGATCGAGAAACCGCCTTGGGCGGCCTGAAGCTGACGCGCAGTCTGGTGGCGGCAGACGCCCTTGCGCCATTTATCGTTCGCGAACACCTGCCCGGCCCGGACGTGCAGTCCGACGAACAACTTCTCGATAGCGCACGAAACATCGCGCAGACCATCTATCATCCGACCAGCACCTGCAAAATGGGCACAGACACGATGGCGGTGGTCGACGAGCGGCTTCGGGTGCGGGGCATTCGCGCACTCCGCATCGCCGATGCCTCTATCATGCCGACGATTACGTCCGGCAACACCAACGCGCCGACAATCATGATCGGCGAGAAGGCAGCGGATATGATCCTCGACGACGCGAAGAACAACTGAGCTCGGGTTTCATGACAAGGAAGGACGCCTGTCCGGTTCGGGGTTGGTTTCCTCAAACGCTGCGGCCAGGGAAAACAGCGTTTCTTCGGCCATCGGCTTGGCGACCAGTTGCAGCCCCACCGGCAACCCGTCAGCGTCGAAACCGGCATTCACGGAGACCGCCGGTTGGCCCGTCAAATTAAAGGGGTAGCTGTAGTAAGCCCAGGAAATGGCATCCCGGTCCTCGTGCCCCGGCGGAACATTCAGGCCTACGTCAAAGGCGCTCACGGGCAGTGTCGGCGTGGCGAGGATGTCGTATTTTTCGAAGAACGTCCGGACCCGGTCGCGGAACTGAAAGCGCTCGAACACGCGTTCGTAATAGTCGGTCATCGACAGCGAAAAAACGCCGTCCAACGCATTCGCCACGGCGGGATCGAGATCGCCCCGTCTGGTTTGCATGGCTGTCTTCAGGCGCGTGCCGACCCCGCCATAGAACTCCGCCTTCCAAATCTCTACCGGGTCGTCGAAAACATGGTCGACCACCTCTATATGGCAACCGGCGGCTTCCAGACGGGCAAGCCCGGCCTTGGCTATTTCCGCCACCTGCGGATCGGCCCGGGCATACCCCAGGGTCGGACTGTAGGCGACGCGCAGACCATTCGGGCGGTGTTCGCAAGCCGCAAGGTAGTCGGGCTTCGGAGCGGCGATGCTGAAGGGGTCGCGTTCATCGTAACCGGAAATCACCGACATCATCAAAGCCGCATCACGCACTTGGCGCGACAGCGGCCCGATATGGATCAACGTCGGCACGGCGGCGGCAGGATAGGCGGGCACCCGCCCGAAATGACCTTTGAAGCCCACCAGGCCGGTCAGGCTCCCCGGTATGCGAAGAGACCCGCCGCCATCGGTGCCGATCGCCACCGGCGAGGTGCCCGAAGCGACAAGCGCGGCCGCACCGCAACTGGACCCGCCCGGCGTCTTTTCCGTATTCCAGGGATTGCGGGTAATGCCGGTCAGGGGGCTGTCGCCGACGGCCTTGCAGCCGAATTCGCTGGTTGTCGTCTTGCCCAAAATCACCGCGCCGGCGGCGCGCAACCGTTCGACAACGGGGGCGTCCAGATCGACGACGTTGCCCTGCATGGTCAGGGAACCGAACGCCGTCGGGTGCCCCTTGGCGACGAGCAGATCCTTCACCGATACGGGCAGCCCGGCAAGCGGGCCCAGGTCTTCACCCTTGGCGAGACGCCGGTCGAGCGCCGACGCCTGGGCCATGACGTCGTCGGGATTTAGGCTGGCAAAACAGTTGAGAGACCCGTCGAGGGTTTGAATATCATCCAATACGGAGCGCGCGATATCGCTGGGCGCGGCATGCCCGGCGCGCACCTCGGCAACCAACGCCTGCGCCGTTTTAAAGGCGGTTTCACTCCGTTTATCAGTCTCTTCCGGCAAGGCCCAGTATCTCCCGCGCTTGGGCCGGTGTCGCCGGGCGACGCCCGTAATCTCCGGCGATATCGACAATCTTCGTGACCAGTTCGGCATTGCTGACGGCCAGACGGTCGCGGTCGAATTTTATATTGTCTTCGAGCCCCGTCCGGCAATGTCCGCCGAGTTCCAGGCACCACTGATTAACATCAAACTGGTGGCGGGCGATTCCGGCGGCGGCCCAGGTCGAGCCGGGCAGGACATCTTCGCGTTCCTTGATCAGAAATTCCAACAATGATCGGCGCGCCGGCAGGGCATTGGGGATTCCCAGGACGAATTGCAGGTGAACGGGGGCTTTGAGCAGTCCCTTTTTGACCAGATTGGCGGCGTTGTAGAGCATGGCGACATCGAAAACCTCGATTTCCGGTTTAACGTTAAATTCCAGCATCTTTGAGGCCAGGGCCTCGACAAAATCGGGGGGGTTTTCATAGATATTGCTCGGAAAATTGACCGACCCCGTGGCCAGCGAGGCCATGTCGGGGCGGTGATGCAACATGCCGCCGCGCTGGTCCTGGTCCCGGCCGCGCCCGCCGGTGGAGAATTGAATGATCATGCCGGGGCAGTGTTTTTTAACGCCTTCCTGAATGGCGTGATATTTTTCCGGATCGGAACCAGGAGTCTGGTCTTCGTTGCGAACATGAATGTGCACCAGCGACGCCCCTGCCTCGTAGGCCTCGTGGGTGGATTCGATTTGCTCTTCCGGCGTCACCGGCACGGCTGGCGTGTCTTCCTTCGTCGGCAAGGCGCCGGTGATGGCGACCGTGATGATGCAGGGCTCTGTCATGGCGTTCTCCCCTTGGGTTCGTCAATTGGCCTTTTGGCTGATATGGAAGCTCTTTATGTCCGAGCGTTCGGTGAGTTCCTTAATCAGGGTAATAAGTGGTGTCTTCATCACCGGATAGTCCGTCTCAATGGGCCCTGCATCCTTCAAGGCGCCATATTGGGTTTCATCGTAGAAAGCCGCCAATAACAAGTCATCATCGGATTCGAACGGGCCTCTTATCTTGCGGAGACGCTCCAGCGCCGGCGCCACCAGCGCGCCGGGGCGCTCGGTTATCGCCTCAGCACCGGCGGTGATCTTGTCATAAAGGTTTTGATCAATCTCGCCGGCGATTTCGCCATAACCGCCGCGCATATAGAGCCGCACTTCATCCGGAACTGTGTCGTAGCGTTCGCGGCTCTGGTCCCGGCCCATGACGTTCAAAACGGACTGGGTGATGATGTATTGGGCGAAGGGGCTGACGACGATGGGATAGCCCAGATCCGCCCGCACCCGGCCTGCTTCTTCCAGGATTTCATCGATCCGGTCTTCAAGCCCGACGGTCTCTAATTGTTGGTGCAGATTGGAAATCATGCCGCCGGCGACTTGGTGGTGAAAATGAAATTCATCGTATTCAAGGGGCCGGCCGACCGGCTTATCTTCACTTTCGGCAATAAAGGTCAGATGCTCGGCAACGCCCTTGAGGAGAGCGAGATCAATATCCACCTCGTGACCACGGCGACGGCAATTACGGGTAAACAGTTCCGTCGGCGGGTGCGATGCGCCATTGGCTAATGTCGATGTCGCCGTATGCACCGTGTCGACGCCATGCTCGACGGCCTGCAAGGCGACATAGGGCGCCAGCCCGGAAAGACAATGCGTGTGCAACTGCAAGGGCAGCCCGCCGATAGCTTTTTTAAGGGCCGGAACCAGGGTCGCCACGCGCTCAGGCGTCAACAGCCCGCTCGGGTCCTTGATGAACACGCCATCAACCCCGATCGCCAGAAGCTCCTTGGCCTTGCGGACATAGTATTCGTCCGTGTGGACCGGGCTGTGGGAATAGACGAGCCCCGGCACGGTATAGATGCCAAGGTTACGGGCGGCGCGGATGGGAATTTCCAGGTTGCGGATGTCATTAAGGGCGTCATAAACGGTGTGATAGCGCATGCCGTTGGCGGCAAAACGCTCAGCCGCCAATTCGACGATATCATCGGCAAAAAATTCGAAGGTAAAAAGGCTTTGCCCGCGCGTATGGATAATCAACGGCGTTTTGGTCACCCAGGTATTGAGAATGCGCATGCGTTCCCACGGGTCTTCGCGCAAAAAGCGGACACAAACGTCGAAGACGGCGCCGCCGACCAGATCAATGGCTTCAAACCCCGCCTCATCAAGTTTCGAGGCGATATTCTTCATCATCGCCGTGGTCATTCGTGTCGCCCACAGGCATTGGTGGCCATCGCGAATGGTAACGTCGATCAGGCGAACTTTTTTTACCATACAAACCTCGTTTACCCGGATGTTTCCGGAAGCACGGTTTCGGTCCACCGCGTATGAATGCGATTAGCCAGAAAATCCGCATCATCGACGAGAATACGATGAAACCCGATGGTGCTGGAAACGCCTTCGCAGCGAAAGTCCGAAAGAGCCGAGCGCGAGCGCGCCAGCGCCTCTTCGCGGTCGCGGCCATGAATAATTAATTTGCCGATCATTGAATCGTAATAAGGGGTAATGGCGTAGCCTTGGTGAACAGCAGAATCAAAACGAACGCCATGGCCCTCGGGCGGTTGCCATTCATCAAGCCGGCCGGGGGACGGAACGAACCCACGCACCCAGTCTTCGGCATTGATGCGGAATTCTATGGCATGGCCGCCCGGCATGGTATTTTCGTCAAGGTCCGGCAACGGATGCCCCTGGGCAATTTTGAATTGCTGCTGGACGAGGTCGAGTCCCGTGCGCATTTCGGTCACCGGGTGCTCGACCTGAATACGGGTGTTCATTTCGATAAAGAAAAATTCTCCGGAAGCTTCATCGAAAATAAATTCGACGGTGCCGGCCCCTTCATAAGCAATTCCCCGGGTAAGGCGCCCGGCGGCATCGCGGAGTTTGGCCCTTAGCTCCGGGCCGACGACAGGAGACGGAGATTCCTCGACAAGTTTTTGATGGCGGCGCTGGATAGAACAGTCCCGCTCGTCCATCACCAGGGCGTTTCCCTGGCCATCACCCAGAACCTGGATCTCGATGTGGCGAACCGCCGGGAAAAAGCGTTCCAGATAAATGGCGCCGTCGGAAAACGCGGCCTCTGCTTCGCGGGCGGCTTGCGAGAACGCTGACAAGAACCCGCCAGCGTCTTCGGCGACACGCATCCCGCGTCCGCCACCCCCGGAACGCGCCTTCAACAACAAGGGATAGCCGATTTTATTGGCCGCCGCCTCGGCTTCCTCCCCCGACGCAAATATCCCATCGGATCCGGGAACCACCGGAACATCGAAGCGCTGGGCCATTTCACGCGCCTTGGCCTTATCACCCATCATCCGAATGACATCTGCGGATGGCCCAATGAACTTCATCGCGTTGGCTTCGCAGGCTTCGACAAAATCGGCCTTCTCCGACAAAAACCCGTATCCCGGATAAACCGCGTCACAGCCGGTTTCCTTGGCGACGTGCAACAATGCCGGGATGGATAAATAACTTTGGGCGCTCGGTGGCGGACCGATGCAGACGGACCGGTCGGCGGCTTCGACATGAGGCGAGTGAACGTCGGCATGGGAATAGACAGCCACCGTTTCCAGGCCCAAAAGTCTGCAGACGCGCACCGCCCTGAGCGCAATCTCGCCCCGGTTGGCGACAAGGACACGGGAAACCTTCACCCTGGCTTGATTATCTATCACGGCGTTGTTTCGTCAGCCCCGGTCAATGTGGACGTCTCATTATACAAGACGATTGATTTCAATTTTCAACAGATGCATAGTGCAGCCCGGACATTGAAACTGTCAAGATTGTAATGAAATTAATGCCTAAGAAATTCGCAGTTGTTCAAGGTCATAAGGCTGAAAACGTATCCCTCGACCCTTCCGAAGGATTGGAGGAACGCTTCGAGCGGCTGACCGAACTGGGTGCAACGGGCAAGGCCTTTTCCGTGCTTGAGGCGGTATCCGCCAACGCCGCGCCGGCGTCCATGAGCGAGATCATCCGCATCACCGGAATGACCAAACCGACGGCCCACCGGATCGTCAACTTGCTGATGGATATCGGTTTTGTTGAGCGCGATTCCACCGGGGCGGGCTTTATCGAAGGCGTCAACCTCGTCGATCTGGCGCATCGGACATTGGCCGCGGCAGCGCCCCGCTCGCTGCGCCGCTCGATCCTGCAGGGGCTTTCCGACGAAACCGGCGAAACCAGCAACTATGGCGTCTTGAGCGGCGGCGAAGTGATCTACCTTGACCGGGTCGAGGCCAAGTGGCCTCTGGGCCTTCGCTTTGATGCCGGAAGCCGGGTTCCGGCCCATTGTACGGCGATTGGAAAGCTTTTGTTGAGCAGATTGCCGGAAGAACAATCGGCGCTGCTGCTGCAAAACATGCCGTACGCACGATATACGGATAATACGCTGACCAGTGCCGCTGCCTTGAGCAAGGCGCTGGCGAAAATTCGAAAAGATGAAATTGGCACGGACAACGAGGAATTCGTCCACGGCGTGGTTTGTGTGGCCGTGCCCGTCATCCGCAAAGACGGGCAATGCATCGGCGGAATCGCCATTTCCGCCCCGGAAGCCCGGATGACCCTGAACAACGCCTTGGCATTCGTGCCGAAGATGAAAGAAGCGGCTATTCGCCTGGCGGCGACGTATTCCGCAAGCCTTAAAGGTTGATGGTTACCTAATGTTGGCCGTGCAACGGGAAATCTTAAAATGCCGCTGAGTTTCAAGGATGTCGCGGAAATCCTCAAAATCATCGATGCCTCCGATTGCGAGGAAGTCAGCCTTGATATTGAAGGCACCCGGCTGGTCGTCCGCCGTGGCGGCCGTGCGTCAAGCGGCCAAGGCCCGCAACCCCTGCCGAGCGAGACGGCCACGGAGCCCCAACCCGGCAGCCCCAAAACAGTTGGAAAAACCGAGCCCCGGATCGATAAAGGTCACAACATCGTCAGAGCCCCCATGGTCGGCACCGCCTACCGCCGCTCGGCCCCGGGCGAGGAACCGTTTGTCGAGGTCGGCTCGCGGGTCGAAAAAGGCGCGCCCCTCTGCCTGATCGAAGTCATGAAACTTTTCACCACCATCGAAGCCCCGGTGGCCGGCGCCATCGCCGCCATCCATATGGAAGACGCAACGCTGGTCGAATTTGACCAAATCCTGTTCGCGATTAAACCTGATTAAAAAATCTTATTCGGCAGCTTCGGTTTCCAGCACATTCCGCTTGCGGGTCGCAAACAGCATGACGGCCATGCCTACGAACAGCACAGCATGGACGGTGTAATAGGTGGTGTTGCTGTACGCCATTCCCATAAAACCGCCGAGGGCGGCAACGGCAAACACGCCCCGCTCCCAGGCGATGAGGGGGCGGAACAGATATCCATAGGTCGAGATCGATACCGTCCACTGAAAGGCCAGCACGACTAAGATCGCCGGAACGACGGCCCAGGTCAGATGCGGGAAAGTCATCAATTCCGGGAAAAATACGAACGCGAACGGAATGATGAAGGTGGTCAGCGCGATCTTGAGCGAATCCGCAGCAGTATTGAGAAACGAAGCGTCGGCAAGCTTCGCCGCCGCCAGGACGCTGACGGCAACGGGTGGCGTCAAGGTAGAGAAGACGGCAAAATAAAACACGAAGAAATGCGCCTGCAACGGCGGCAGACCGATCTGCTGCATGAACGGCACCAGCGCCAGGGCGACGATGATATACGCCACCGGCGTCGGCAGCCCCATGCCCAAGATGAGCGAAACGACCATGGCGCCAATCAGCAAAATAAGTTGCGTGTCCGGCAGGTACTGAATGAGCACCGAGCCCAAGCGGCCTGCCAGGTTTGTCGTCAACATGACTTGCCCTAACGGTCCGATAGCAATCAGCAGCAGAGACAGAATGGATACCAGATAGAAGCCCTCTTCCACCGCTTCGTAAAGCTGGCGGCGGGTCGGCCGGTACTTTCCCTGGAACATGCACAGCCCTAAGGCCAGAATGATGCCCCACAACCCGGCAATTGCCGGTGAGCGGTAGCCCAGAAGGAACCACAGAACGACGCCAAAGGAGATGATGAACGTCGGCAGCAATCGTTTGATCCTGGTGGTATCGACCTTTTCTTTAAGCTTCGGCAGATTGTAACGGCGCGCGTAGACGGCCACCGCAATGGAAACGCCGGTGAGGTAAAGAAGCCCCGGAACTAATCCGCTGAGCGCGACATCGATATAAGGCAGGTTGAGAAACGAGGCGATAATAAAAGCCGCCAGCCCCATCACCGGCGGCATAATCTGGCCGGCCGTCGATGCCGTCGCCTCAATGGCGCCGGCCATGGAATTCCGATAACCGTATTTTTTCATCATCGGAATGGTCAGCCGCCCCGTCAGCACGACGTTGGAAACCGCCTGGCCCATGATCGAGGCAACGACGCCCGATCCGATGATCGCCGGTCCGGCAGCGCCGCCCGAGACACGCCGCCCGGTCATCTTGCCGACATCGAGAACCATGTCCAGCATGCCGACGCCAAGCAATATCGCCGCATAGATAATCAGAAAGTAGACAGAATCGGCGGCCACCTGGGCCAGATAGTAAAAGCCCTGGTTGGTGCCGAGCCCGATGTAGTTCATGACGAATTTAGGGTCGTACTGGGGCGTCATGAATAACGGGTTTTCGATCATATGGCCGAGGAAGAAATAGGCGATCGCAACGGCAATGACACTGGTTAACAGCAAACCCCAGTGAATAAGGGTCAGCGCCAGGATGGAGATCGTCATCAACCAGCCGAAGATCATATCGGTATCGTTGAAGAACGGTTGGGTCTGCTCCAGTGTTACCGCGTTATAGCGGACATACCCCATGGCGATGGCGCTGGTAACGAGGGCAAATGCGGCAAACGTGAACCGGATCCCGAAAAACCGTTGAACGTCGCCCTGAATTTTCTCGTCGCAGAGTTTTCGTACGGCAAGCAACCCTGTCATCAAACACGTGCCGAGAATGAAGTTCGAATAGTGTTCAGAGGAATTCTTGAGAAACCCGAATGCTGCAAATCCGATGTAAACGGTCAGCGCAATACCGATAACAAGAAAGGGGATGTCAAAGGCCGTACGAAGTTTTTTCCAGCTGGGCATAGATTAAAGGCCTAAAAATAAATGCGTGGACCCGAAGGGTACAAAAAAAATAAAAGAAATTAGGGAGGCAAAACACCGAAGATAAATAGGCCGGGCTTGCCTCCCTAATAATCAGAAGTTTATTTAACCCCTTACCCTTTCGGATACGTCATGGGTGAACACTTCTTTGTCTGCTTCCACCAACCGAGCTCTTTGTACGCCTTGATGGCGCCTGGATGGGTGTTTTTCTCGGACAGACCGCAAGTCATGAGTTCCGGCGACCAGACGCGCCACAGAGCGTGGAGCTTCTTCATCTTCGGAGCGATTTTGGCAACCGCCATCACTGTCGCGTATGCCTTCTTTTCGTCAAACGTCGGATGGACAGCCGCATATGCGCGGTTGACGCCGATACCTAAGGGTTCCGTTTGATGCGGCAGGGTGTTCGGCGGCAGGTTGACGTGAATCCACGTTGCCTCGAACTTCTTGTTGAGCTTATCAATGTCCTGTTTGGTTACGCCGAGATAGCACATTTTTTTGCCGGTGGCTTCGAGTTGACGCACCAAACCGGGAATCAAGAATTCTTTCATGTTAGGTTCGGCGCCGATCGGAACGATAGCGGCATCGGTCGCGCCGTCGATCAACTGCTGGGTCAATTGCCCAGGCGTCATGTGGCGGATATCGGCATTTTTCGGCGTAATGCCGAAGACATGCTCAAGCAGCAAGCGCGGGAAAACGCCCCAATCGGACTGACCACGAAGGCCGAGAGAAATCCGCTTGCCCTTAAGGTCGCCCAAGGACTTGATGCTGCAATCGAAGGTGCCGAGGAACTTGCCCTGGCCCCACCACGTTTCGCCGTAAAGGAGCTTCCAGGGGATTTTCACCGCCTCGGGCAGGAATTCCTTCATTTCCGGAGAACCGCCGGCATACGCAATCTGGATGAGCACGCCTTCGGTTTTAAAGATCGAGTTTTTCCACTTTCTATTGGTCCGGCCCATTTCGCGAATGTTGTACATGTAGCCGGGCGTTTCCTGCGGCAGCAAAATGACATCCGAGCCGGCCTTGATGAGCTGGTTCATCAAAATCGTATCACCAGCCATGGGGCCGCAACCAAAGGGGCAAAGTAGGATGGGAATGGTTTCGGCAGCCCGCGTGGTTTTGGGGACTCCCAGTGTCGCTACACCGGCCAGGATCGCAATAACGGCCGTGAAGCAGAGTCTGCGTAGTGATTTCATGCGTACTATCTCCCTGAATCCACCTGTTTTGCCGAAGTTTAAGACTAATCCCGCTCCGGCGACGATTGAGACTTTAGGTCTCTTCCATATTGATACGAAAAGTATCATGATATGGACCTCGTTAAGTCAAGAGCATTCTTTGTTGTTGCGTGAATCATAATGATTTTTAATGAAAGAATAGGTGGGCTTGATGAAGGACGATCCTCTTTTTGACCTCCAAAACCGCGTTTTTATTATTGCCGGGGCCGGCGGTGGACTCGGCAGCGCCATCGCCCGGACCTTGCACGAACGGGGCGCCAAGCTGGTTCTTTTTGACATCGACGAAGCCCGCCTGCTGGCCGTTTCCGCCGAATGCCCCGACGCCCTGGCCATAATCGCCGATATCAGGGATGAGGCGGCTTTGCGGGCTGTCGTCAATGATGGCATCGACAAGTTTGAGCGCATCGACGGCGCCATCAACGCTGCCGGGCTCTTGCCTATTGAGCCCTCGATGACAGCGGATGAGAGCGTTTTTCGCGATTGCATCGACGTTAATTTGACCGGGGCATTTTTGCTGTCGCGGGTTGCCGCCGAAGCCCTTAGTCATGGCGGGCGCATCGTTCATCTCGCTTCCGTCTCCAGTCTGGTGGCAAATTCGAACTATGCCGCCTATGCCAGTTCCAAGGCGGCCCTGTCCCAACTGGTCAGGGTTTTGGCGCGCGAATGGGCGCCTAAAAACATTACCGTCAATGCCATCGGCCCGGCGATGATCGAAACGCCAATGACCGAGGGGTATCTTAGCCAACCTGGATTCCGCGAACAGGCCGTCGCCGTCATACCCATGGGACGGCTGGCCGAACCCCGGGATTTGATGGGAACGATTATTCTGCTGCTGGCGGAAGGCGGCGGATTTATTACCGGGCAAACGATCTATGTGGACGGAGGGCGAACCCTTGTCTGAGGAGATAAAAAAAATAATCGCCCGTTGCCGCGACAGAATCGAAGCCCGGGACCCCGAGGTTTTGGCCTGGAAGACCCTGGATTGGGATTTTGTCGACCGCCAGATCGATGCGCTCACTACTTGGCCAATGGAAAAAAGGGGGGCCTTGTTCGGACTGCCCGTCGGCGTCAAAGATATTTTTGATACCGCCGATCTGCCGACCGGGTACGGGTCCGCTATCTATGAGGGTCACCAACCCGGCGCCGACGCGGCGGCTGTCGCCCGGCTGCGGGCGGCGGGGGCGATCATCCTGGGCAAGACAGTGTCTACGGAATTCGCTTATTGGAAAGCCGGCCCAACCCGGAACCCCCTAAATCTTGAACGCACACCGGGGGGATCGTCTTCCGGTTCGGTCGCGGCCGTCGCCGACGGCATGGTGCCGCTTGCCATTGGCTCGCAGACGGCGGCGTCGACCATTCGCCCGGCAGCCTATTGCGGGATTGTCGGTTTCAAACCGACCCGGGGGCTGATCAGCCTCGCCGGCATCAAGGCGTTATCGAATTCCCTGGATACGGTCGGCGTTTTTGCCAAAGATGTCGCCGGGGCAGGACTGCTGTCCGGTGTGCTTGCCGGACGACCGAACCTTATGGCTCCTGTGGGTTCCGTTTCCCCGCCACGCTTGGCGCTCAGAACGTCACCCGAATGGGAAAAGGTTGCCCCGTCTGCCCTGGATGCGGTAAAAAAAGTTGCCGATTTGGCCGCCCAACATGGCGCCGACGTAACCACTGACGCGGTCCCGGCCGCCTTCGCCGAACTGGCCGACATTCAAACCTCCATGATGGCTTGTGAAGCGGCGCGCGAACTGGCCCACGAGCACCGATGCCATTTCGATGCGTTAAGCCAGCCGCTGCGCGACCTGTTGGTGCAAGGAGAAAGTATTTCCGCCGCCGCCTACGACGATGGCTGCCGTCGGCGGGACGAATGTTTGGCTGAAATTGATTCTCTTTTCGGTGATGCCGACGCCCTGTTGGCGCCCAGCACCCTCGATGAAGCGCCCTTGTTCGACGAAGGCACCGGCGACCCGATCATGAGCCGCGCCTGGACGCTTCTGGGCCTGCCGTCCATCACGCTGCCTTGCGGCACCGGGGAAAACGGATTGCCGCTGGGTTTGCAGATTGCCGCCCGCCCGCGCGACGACGATAAGCTTCTTGGCATCGCCGCCTGGTTTGAAAAATTGTCAGCATCGGCACCGTGATACTTTCCGAACTTGGCGGCTTTGACCTGACGCAACTTCTGCTCGCTGCGATAGCGGTTTTTATCGGCGGCTTCCTTCGCGGGTTTGTGGGTTTTGGCGGGGCCTTGGTCGTTGTCCCCATTATGGCGTTGGCTTTTACCCCGAAGTTTGCCGTCGCCCTGCACGCCATCACCGAGTTGCCGGGCATTATCCAGCTCTTACCAACGGCGGTCCGCCATTGCGACCGCAAAACCGTCCTGCCGATGATCCTGGCTCTTGTCATCAGCACGCCCTTGGGGGTTTACGTTTTGACCGCCGTCGATACGGACACCATGCGGATCGTCATTTCAGCTCTTGTCCTGTTCATGGTC
>LFEN01000043.1 GCA_001510075.1 Alphaproteobacteria bacterium casp-alpha2
TGACGAAGCCCGAAGCAACATCAAGAGCTGCAAACAGGGACGTGGTACCATGGCGGATATAATCATGGGTCTGGCGTTCTGGAATACCGGGCATCATGGGTAAAACCGGTTGTGATCGATCAAGGGCCTGAATCTGGCTCTTCTCATCAACACTTAAGACCAAAGCCCTGTTTGGCGGCGAAAGATACAACCCGACAATGTCGCGCACCTTGTCAACGAACAACGGATCACTGGACAGTTTGAAGCGTTCCTTGCGGTGAGGCTGCAAACCAAAGGCAGTCCAGATGCGCCGCACCGTCGTATGGGAAAGACCTACCTCCTTCGCCATCGAACGAATGGACCAATGCGTAGCGTCCCGGGGTTTGTCATGTAATGTGCGCTCTATAATGGTCGCGACCTCATTGTCAGTGATTGAACGTGGACGCCCAGGGCGCGGATCATCCCAAAGACCGTCCAGGCGATCTGTCTGAAATCGTCGGCGCCATTTGCCAACTGTGTGTTCATGAAAACCAAGCTCTGCACCAACCTCCTTGCTCGTCAAACCATCGGCGCATCGAAGGATAATGCGACAGCGATCAGAAAGGGAGCGCGGCGCCCTGTGGCGACGAACCTGTTGCTCCAGGTATTCGCGCTCATCAGCACTTAGTGACAAAACAACTATCGGACGCCCGCGTTTTTCAACCATGATTAATTCTCCCAAAATCTCCGGGAGAATATCAGTCGAAGGGCAATTTATGAAGCCTTTTTCAGTTCCAGATGACTAGCATCACTATGCCGTTTTTCGTAAAATTCCGTTAACTTTATTGTGTAAAGTTGTTTCATATACCAATAAACGGGCAATTTCATGGCACGTGCGAAAGACGATTACCGGTCGCTAACGGGCCCCCAGAAGGCAGCTGCCTTCATGCTGTCGATCGGGCCTGCAAAAGCCGCCGCCCTGTTCGAGAGGATGGACGACGAGGAAATCCGCGATCTTTCGACAGCCATGTCCAGCCTGGGTTCCCTATCGTCCAATATCGTCGAGCGCCTGTTTGTGGAATTCGCCGATCAATTGTCCAGCGCCGGTGGCCTCGTCGGGTCTTATTCCTCCACCGAACGCCTGCTCACCGGCGCCCTGGGCGAGGAGCGCGTCAACGCCATCATGGAAGAAATGCGCGGCCCCGCCGGTCGCACCATGTGGGACAAGCTGGGCAACGTCAACGAGTCGGTGCTGGCCAATTATCTGAAAAACGAATACCCGCAGACGGTCGCCGTCGTGCTGTCCAAGATCAAGGCCGACCACGCATCCAGGGTTTTGGGCGTGCTGCCGGAGAACTTTTCGATGGAAGTGATCATGCGGATGCTGCGCATGGAAGCGGTGCAGAAGGAAATCCTTGATCAAGTGGAACGCACGCTGAGAACCGAGTTCATGACCAATCTGGCGCGCTCGGCCAAGCGCGACAGCCACGAGATGATGGCCGATATCTTCAATAACCTCGACCGCAACACGGAAACCCGCTTCATGACGGCGCTCGAAGAACGCAACCGGGAAAGCGCCGAGCGCATCAAACAGTTGATGTTCACCTTCGACGATCTGGTGCGCCTCGACGCCAGCGGCATTCAGCTGTTACTGCGCCAGGTCGAAAAAGACCAGTTGGCCCTTGCCCTCAAGGGCTCGGCCGAAGACGTCAAGGATTTGTTCTTCTCCAACATGTCCGAGCGCGCCGGCAAGATGATGCGCGAAGACATGGAGGCCATGGGCGCGGTACGTTTGAAAGACGTCGACGAGGCCCAGGCCGTGATTGTCACCACCGCAAAGTCGCTCGCCGATTCCGGCCAAATCGTCATTACCTCAACAGACGAGGATTCCGAACTGATTTATTAGGCCATCTTTATTTAGTTGGGGGTTTTGGCATAAACCAAGGCAGCTCCCCTTGACCACGTATTCAATAAGGTTTAAATGATATATTCAGGAATGCGGACGTGATAGCGTCCTTTTTCTTGCTAATTATTTATTATTTATCAATGACATACATGTATCTTCCTGACGGGGTGCATTACAACCCGTAATGAACGGCAGCGCCAAAAATTGGCCGGTGATGAACCGTTCTCCTTAAGGCTTTTATGCAAATCTACCTCCCTATTGCCGAACTGTCGGTCAACATTTTTCTGATTCTCGGCATGGGCGCCGGCGTCGGGTTTCTGTCCGGTCTTTTCGGGGTCGGCGGTGGATTTTTATTGACCCCGCTGCTGATTTTCGTCGGCATCCCCCCCGCCGTTGCCGTGGCGACGGAAGCCAACCAAATCGTCGCTTCTTCGATTTCCGGGGTTTTGGCCCATTGGAAACGCGGCAACGTCGATTTCAAGATGGGGCTGGTGCTTCTCGTCGGCGGCGTTGTCGGTTCAACCTTCGGGGTCTGGTTGTTCAAAATTCTGCGCGCCATGGGCCAGATCGATCTGACGATCCAGCTGTCCTATGTTCTCTTTCTCAGCATCGTCGGCGGCTTGATGTTGATTGAAAGCATCAATGCCATCGTCAAAAGGAAGCAAAAGAAAACCCAAAAACTGCACCAGCATTACTGGATACACGGCCTACCGTTTAAAATCCGCTTCCGCAAATCTCGGCTTTATATCAGCGCCACCCTGCCCTTGGGCATCGGGTTCCTGGTTGGCGTTCTAGCCGCCATCATGGGCGTCAGCGGCGGCTTCGTCATGGTGCCGGCGATGATTTACCTGTTGGGCATGCCGACTGCTGTCGTTGTCGGCACGTCGTTGTTCCAGATTATTTTCGTCACCGCCAATGTGACGGTCCTGCAGGCCGTCAACACCCAGACGGTGGATGTCGTCCTGGCCATGCTGCTATTGACCGGCGGCGTCATCGGCGCCCAGATCGGGGCGCGTTTCGGCAACAAAATGCAGGGCGAACACCTGCGCGGGTTGTTGGCGCTGATCGTTTTAAGCGTTTGCGCAAAGATCGGCTACGATTTGGTTTCAACGCCCTTGGACCTTTATTCCATCGGCTTGCCGGGAGGGCACTGATGAAATATTCCCTCCTTTTTAGAGTCTTCTTTGGCCTGTTGCTTGCCTTGGCGGCAAATATCTCCCCGGCCCAGGCAGCCCAGGCAGCACGGGGGGAACTGGTTGTCGATCTATCGAATCCGATGGTCGCCATTACCACAGGGTTTACCGGGGCTGATATCCTGTTGTTCGGGGTCACGGACGGAAAGGGCGACGTCGTGGTCGTTGTCCGCGGGCCGCAAAGGGACACTGTTGTGCGGCGCAAGTATCAGGTCGCCGGTGTCTGGGTCAACAAGGACACCATCACTTTCAAGCAGGTTCCCGGTTTTTACGGGCTGGCGAGTAACCGGCCGATCGCGGAATTCGCGCCCCTGGTTATCCGCAAGGAAAACCAGATCGGCCCTGGTTTCATCCAGATGGTGCCCGCAGATACCTCGTTTTCACCAAAAGAAATCGGCCTTTTCAAGGACGCCCTGATCCGCAACAAGCAAAACCAGGGCCTTTACAGCCTGGATCCTGATAAACTGACGTTCCTTGGCAACGAATTGTTCCGCGCCAACCTGAATTTTCCCGCCAACGTCACCATCGGCACTTACGGAATTGAGGTTTATCAATTCCGCGACAAAAAGCTTATCAACAAGAGAACCACGCTGTTGGAGGTCCGTAAAATTGGCTTCGAAGCCGGGGTCTACAATTTTGCCCATCGTCATTCACTGGCCTATGGGGTTATTGCCATTTTGATCGCCGGAATGGCAGGATGGCTGGCCAATGCCGTATTCAGAAGGGTTTAGGGGATAATGATGGCTGAGCAAAACGACAAAAAACCCACCCGGGCAGACCCCAACCGGACGCTTCTTTGCGTCGTTGATAACAGCGATGAGTTGAGCCAGGCGATTCGCTTTGCGTGCCGCCGCGCCTCCAACGTCGGCGTCAAAATCGCCCTTCTTTACGTTATTCAGCCGGCTGAATATCAGCACTGGGTCGCCGTCGGCGAAAAAATGCGCGAAGAAGCCCGCGAAGAGGCGGAAGAAATGCTGCAAGTGGTGGCAACGTCCATTCAAGCCCGGACGGGCGTCACCCCTTCCCTGTATATCCGCGAAGGCCAACTTGAAGAAGAACTCATCAAGTTAATAGACGAGGAAGAAAGTATATCGCTTTTGGTTTTAGGGGCCTCAACCGGAACCGATGGACCGGGGCCGTTAGTGACCAAATTGCTCAGGGAAATGACGGGAAAACTGAGGGTGCCGGTGACGGTTGTTCCCGGCGGGCTCAGCGAAGAACAGATCGACGCAATTACCTGACGATCAACACCGAATTGTGGGCGTGCTCCATGACCTGAAAGGCGACGCTGCCCATGAAAAAGCGTTGCAGGCCGGATTTAGCCGTACCGGAAAGCACAATCAGGGAATAATCCGGACCGGCCTCGACGATTTCGTCTATCGGGTTGCCGACTTTAACGATGCATTCCTTGACCTCAATCCCCTTGGCTTCCAGCAATTTCTTCGCTTCCTCGACATGGGCCTTGGCCTCTCCTTCCCCTTCGACGTCCAGCGCCACGGACATCAGCGACACCGCGCACTGGCACCGGCTGGCCAGGACAGCGTCCTGTTCAACCATTTTCAGGGAAATATCCGAGCCGTCGGTGCAAATTAAATGGCCGTGACCGACATCAAGGTCGCGGGCCACCAGCACCGAACACGGTGCATGCACGGCGATTTTTTCCGCCACCGCCGGGTCCCAAAAACTCCGTCCCATGCCTTTCCAGCGCGCCGATGCGCCCAGGATAATCAGGTCGTACTGGCCGATTTCCCATTGCGTCAGAATGCCAGACGCAATATCGGGCGCGACCTTGAGTTTAAGGACGATCATCTTGCCCTGAGCATTGGTGTAATTGATTTTGTTATCGCCCAGGGGGTCGCTATCGACATCCGTGTGGACATGTTCTTCCACCCAGTCGTCACCGTCCATGATGCCGAGGTCTTTCAGAACATCGAGGCCTTTTTTCAGGTATTTGGTGCCCGGAAGCTCAATCCCCCACTTCAGCATGTTTTCGCGCGCGACGTTGATATCCAATCCGCCTGAGCGCAAGCCCTGGTCTGCGGGCCGGACATACAGCAACACGATATCGGCATCGACGCCGCCGCCAAGGCGGGCGGCATACTTGAGGCTCTGGTAGCACTCATCAGAGCCGTCAATGCAGACGCAAATGCGGAACCGGTTTTCAGTGTTTTCGTCGTTCACGCCAAGAAATCCCTCAAGTGGCTTTTTTTATATTCCCAACAAAGGCCAGTATACCTTAGCGGCGACCAACATGATAATCGATGATGCTACCACCATCTTCCAGCCCACTTTAAGGAAGTCGGAAGCCTTTAAATACCCCGATGCGTACACAATCGTGCAGGCAGGCGTTCCGACCACCGTCAGATAGGCAAACGACGATGAAACCGCCGTTATATAGCCGATAATAAGGGGGCTTTCCTCCGCTACCACCGCGGCTTTCAGGACAATCGGCCCCAATACGGCCACCGCCGCCCCATTTGACATGGTATTGGTGACAGCAGTGGTCAATGCGGAAATCGCCGCCCACAGCCCGAAACCGCTGTTTGCCCCCAAAGGCGCCAGGAAATCCAGGAAGCTGACGGCGACCCATTCGGCGGCGCCGGTGTCTTTCATCTGCAGGCCAAGCGAAATGGCCGCGCCATAAAGCAACACAACCCCCCAGTTGACGCCGGAATTTATATCTCTCCATCGGACCAGCCCGACAATCAGGAACATGGCGGCGCCGGAAACGGCGACGGTGCCCATGCCAAGGTCGCCGGACACCGTGACCCAGCCCAACAAAACAAGAAAGAAAATGCCGATGGCCATCCAATCGACGGGTTTCATCGGGCCTTCTTCTTCGATCAGGGCGCGCAGCTTGACGATGGCCCGTGACATGTCCCGGTATTCCGGCCGGAAGGTCCGGAACAGAACGAAGGAAACGATCGGCAATTGTATCAGGAACATCGGATAGGCGTGGATCATCCAATCCACGTACTGGACCAGGAATTTTTGTGTTTCCGGGTTGGCCGGATCGTAGAAAAATTCTCTCCAATAGCCGATCATGATGGCGTTTCTGGCGCCGCCGGACGGTGTGCCGATGCCGGCGACAGACGCCCCATAGGCAATCGAAAACAGCAGCACGGCAGCCAGATTGCTAACTTTTTTCGGATCATCCGACGTCAGCGTTATCAGCGTAATGCCCACCGGCAGCATCATTGCCGCCACCGTGTGTTCGCCGATGAATGACGCCAGGATGCCGGAAACCAGGGCAATGCCGAAACATACCCGCCATGTTTTGGTGCCGGTAATCCGCACGATCAGCCAGGCTAAGCGTTTATCCAGCTTCTGCTTGATGACGGCGACGGCCAGCATCAGCGAGCCCATGATGAACAGGACGGAATCCGTCATCAGGCTTTTCGCCACGGCCGTAGAATCGTGGCCCATCAACACCACCTGGGCGATAATGATGAGAAGCGCCACCGTCGGCAGCGGAACCGGCTCGGTGACGAACATAATCACCGACACCACCGACATGGCCAGCACGATCATGCCGTTTTCGCTCAACCCTTCGGGCCGGGGAAGCTGCAGCATCACCGCGCCGACGATCAGGGCGATAAAGAACCACTTTTTTTCCCAGAAGAAATAAAGATTTAGCCACGCACTCCAGGCCATCGCCCTTTTGAGTTGGGTGAATCCCTTGACGCGGATACGATTTTGGAGGCTCGCCAGACGAGCCGCATGATCAGCCATTTAGTTTTTTCGTTTTTAAAGTCCGGCTAGAAAAACTTTAAAGTGCCTCCAGGCTAGCCCCCAGGGAGACAGGTCTGTTTATATATTCATTAACTTGTATACGAACTAATCCATGATTTTCAAAGGTATTATGGATTTTTAAACCATCTTTTTTAAGATTTCCTTAGCCCGCCGCTTGCCTCAGGGCGCCGATCGTGGCGGCGTAATCGTCGCCTTTGAATACGGCGCTGCCCGCTACCAGCACGTTGGCGCCGGCATCGACGACGGTTTTGATGGTCTCGGTACTGATCCCGCCGTCTACTTCTAAATCAATAGGCCTGTCGCCGATCATGGCGCGCAGGCTGCGGATTTTCTCGACCTGGTCGGCCATGAAACTCTGGCCACCGAAGCCGGGCTCGACCGTCATCACCAACACCAGATCGACCAGATCAATGACGCCCTCGATGACGGCTTCGGAGGTTCCCGGCTTCACCGACAGGCCGGCTTTCTTGCCGAAGCTACGAATCATGGCTAAGGATTTTTTTATATCTGCATCGGCTTCGGCGTGAACGGTGATGATGTCGGCACCGGCGTCGGCATATTCCTTGAGCGACGGCTGAGCGGGATTAATCATCAGGTGAACGTCGAAAACTTTCTTGGTATGCGGACGAATGCATTTAATCACCGGCGGACCGAAGGTCAAATTAGGCACAAAATGACCGTCCATGACGTCGATATGAACATAATCGCACCCGGCGGCGTCGATAGCCTTGACCTCTTCGCCCAAACGCGAGAAGTCGGCGGACAGGATCGAAGGCGCGATTTTAAGGGTGTCGGCCATACCGTTTCCTTAAATGAACTAGTGAACCTTGGGGTCGAGACTTCCGTTGGCGTAGCGCTCGGTCATGTCCGACAGCGAGACGATTTTAATCTTGCTGGCGTTGCCGGCCGTCCCGAAAGCCTCATACCGGGCCTTGCAAATCTCGGCCATGCCTTTGGTCGCTTCCGCCAGGTACTTGCGCGGGTCGAAGTTGGACGGGTTATCGGCCAGATGCTTGCGGATGGAACCGGTCGAAGCCATGCGAAGATCGGTATCGATGTTGACCTTGCGTACGCCGTGCTTGATGCCCTCGACGACCTCTTCCACCGGCACCCCGTAGGTCTCGCCCATATCGCCGCCATGCTCATTGATGATTTTCAACCATTCCTGAGGCACGGCGCTTGAGCCGTGCATGACCAAGTGGGTGTCCGGGATGCGGGCATGTATTTCCTTGATCCGGTCAATGGCCAGGATATCGCCGGTCGGCGGGCGGGTGAACTTATAGGCGCCGTGGCTGGTGCCGATGGCGATGGCCAAGGCATCGACCTTGGTTTTTTTGACGAAATCAGCGGCTTCTTCGGGATCGGTGAGCAGTTGGTCGTGGCTGAGCGTGCCTTCGGCGCCGACGCCGTCCTCTTCACCGGCCTCACCGGTTTCCAACGAACCCAGGCAGCCCAGTTCGCCTTCCACGGAAACCCCACAGGCGTGGGCCATGCCGACCACCGTATTCGTGGTTTCGACATTGTATTCGTAAGACGCAGGCGTCTTGCCGTCTTCTTCCAGCGAGCCATCCATCATCACCGAAGAAAACCCGGATTGAATGGAGCGCTGGCAAATGCTCGGCGACATGCCGTGGTCTTGATGCATGGTAATGGGAATGTCGGGATAGGCTTCAATGGCGGCAAGGATCAGGTGGCGCAGGAAGGGCTCGCCGGCGTACTTCCTGGCGCCCGCGGACCCCTGCAGGATGACCGGGCTGTCGGTTGCCTCGGCGGCTTCCATGATCGCCTTCACCTGCTCCATGTTGTTCACGTTGAAAGCGGGGATTCCGTAGTTATTCTCCGCCGCGTGATCCAGCAACTGACGCATTGAAACCAGAGCCATCGTACATTCTCCTCAAAAAGTCCTATTTTATTTTTTCGCCCCTTCCCGGTAAAAACAAGGGACGTCATTTATAACCGGCTTTTGACGGCCTCCACCACCTTAGCCGGTGTAATACCGAAATGTTCGAACAGTTCCCCTGCCGGCGCCGAGGCGCCAAACCCGGTCATGCCGACAAAGCCACCGTGCGAACGAATATAGCGGTCCCAGCCCATGCGGATGGCCGCCTCCACAGCAACGCGGATGGTGCCGGGGCCCATCACCTGCCTGCGGTAGGTCTCGTCCTGTTCATCGAACAGTTCCCAGCACGGCATTGAGACAACGGCGGTGGGGGTTCCTTCGGCCTGCAACATGTCGCGGGCCTGCATGGCAATGGACACTTCCGAGCCGGTAGAAAACAGCGTCGCCTGGCGATCTCCGCCTTCTGCCTCGGCCAGCACATAGGCGCCCCGAGCCGAAAGATTTTCATCCGTGTGCTCAAGGCGCAACGTCGGCACCCCTTGGCGCGTCAGCACCATACCGGCAGGGCCATCCTTGCGCTGCAAGGCCAAGGCCCAGCATTCCGCTGTTTCGACCCCGTCGCAGGGCCGGAAAACATGAAAGCCCGGAATGGCGCGCAACGACGCCAGCGTTTCCACCGCCTGGTGGGTCGGGCCGTCTTCGCCGAGACCGATGGAATCATGGGTCAGCACATAAACCACCCGTTGCCCCATCAGTGCAGATAAGCGCATGGCGCCACGCATGTAATCGGCAAATACCAAAAAAGTACCGCTGTAGGGAATGACGCCGCCGTGCAGCGCCATGCCATTCATCGCCGCCGCCATGGCGTGTTCGCGAACCCCGTAATAGACGTAGCGCCCGGAAAAATCATCCGCCGAAACGGCTTCCGTCGATGGCGTTTTGGTATTAACCGACCCGGTCAAATCAGCGGACCCGCCGATCATTTCCGCAATGGCGCCGGTCAGCACCGTCAACGCCTCGCCCGATGCCTTGCGCGTCGCCCATCCGGGAGCGTCGGCGGAAACGGTTTTCTTGTGCGCATTGATGGCAACCAGCCAGCCGTCGGGCAAATCACCGGCATTGGCGCGCTCGAAAACGGCCTTCGACTTGCTGGCGTCGAGCCGTTCTTGCCAGGCTTCCCGCTCTGTCTGTCCGCGTCCACCAACGGCGCGCCATGCGCCTAAAACGTCATCGGGAATTTCAAAAGGTGCATACGGCCAGTCCAGATTTTCCCGCGCTGCGGCAAGTTCGTCATCGCCCAGGGGCGCGCCGTGGGTCGCAGACGTGCCTTGTTTATTAGGCGCGCCAAAACCGATTTTCGTCTTGCATGCGATCATCGATGGCTTGTCGGATTTTTTTGCCGCCTCGATGGCCTTGGCAATGGCCGCTGCATCGTGACCGTCAACTGCGGCCACGTCCCAGCCACTGGCCTTGAAGCGGGCGGCCTGATCGTCATTGACGGTCATCGTTGTCGGTCCGTCGATGCAAATTTCATTATCATCCCAAAGCACGATCAGCTTCGATAGTTTCAGGGTCCCGGCCAGGGAAATGGCTTCGTGGCTGATGCCTTCCATCAAACACCCGTCACCGGCGATGGCATAGGTGTAGTGATCGACCAGATCATCGCCGAAACGCGCATTCATCAAACGCTCGGCCAGGGCCATGCCGACGGCGTTGGCAACCCCTTGGCCCAGCGGCCCGGTGGTTGTTTCAATACCTTCCGCATGGCCGTATTCGGGATGGCCGGCGGTAATGGCGCCCATTTGGCGGAAGTTTTTGAGCTGCTCCATGGTCATGTCTTCGTAGCCGGTCAGGTGCAGCAGCGAATACAACAGCATCGAGCCATGGCCCGCCGACAACACGAAACGGTCGCGATCAGCCCAGTCGGCGGCGGCCGGATCGAATTTAAGGAATTTCGAAAATAAAACCGTCGCCACATCGGCCATCCCCATGGGCATGCCCGGATGGCCGGAATTGGCTTTTTGCACCGCATCCGCGGACAAGAAACGGATGGCATTGGCCATTTTCACGGGATCAACGGCGGGTACGGAAGAAGACTCCGTCACCGTCGCGGTTTGAGCAGCCGTCATAGAGTAATTCTCCCTGTATTTGGCGAGCGGGAATATCGGATTGATACTAGCTTGTCGCCCACCTGAACTGAAAAGTCTAGGGCAATTTTAGCCCTTAATATCCCTTGCCCCGATAAATCACCATGGACGCGCCCAGGCTCTGTTTCAGGTTGTCATACCCGATCAGTCGTACGTGATTGTCCGGGTTGGCTTTATGGCATTTTTCGGCTTCCGCAAGGATCGCATCGACGTCTTTTTCACCGAACATGGGCAGCTTCCACATGTACCAGTAATCGATAGCCGCGCGGTCCGTTTCAATGTGTTCGATGGCCGGGTTCCATCCCTGGGACACGATGTAGGCGACCTGGGCGCGAATCCGCTTGGCATCCATTTTCGGTAAATACGAAAAGGTTTCAAATTTTCTGCTTTTCGGGTCATTGGCCCGAGACGGATAGTCCTGAATATCTGACATTGGTTTTTCCTTAAATTTACCGTTAAGCGGTTTCGTCGAGTTTATCGACGGTATCGTATTCGAACTTGATTTCTTTCCATGTCTCCATGGCGGCGGCCAGTTCCGGGCTGTGCTTGGCGGCAGCGCGCAAGATGTCGCCGCCTTCCTTTTCCAGTTCCCGGCCCTGGTTGCGGGCCTCGACGCAGCACTCAAGCGCGACCCGGTTGGCGCAGGCGCCCGCCGCATTGCCCCAGGGGTGGCCGATGGTGCCACCGCCGAACTGGAAGACAGCATCATCGCCGAAGATCGAGACCAGCGCCGGCATGTGCCAGACGTGAATACCGCCCGATGCCACCGGCAGCATACCCGGCATGTGGCCCCAGTCCTGATCGAAGAAGATGCCGCGCGAGCGATTCTCGGGGACGAACCTGTCACGCATAATGTCGATCCAGCCGAGCGTCGCCTCGCGGTCGCCTTCCAGCTTGCCGACGACAGTGCCGGAATGCAGGTGGTCGCCGCCCGAAAGACGCAGGCATTTGGCGAGCACCCGGAAATGGATGCCGTGGTAGGGGTTGCGATCGACAACCGCGTGCATGGCCCGGTGAATGTGCAGCAACATACCGTTGTCACGGCACCAGTTGGCCAGCGACGTATTGGCGGTAAAGCCGGCGGTGAAGAAGTCATGCATGATAATGCGCATGCCCAACGATTTCGCATATTCGGCCCGTTTGAACATTTCCTCGACGGTGCCGGCGGTAACGTTCAGGTAATGGCCCTTGCGCTCGCCGGTTTCCTGTTCGGCCTTGTGAACGGCCTCGGATACGAAATCAAAGCGTTGCTTCCAGCGCATGAAAGGCTGCGAGTTGACGTTCTCGTCGTCCTTGGTGAAATCAAGTCCGCCGCGAAGCCCTTCGAAAACGGAGCGCCCGTAGTTCTTGGCGCTGAGGCCCAGTTTCGGCTTGATCGTGCAGCCGAGCATGGCGCGGCCGTATTTGTTCATGATGTCGCGTTCGACCTGGATACCGTGCGGCGGTCCGCCACACGTGGTGACATAGGCCAGGGGAAAGCGGACGTCTTCAAGTCGCAGGGACCGGATTGCCTTAAACCCGAAGACGTTGCCGACCAGCGAGGTCAGGACGTTGACGACGGAGCCTTCCTCGAACAGGTCCAGCGGATATGCAACATAGGCGTAAAAGACATTGTCCTCGCCGGGAACCGGTTCGACGCCATAGGCCCTGCCCTTGTAATAGTCCATGTCGGTCAACAGGTCGGACCATACCGTGGTCCAGGTGCCGGTCGATGATTCGGCGCAAATGGCCGAGGCCGCTTCTTCGGGCGGCACGCCATCCTGGGGCACGAATTTAAAGCAGGCGAGCAGGTCGCTGTCTTTCGGCGTGTAATCGGGAAGCCAGTACGTGTCCCGGTAATCCTTGACGCCGGCGTTGTAGGTATTTGACATTTTATATACTCCAAACGGTCTTTGTTCTATATGGCGTGGTGGCCGAGGGCCGCTTTGACCATGTGATACGTTATCATCAGCTGTGACAGTGCCAACGGGTGGCTGACGGAACTCTGGTTCTTGCCGTCGGTGAATTTCCCGACATTTTCGCGAAGATGCTGGGCTTCAGGAATGAGCTTCCAGACCAGGTCTTCCATTTTCTCGGCCCGCTTGTCTTCGATGGTGCCGGAAATATCCAGAACATCGACCGGCTTGCCGTCGGTGTCGCGGGAAAGTTCCAGGCGCAATCCATTTTTTGCCCCCGCATCCAATATTGGCGACAGGTCCGGGTGCGGCAACGTCGGGCGCAGGGTATGGCGTGTATTCAGGTGCGCCCCGGTTTCTTCCTGGTTGGTTTCGGGCGGGTAGAACTGCACCACCATGTCGGCGAAGGTGCGCTGGGGTTGAATGAAATTAATGCTGTCGTCTTTCCTTTTGGTCAGCGAATCCTTGACCTGTTTGACGGTATACCCCCGCTTGCCGGTATCGCGCTGGATTTTCCAGCGCACCCGGAGCTCTTCGGTCGGCTCCAAATACACCTTAACGTCATAACACGCCCGCATGGCGCGGGTGGTGTATCCCAATAGCCCCTCCAGGATGATGTATTCCTTGGGCTCTATATATTCGGGCGCGTCGAAATCGCCGGTATGGTGATTGTAAATCGGTTTCAAAATGGGCCGGCCTTCACGCAGCATCTGAATGTGCTGTTCCAGAATGTCGATGTAATTACCATTCGGATCGAGGGCGGATATGCCGTTTTCGGCCCGCTCTACGCGTGAATATTTATGATAATCATCTGTGCAAATCGTCGCCACCCTCTCGGCCCCGAGGATCTGGGCGATGCCGGCGGTCAGGGTTGTCTTTCCGGCCGCCGAATCGCCGACGATCCCCAAGATGATCGGATGATCGACTTTTCTATTTTTTGGCATTTTCGGTCTCCGGTTCGCTGGAAGGAACATTTCCGGATAAATTGTGATAGGTGGTGAGGATTTGGCGTTCTTTGGAAGCGCCAGAAATGATCAGTGTTTCGGTTCTCTCAAGGCCGTCTTTTCTTTTGATGCCCTTGAACAGAAGCCCCGTCGTAATGCCGGTGGCGGAGAAATAAATCTGATCCGATTTGACCAGGCTGGAACATCGGTGCCAGGTTTTAGTATCCATCCCCGCCGCCTTGACGGCGATTTGTTCGGACGGCAATTGCGGATCCAGGCGGCCCATAAAAACACCACCCATGGCGCGAATGGCGCAGGCCGAAATAATGCCTTCCGGGACTCCGCCGGTGCCGATCATGGCGTCAATACCGGAATCGGGTATGGCCGCCATCAGGGCGCCGGCGACATCGCCGGCCGGGTAAAGAGCGACCCGGGCGCCGGACTGGTAGATCCGTTCGATGAGACGTTGGTGACGGGGTTTCTCGAGGATAAAAATCGTCAACTCGGAAACCGGTTTGCCGAGGGCTTTCGATAACGCCCCCAGCTTGTCCTCGAGCGGCGCTTCGGGGTCAATTTTACCTTGCGCCTCTTTGGGGCCAGCAAATTTTTCCATGTAAAAGGCCGGTCCAGGATCGAACATCGAGCCTTCCGGCGCCATGGCGATCACCGCCATGGCATTGGTCATGCCCTTGGCCAGATACCCGGTGCCTTCGACCGGGTCGACGGCGATATCAAATTTCAAATTGGCGTCCGGATTGCCGACTTTCTCGCCATTATAAAGAGAGGTGGCGACATTCATCGTGTCCTTGTACGCATCCCCCGCGACCACCGTCGCCGAGACCGGCAGCTTGGCAAGCTCGTCGCGCATCGCCGCCGCCGCAAGGGCGTTGCTTTCGTCCTTCCTGCCGCGACCGATATTGTCATAGACCACCCGGGCCGCTGCCTCGGTGACATTGCGAAGCGCGAAATTAAACAGCGGCGGGACGGGGCCCGTATTTGAAGGTATCTGTTTTTTTGCCATTTTCCCCGGCTCGTTTCCCCGGCTCGTTTTTATTACCCTGTCCCTAAACCTACCCAACCCGGGAAAGCCAAAGAACACCCTCAAGGGGAGGAAATTCGTCTCATATGGGTAGCAATAAACCTACCCTTTTAGGAAAAGGGCAACGGCCTGGGAACGGCTTCGGACGTCGAGCTTGTCGTAAAGATTTTTCAGGTGAAATTTTACCGTATTGACGGAAATACCCAGATCACCGGCGATTTCCGCATTCGGCTTACCATCGCTCAGGGCACCCAGCAATTCCATTTCCCGGTCCGTCAGGGTGCCGAAGGGATCGGCCTGGAGCTTTCTCATATTGATGAAAGGAAACACCATCCTGCCTTCGGCCACGGCGATCACCGCGTCAAAAAGAATATCCGGCCTTTCGCGCTTCGAACAGAACCCCGCGCCGCCTTTCATCATCACCCGGCGCGGCACGGCATGGCCCGGATCACCGGTATAAACAATGATACGCGGCGCATCCTCGGCTTCGCTCAAAGCATCGAGAACTTCATCGCCGTTCATATAGGGCATGACCCAGCCGATAACCCCGACATCGAAGGTCAGCCGCCCCACCGCTTCCATGAAAAGCTCACCATCGGCCGCCGTCGCCATCACGTTGAAGCGACCGTCATCTCCGAACATCTGCTTCAAACCGGCCAGGACAAGGGGCGATTTGTCGGCGATCACCAGATCGATGGTTTGCTTTCGCATCTTCAGGCACCTTCAATAAAACCTACCCCGAAGAGGGGGGGCCAACTTAATACCAGCAATGCCTAAAAAATGCAAAAAGACCTACCCTTTAAGGCGGGCTTTAAAAGTCGCCTAATCGCCCCTATGTTTCTCTGGTATGAATACCAACAAGGAGTTTTCGATTTGACGGTTCAGGAAACCATTGAAGAAAAAGTCCGCGTTTCGTTGCAACCGCTGCATCTTGAGGTCATCAACGAAAGCCACATGCACAACGTGCCGCCGGGATCGGAATCCCACTTCAAGCTGGTGATCGTATCTCCGGTTTTTGAAAACCTGTCCCGCGTTCAGCGCCACCAAAAGGTCAACGGGGTTTTGGCCAAGGAACTTAGCCAAGACATCCATGCCCTATCCATGGCTACACACACAGGCCCGGAATGGCAGGAACGCGGTGGTAAGGTTATGGAATCGCCGCTCTGTCACGGCGGCAGTAAGGCGGACGACTGATAATAGGCCGCTTAATAGGGCGCCAGCGCCTTATTGCCATTACTACGGGCGCGTTGCAGATTGTAGAAGTCAGACCCGCGCTGGGATTTGAGGATACGCAAGTTGACCTGCTCTATGCCCTTGGGTATCGGCTTGCCCTTGGCTTTCAAGGCTTCGATGTCTTCCGTGCGTTGCAATTGTGCAATGAATTGGTCCTGCTGGGGCATGCGCTGGAAAATCTTGGCGCTGGAACCGCGCAATTCAGCTTTACCATTCATCTTGGCGCGCTCGTACCACATGAAGGCCTTGCGGTAATCCCGTTTCAGGCCCCGCCCGCCTTCATACATCCAGGCCAGTAGATCCATCGCCGGCGGATGTTTTTCAACATCGGCGCGGTGGCGCACGACCTCGGAATCAAACCAGTCGGAGGTTCCCATCTCAACGGCCTTGGCAGATTTCAGCCACATCTTTTCGGTCATCACCAGCTTCTTGCCGGGGTCAGGATAAGGGTATTTTTCAGACGTCGAAGCGCCGGCCAGAATAAACCGACCGCCCCTGGTATCGGTACGTATACCGGTACTGGCGCCCGGACGTTTATCCCCATCCCAGGTCGTTTCCTTGAACCATTCCGCATACTTGTTGGAAGGATTGAAGATACCGTGGGCTTGGAAAAAACCGTGCACCGGCACCGCAACGGTGGCGAAGCACCCTGCCAAAACAGTAATCGCAATGGCTTTTCTTGAAACCATTTGGCCCTATCAGTCATATAATTTGGCACTGATTCCCCCCCCCACGGGAGTCTCAGGGCATCGTTAGAAAGA
>LFEN01000044.1 GCA_001510075.1 Alphaproteobacteria bacterium casp-alpha2
CTCCGACATACGCCGCACTGGCAAGACACAATGTCGGTGCCCCTACGGCAACAGCAAGGTGCATCAGCGCCGTATCGACGGAAATAACCAGAGCCGCCGAACGCAACAAGGGAACCAATTCGGCGAAAACCGCATCGTCGAACTCAACACCTTCGATGCTTAGCAATTCCTTGAATTCGGGATTTTGCTCCAGGTCATTGGTCGTGCCGGTGATGACGGTTTGAGTCCCCGAAGGCAGAGATTCGATAATAGCCCGGTAAAGGGCAGGGGGGGATTGCTTCTGTTTGACCGCCGAAAAAGGCTGAATGACCACCGTCGGGGCGCCCAAAGTTGCCGGCGATGCCAAAACGCCCGGCTCCAGAACCGCGACCGGTGGCGGGGTTGTGTCCCCCGTCAGCCAATCGGCAAAACGGGCCCAGCGGAGAACTTTGTCCCGGTGCGGCGGCCCGCTGTCAAAAAGCCGCTGGTACAGCCTGCGATTGGCCTTGAGGCGGGAATCATATTTGGCCCAGGGACGGGGCAACATGGCGACCGCTTCACCAGCCATGGCAGCGCAGACCAATGCCTCGTCCAGGTCAGGATGGCGCAGATAATCGGTGTGGACCAATAACCGGTAATGGTCCTGGAACAGATTTTTCATGACCTTCTTGCGGTAGGCCATATTTTTTCTAAGCCGACCGAAATCGACTGCCAAAAAGTTAATTCCGTCCGGAAACAAAAAAGCCATCTTCATGGCATCTGCCCTGAGCAAAACCGTCACCCGTTCGTCTTTTTCCGCCAGTTTCAGAAACCTCGCAACGACGTGCGCAAAGAGCACCGTGTCGCCTAATCCACCGGCGGAGATTAGCAATACGCCGTTAGCGCTACCGGGCCGAACGGACCGCCTTCGTTTCCGGTTTTCCCACCAATCCGATATTTGAAAGGTTTTTATCACTGAGCCTCAATAAGCGGCATAGGATTTTTCTTCGACCAGACGCGAGCCCAATAATTCGTTGATTTCACGCTTCAACCGGGCCCGGTCGTCATTGTTGATATAAACGCTGCGCGCCAGTTCAATGAATTTTTCCCCGAAATCCTGTTCACGCTCGCATTGGCGTATATCGTCTTCGATAACCCAAAGCCCTTCATTGACTTCCTTCAGGCCCTGGCTCAACCGCTGAAGCTCATCCGATGAGGGGATGGCCTCATCCCGCGAAGCCGTCAACGACTCCCACTCCGCCTTTACATTGGCAAGCTTTGCCGCATCGGCAATCCGCTCAAGTTTGATCTCAAGAATGCTGATCTTGTCGATCAACTCTCCCGGTGAAATTTCAATGGACAAGGTTGCTGGCAAAATTGCTCTCCCGGTATTCACAACGTCTTCTAACATAAATCTCCGGCCCCATAAGGGAAATCTTAGCCCCCACTGGCAATTAAGGGGCCCGGGGGCCATCCTGAGAGAAAGCCACTGGATTTGCCGGGGCGGGCATCTATAATCCCGCCACAAAGTAAAACCATCCAATAGACCGGAAACATTCATCATGAGTAAGACAAAAGCCGCATTCATCGGCCTCGGCAACATGGGCTATCCCATGGCCGGCCACTTGGCCAAGGCCGACTTTGACGTCACCGTTTATAACCGCACCGTTAAAAAGGCCGATGACTGGGTAAAAGAATACGCCGGGGAGCACGGTGGTTCCAGCGCCGAGACCCCGGCCAAGGCCGCCGACGGTGCCGACATCGTTCTCACCTGTGTCGGCAACGACGACGACTTGCGCGCTATCATGCTGGGCGAAGACGGGGTTCTGGCCGGAACGGGGAAGGGGGCGTTGGTCATTGACCACACGACGGCGAGCGCCATCGTTGCCCGCGAAATCGCCGAACAAGCCGCCGCCAAGGGCATCGGGTTTCTCGATGCGCCGGTGTCCGGCGGCCAGGAAGGGGCGCAAAAAGGCCAGCTCACGGTTATGGTCGGCGGCAGCGAAGAGGATTTCGCCAAAGGCGAGGCCGCCATGCAGAGCTTCGCCAAGGCGGTTACGCATATGGGGCCGGTCGGGTCCGGTCAATTGACCAAAATGGTCAATCAGATTACCTGTGCCAGCGCCATCCAGGCCCTGGCCGAAGGCATGAATTTCGCCGTCAAATCCGGCCTCGATGCGCATCAGGTCGTCGATGTCATTTCCAAGGGTGCGGCCCAATCCTGGCAGATGGAAAACCGCGGCAAGACCATGGTCGACGGTAAATTCGATTTCGGCTTCGCCTGTGACTGGATGCGCAAGGACCTGGACATCTGCCTCGATGAAGCCAGGGCCAATGGGGCGCAATTGCCCCTGACCGCCCTGGTCGAAAGCTTCTATGCCCGTATCCAAAACCAAGGTGGCGGTCGTCTGGATAATTCGGCCCTCTTCAAACTATTGAACGACGCTTAAAGGGGAGGGCGGAATAATGACAAAAACAGCATTCATCGGTTTGGGCGTCATGGGCTATCCCATGGCCGGACACTTGGCCAAGGCCGGCCATGATGTCACTGTTTACAACCGCACCGCCAAAAAAGCCGAGGCTTGGGCAAAAGAACACGGCGGCTCACATGCCGAAACGCCTGCCAGAGCGGCAGCGGGGGCCAAAATCGTTTGCGCCTGCGTCGGTAATGACGATGACCTGCGCAGTGTCGTTTACGGCGATGATGGAATTCTCGCCGGCATGGACAAGGGCGCCATCTTCATCGACCACACCACAGCCAGCCCCGATGTCGCCCGCGAAATCGACGCCAAGGCCCGCGACTTGGGGATTGGTTTCCTGGACGGCCCGGTTTCGGGTGGACAGGCCGGGGCGGAAAACGCCGCCCTGACGGTCATGGTCGGCGGGGAGCAGAAGGATTTCGACGTCGTCGAGCCGGTGGCCCAGGCCTATTCCAAGGCGGTGACGTTGATGGGACCGGCAGGATCCGGGCAACTGACCAAGGCGGTCAATCAAATCTGCATTGCCGGCCTGGTACAGGGCCTGTCCGAAGGATTAGCCTTCGCCGACAAGGCAGGGCTGGATGCCAAGAAGGTCGTCGACGTAATTTCCAAAGGCGCAGCGCAATCCTGGCAGATGGACAACCGGGCCCAAACCATGATCAATGATGAATTCGAATTCGGTTTCGCCGTCGAATGGATGCGCAAGGACATGGGCATCGCGCTTCGAGAAGCGCGCAATAATGGCGCCCTGCTGCCAGCAACCGGCGTCGTTGACCAGTTCTATGGCGAAGTCGTCGCCATGGGCGGCAAACGCTGGGATACGTCGAGCCTAATCCGCCTGCTGACAACGGACGGCCTAGGAAAAGCCCTTAACCCGGTTGCAGGATCAGGCTCGGCGTCGGCGCGAAGATATTCTTGATATACCAAGTGTACGTCATATAACGCCCGCCCAGACGCTTGTTGATGGCAACCTTGTTGGCGTTGTGGGAAATCACCTTGGCGTCTGTGTAAACGCGGATTTGCCCGGTTGACGTCAGACCCGCTTTGTCGAGCTTCTTCTTGGCTTTGACGGTCAGGGACTTACCAGACATGGAGACCAGGCGGGTTTTTGAGTTGTAGCGAATCCCCAGCATGTATTCACTGGTCGGGTTGAAAAAACTGACGGATTTGACCTTCAGCAAATCGCCTTTGTTTTCCCAGTTGACCTTGAAGTGGCCTTTCTTGATGTATTTGTATTCCTTGACCCCTTTATCGCGGCCCATATCCCTCTTGATCAACTCGATTTGTTTTTGTTCCTCCGCGGCGCTGATTTTGCCCTCGTTCAAGCCCTGGAACAGCTCAATCCTGGCGAGATAGCCGTCAAACTTGAATTCATAATGACCGGTGCGGTGGATGGCGATCTCGGCATCATAACGGATCGGCATGTAACAACCGCTAAGGGTTGCCGAAAGGAGAAGGGCGATGGCCGCCGCCTTTAGAGGGAAAATGCGTATCATCTGGATATTGTATCACTCTTCCCGTTTGGCCTGGGCCCAATAAATTTCCAGAACCTTTTCGACGGGCATATCGTCAAAGGTATGGCCGTCAGCGTTGAGCAGGGTCTCCATGCGGCGGAAGCGCCGTTCGAATTTTGAATTTCCCTCTCTGAGCGCGGTTTCCGGCTCAATCCCCAATTTGCGGGCGAGATTGACGCAACAGAACAATAAATCACCGATTTCATCCCGAAGTCGGTCCTCGTCACCGCCGTCGATCTCAGCTTCCACTTCGGCCAGTTCTTCGCGCACTTTACCGATAACAGGTTTAACCGTATCCCAGTCGAAACCGACACGGGCGGCGCGTTTTTGCAGTTTGTGGGCGCGGATCAGGGCGGGAAGGGCGGAAGTAACCCCGTCAATGGCGCTAATGGGGGCGCTTTCATCGCCGTTTGAGACCCGTTCATTAGCCTTATGGTCTTCCCAGGCGACGGTCTGCGCGTCGGCATCCTTGATGGTGGCATCGGCGAAAACATGCGGATGGCGGCGCACCATTTTGTCGGAAATCGCCTCAACGACGTCGTCGAAATCAAAATCACCGGCTTCCTTGGCTATCTGGGCCTGAAAAACAACCTGAAACAAAAGATCGCCCAGCTCATCTCTCAGCCCATTCATGTCGTTCTGGTCAATGGCGTCGGCGACTTCGTAGGCTTCTTCGATGGTGTGAGGTGCAATCGTCGCATGAGTCTGAGCCACGTCCCAGGGGCAGCCTTCATGCGGGTCGCGCAGTTTCGCCATGATCTCGATCAGCCGACCGATGGTGTCGTTTTTTTCGATCATAAAAACTTATTTCCGCTGGCGCCTGACGGGTCAATATAAACCCGGATTTTGATCCTCAAAAACCCCGTTTTGGGGAGGGGCCGGTTTGTGGCCCTAAATACGGTAACATGAACTTGTCGCATAATGTATATTATGGAAAATAATATAATTATTTTTATTTACAATGACTTAGTTGGCTTAAGTGTAGCTATTTAGATGTTGAATAATTAGGCCCTGTTTGCGGCAATGCGTTCAGAATGATGAAAATCCACTTCCCTGCCGGGTGGCGCTCTGAGAAAAATTTAAAAGCCCGCAATCAAGGTTCCGTAACTTCAATTTCCATGCCGTCGAAGGCCGCCTCCACGCCCGCCGGCACATAGGCATTCAATTGATCATAATCGATCGTCGGGCCCAGGTGCGCCAGGACCGCGCGTTCGGGTTTGATCCGCTCAATCCATTGCAGCGCCAGATCGACATGCACATGGGTCTGGTGTGGCTTCCAGGAAAACACCCCGATAATCCACGTCCGGGTTCCTTCGAGGGCCTGAAATGATGCTTCCGGCAGCTCCAGCAGGTCCGTCGTATAGGCGAAATTGCCGCTGCGATATCCCAAGGTGCGCGAATACCCGTGATTTTGGTCAAACGCCTTGAAATCCAGGCTGCCGATGGAAAACGTATCACCGGGGGCAATTTTGTTCATCTGCAGGACCGGCTTGTAATAAACATCGGCGTCCGGCGCCAACGGTGTGGTGGTGTATTCGAACCGCGTCTCGATGATATTAAGCGTCGTATCGTCGGCGTAAATCGGCAGCGGCGCGTTGATGAACTTGTTGATCCCGCGAAGATCATCAATGCCGTGCAGATGATCGGCGTGTGCGTGGGTGTAAAGCACCGCATCCAGCCGCTGAGTGGCAGTATTCAGCATTTGCTGGCGCAGGTCCGGCGATGTGTCCACCAACACCGTGGTATCGCCGTTTTCGAGCAAAATGGATGGCCGAAGCCGCCGATTGCGTTGGTTTTCAGGGTCACAATCGCCCCATCCGTCATGAATGGTCGGAACGCCGCTGGACGGCCCCGATCCCAGGATCGTCACTTTCATGTGCCAACCTCGCTTGCGGCTTTAGAAAACAGGCGGAAATAGTTATCCGTCGTTGCCTTGGCGAAGGCGTCCGCGTCCATACCTTTAAGCCCCGCCACTTCGGCAGCAGTAAAGGCGGTAAAGGCCGGCTCATTGCGCTTGCCGCGCTTCGGCACCGGGGCCAGATAGGGCGAGTCCGTTTCGACCAGAATGCGCTCGATCGGCACCTGTCGCGCAACGTCGCGAAGCACATCCGCCGTCTTGAAGGTAACGATCCCTGAAAACGAAATCGAAAGACCAATTTCCATAACATTTTCAGCTAGTTCAGGGCCACTGCTGAAACAATGAATCACCCCGGGGAACGGCCCTCTTGCATGTTCATCGCGGAGAACCCGGATCATGTCCTCGTCAGAGTCCCGATTATGGATGACCAGCGGCAAGCCGGTCTCTCTGGCGGCCGTGATATGAGCACGGAAGCTCTTTTCCTGTATGTCGCGGGGGCTGTTGAAGTAGAAGAAATCGAGCCCGGTTTCCCCAAGGCCAACGACTTTTGGGTGTTTTGACAAACCGATCAGCTCTTGGGCTGTCGTTTCCGGTTCGTCTTCGGTGTTGTGCGGATGAATGCCGACGGTGCAAAACACGTTGTCGTAGGCTTCGGCCAGGGCCAGCACGCCGTCGAATTTGGTGACGCGGGTGCAAATCGTCATCATATGGCCGATACCGGCGTCTTTGGCGCGGGCCATGACATCGTCCAATTCGCCCTCAAAATCGGGGAAATCCAGGTGGCAGTGGCTGTCGACGAGCATTAAGCCCCCTCCTCCCCACCCTCATCTTCCTGAAAGCGCGGAAACACGCCTTGCGGGGCAGGCAGGGCCGTGCCGGGGACAAGGGCGTGATCGGGGCCGAGATGGGCAAACGTGCGCGCGTCTTCCGCCACCGACAGCTGCTCCAACATGGCTGCCGAGCTATCAGGCATGAATGGCTGGGTCAGAATAGCCAGATGGCGGATGGTTTCGGCCAAAACATACAGCACCGTCGCCATGCGGGCCGGGTCTTCCTTTTTCAGCTTCCACGGCGCCTGATGATCGACATAGGCATTGGCCATTCGGACGCCAACCCAGATAGCCTCCAGCACCTCATTGAAGGCTTGTCGGTCCATGTCTTGGCGCACACCAGAAATGAGGTTTCCGATAAAATCCAGGATTTTTGCGTCATCACTGGTGAAGCTCCCAGGCTCCGGCACCTTGTCGTCGCAATTCTTATTGATCATCGACAGCACGCGCTGCGCCAGATTGCCGTAATCATTGGCCAGTTCGCTGTTCATGCGGGTGACGATGGCGGTATGGGAAAAATCGCCATCGTTACCGAACGGCATCTCGCGCAGCAGGAAATAGCGCACCTGATCGAGCCCGTATTTGTTCACCAGATCGATGGGATCGATGATATTGCCCAATGATTTCGAGATTTTCTCGCCTTCGTTGGTCCACCAGCCATGGGCATAGACCCGTTTCGGCGGCGCCAGCTCGGCGGCCATCAGGAACGCCGGCCAGTAGACGGCATGAAAGCGCAGAATGTCTTTGCCCACCATGTGCAAATCGGCGGGCCAGTAATGGGCGTATTCCCCGGTTTCCGTTTCCGGATAGCCGACGCCGGTGATGTAGTTGGTCAGCGCGTCGAGCCAGACGTACATGATGTGCTTGTCGTCGCCGGGAACGGGAATGCCCCAATCGAACGTCGTGCGTGATACGGAAAGGTCCTGCAATCCGCCGGAAACAAAGCTGGTGACTTCGTTTCGCCGGGTTTGCGGCAGGATGAAATCCGGCTGCTCGTCATAAAACTTGAGCAGCTTGTCGCCCCAGTTGGAAAGGCGGAAAAAATAGCTCGGTTCTTCGACCCATTCGACCTCGGCGCCGGACGGCGCGATCTTTTTGCCCTCGGCATTCTTGGTCAGTTCGTCTTCGGTATAAAACGCCTCGTCGCGGACCGCGTACCAGCCGGCGTAAGAGCCTAAATAAATTTCGTCGCGTTCGATCAGGCGGGTCCAGATATCCTGCACGCTCTTTTTGTGCCGGGGTTCGGTGGTGCGGATAAAGTCGTCGTGGCTGAAATTCATCAAGTCCGCCAGATCGCGGAAGTTCTGCGATACCCGGTCGGTGAAGGTTTGCGGATCGACGCCCGCCGCTTCCGCTGATTTGGCCACCTTCTGGCCGTGCTCGTCGGTGCCGGTGAGAAATTTGACGTCAAACCCGTCGAGCCGCTTGAACCGGGCCAATACGTCACAGGCCAGCGTCGTATAGGCGTGGCCGATGTGTGGCACATCGTTGACGTAATAAATCGGCGTCGTCAGGTAATATTGTTTGGGCATGGCAGCCTTATGAGAGACGACCGGAAACTATCAGGACCGGACAGCGTCTTCGAGGGTCAAAAACACGTTCAAAATCACCTGCTTGCGATTCAGATGGGCGTGATCGGCTTTATTCAGCAGGTGGTTGATCTTTTCCCACACCTCAAACAGGCGATCAAGGCTGGCGGAGTGCCCGAAACGCGTAGCCAGGGCCTCTTCTTGCGGGTTGAGGCGGTGCGATGCCCCTGTCCCGCCGGATACCGACACGATCAACCGCGCCAGCCACCATCGCAACAGCCCGGAAACGGTCTGAAAAGACTCTTCCTGACCGGCCTTGGTGAAACGGCCGCTGAAGGAATGAAGCGCCCCAATATCCAGCCGGGGCAGGGTTTCCAGAAGCCCCGTCATATCCCGGTACAATTCAAGCCCGCCTTCTCCGGCCAGATCCAACGCACGCCCCGGACTGCCGTCGGCCAGATGCGCCAGCAAGGCCGCGTCCGCCGGCGTCAGATCGGGATGAGATCGGGCTATCAGGGCGCTCAGCCGGTCCTCATCAAGCGGTTTCAGGGCCAGCTTCGAACATCGGGAACGGATCGTCGGCAACATCCGGCCGGGATTGTGCGTGACCAGCAACAGCAAGGCATTGGCGGGCGGTTCTTCCAATACCTTCAACAAGGCGTTGGCGGCATTTGGGTTCATTTCATCGGCGGCGTCGATGACGGCGACGCGCCACCCCCCCTCGCCCGCCGTCAGGGCAAAAAACCGGCCGCAATCGCGGACATCGGAAACAACAATCTCGCCCCGAAGCTTGCCCCTGTCATCCAACGAACGTTCAACACTCATAAAATCAGTGTGCCCGCCGGCGGCAACGCGCCGGAAAACAGGATGGTCGGGGGCCATATACAGGCCGGCTTCGGCAGGGTCCTCCTCGCCAAACAGGCCAGGACCAGGAGAATCACCACCTTTGGCAAGAACATAGCGGGCAAAACGATAGGCCAGGGTCGCCTTGCCGATCCCCTTGGGGCCGGAAATCATCCAGGCATGGGCCAGACGGCCACTTTGAAAAGCATTCGCCAACGTCTGTTCGGCCTCTTCGTGGCCGCTCAATTCGGGATTTTCTCTGGGCGCGAGCAAGTCTGCTGAGGTCTCTTCGCTCATGACAACGTCACCCCCAACCGGGTACCGACCACCTTCCGGATTTCCCGTTGCACGGCGTCAATATCCATCGTGGCGTCGATCAGGCAGCATCGTTCCGGGTTACGCCGGGCAATATCGAGAAACCCGTCGCGAAGCCGTTGATGAAATTCGCTTCCCATTCGCTCGTAGCGATCTTCGCCGTTCCCTTCGGCCCCTTCACGAATACCTGCCCTGGCCAGGCCGTCTTGCACCGGGATATCGAGGATAATCGTCAAATCGGGTTGGAAACTGCCGAGAACCAGTTGATGGACTTTGTTGATGGTTTCCCGGCCAAGGTCATGGCCGTAGCCTTGATAGGCGACGGTGGAATCGGCGAAGCGGTCGGAAATCACCCACCGGCCCATGGTAAGCGCCGGCTCAACGACAGCGTAAACGTGCTCCAAGCGGGCAGCATAATGAAGAAGTGTTTCCGTCATCGGCTGCCAGCGCGCAACGTCGCCTTCCACCAACAAGCGGCGGATCACTTCTGCTGCCGGTGCGCCGCCGGGCTCGCGGGTAACGACCGGGTCAATCCCCGCCTCTTTGAGCGCGTCGGCCAGCAATTTTATTTGAGTAGTCTTTCCCCCGCCCTCGCCGCCTTCAAGGGTGATAAATTTCCCTGCCGGGACTTTTCTCACTCGGGTTTGCCCCCGGATTCGCCCAGGACAATCGCCTTAAGCGCAGTGCCAAGCCGCCCCATCAGGCCGAGCCGCTTGACCTCGGCGGCGGCCAACAGGGGTACTTCCACCGGTTCCCGGCCGGGCGCCGTCATTACCAGTTTGGCGATTTCCTGTCCCTTGGCGATCGGCGCCGGGACCGGGTTTTCAAATTTGATGGACACCTTCATTTTGCGCCGCGCCTTGCGGGGCAAGGTCAGCAGCATTTCGTTTTCGATCACCAGCGCCACCGTTGCCTCCTCGCCCAACCAGACATCGGCTTTGGTGACTTCTTCACCGGCGCTGAACAACTTGTAGTTATTGAATTCCCTAAACCCCCACGACAACAGCCGGTCGGGTTCACGGCTGCGGTCTTTTTTTGTCGGCAATCCATTAACGACAAGGATCAGCCGCCGGTCGCCCTTGGTCGCCGACGCGGTCAGGCCGTAGCCGGATTCTACCGTATGCCCGGTTTTCAGGCCGTCGGAATTGATATTCCGGTACAACAGCGGATTGCGATTGATCTGGCGGATAGTGTTGTAGGTGAATTCCTTTTCACTGTAATAGGGATAGAATTGGGGAAAATCACTGATCGTGCGTTTCGCCAGCACCGCCAGGTCCCGGGCGGTGGTCCGATGTTCGGGGTCGGGCCAGCCGGTGGCGTTTTTGAAGACAGAATTCTTTAACCCTATTTCCTTGGCCCGGGCGGTCATTTCTTCGGCGAACGCCAGTTCGCTGCTGGCCAGCCCTTCGGCGACGACAATGCAGGCATCATTGCCGGACTGGATAATGATGCCCCGGATCAAATCTTCCACCCGGACCTTCTTTCCCGGTTCCAGAAACATCGTTGAACCGCCGCTTTTCGCCCCACCGCGACGCCAGGAATCCTCGCTGACGAGGAAGGTATCGTCCAAGGATAAACTGCCGTCCCTAAGGCGCTCGAAAAGCATATAGGCGGTCATCATTTTACTCATGGAAGCGGGCGGCATCGGTGCTTCGCCATCCTTTTCAAACAGCACTTCACCGGTCGCCATATCCATCAGATAGGCCTGTTTGGCAATGGTTTCGATGGCCCAGGCAGCGGAAGGGACAACCCCGAACAGGGCCATAAAAACAATAAGGCCGAAAGCCCGGAAACGGGTTTTCCCACTCTTTTTATTCATTCAGTTTGCCCGCCTATAATTAGCCACTACGATTTTCCTTGTTCACTTGTTAGCAAAAGATTGTGTCCCGGAAAAGGCGGGCCGCCAGAACTAATCAACGACGATGCGGGCATTAGGGTAGCCTGCCTGGGTCACGACCCTGAGCATTTTATCCGCCTCGGCCACGGAGCCGATGGGTCCAAGCCGAACCCTGAAAAGATCCATGCCCTTGATAAGGATTGGACTAATCTTGACGGGGCCGAGAGAATCCAGCCTGGCGCGAACTTTGTTGGCGTTGTCATAGCGGCTGAAGGCCCCCGCCTGGACAAAAATATTCGTCCCCCGAACCGAACTTTGCGTGACCGTGGCGGCCTTTTCTTCTGCTGCTGTCTGCCCCGTTGTCAGCCTTGTTGTCTCCCTCGTTGTCTCGTTGGGCAACCTGCTGGCGACACTTACCGGAGGAGGGTTGTTGCGCGTTGCCCCCCCGGGTGGCGGCGACAGGGTTTCAGTCGAAACATCGGGCTTGGGCAGGCGATCAACGGTAATCGGCGAACCTGCTTCGGCAAGTTGGATGCCGGATCTAATTCTGGACGCGACGGCGCGGCTTTTGTCGGCCATGATCTGTACCCTGACCCGCGCCGTACCGGAATTTTGAAAGCCTAACAATTGCGACCCGCGCCGCGAAATGTCGATGATCCGGCCACGGGCAAAGGGTCCCCGGTCGGTCACCTTTAAGATCAGGCTGCGGCCATTTTCCAGATTGGTGACGCGGACGAAACTGGGCATCGGCAAGGTTCGGTGCGCCGCCGTTAAGGCATTCATATCATAGGTGTCGCCGTTGGCCGTTCGCCGACCGTGAAACTGCGCCCCGTACCAGGATGCAATACCGGTTTCATCGTATTCGTAATTTTCTTTCGGGTAATACCAGGTTCCCTGAATCTGATAGGGCTTGCCGATTTTGTATTCGGGTTTGTCGGGGATATCCTGGCCGGTAACACGCTTCGCGGAATGGATCAAAAACTCGGTTTCCGCGCACCCGGACAGAACAAAGGCAACAACAACCAGGGACAGCCACCCTTTCGCCGCCCAAAACTTGATCATTACCGCCCCCGCCCGTCTAACAGACTGTTCCACAGCTTTCCCAATATCAATATCTGGTATCTTAGATAAACACAATTCACAATAATTTGTGGTTATTATCGTTTTTCAAGCCCGCGAAGACGTTCCAGCAAGCCCATGTTAGGGTAGCCGTCCGGCGGCAAATTGGCCTTTTGCTGGAAGCTCTTGATTGCTGTTCGGGTCATCGGCCCGATCACTCCGTCGGCGCCGCCGGTATCGAACCCCTGGCCAGTCAGGATTTTTTGCAGATCTTTGACATCAGCCCGGGACAAGGGAACTTCCTGGGCCGGCTTTTTACTTTTAAAAGGCCCCGCGCCGACAAGTCTGTCGGCCAGATGACCGACCGCCACAGCATAAAGAATGGACCGGTTCCAGGTCAGGATGGTACGGAAATTCCTGTAAACGAGAAAGGCTGGCCCCGCGTATCCGGCAGGCAGAACAATAGACCCCTTGGCCTCGTCCCTGGAAAGCGGTTGCCCATCCATTTTCTTGACGCCCAAGGCGCGCCATTGGGACAAGGGTTTCCGCACCCCAAGACCGGAGAGTTCGAGGCGGAAGCCTTTCGGCAACATCACCTCCCGGCCCCAGGACCAGCCCCGGCGCCAACCGGAACGGGCCAGATAGTTGGCGGCGGATGCGAACATGTCGGGGAAGCTATTCCACATGTCGCGCCGTCCATCGCCATCGCCGTCAACGGCAAAATCCTTATAGGTCGTTGGAATAAATTGGAAATTTCCCATAGCACCGGCCCAGGATCCCTTCACGGTGGTATCGACGTCACCGCTGCTCATCACCGTCAATGCCGCCATCAACTGGGCACGGAAAAAGCGGCTGCGGCGGAGGTCATGGGCCAACGTCGCCACCGCCCCTAAAACGGGGAAAACGCCAGTGTGTTTTCCGTAGTTAGTTTCCAGGCCCCAAAAGGCGGCGATGAAGCGTGGCTGGACCCCGTATCTGGCGGCGGTTTTCTCTAACAGAACCCGGTGCTTGGCCAGCATCTCCCGGCCACGGCGAATTCGTTCATCGTTGATCGCCCTGTCCAAGTAATTCCAAAAGGTCAGGGTGAATTCCGGTTGCCGGCGGTCAAGCTCGATGACGCGCTTGATGGGCCGCACTTGGGATAGCGCCGTCTCCAGGAAGGCATCCTTTATACCGGCGGCGCGGGCTTCTTTTCGAACGCCTTCAAGCCACTCGGAAAAAGCCATTTCCGGTTCCGCCGCGACCACGGGCGGGGCCCATAGAAAAGCGGCGAGCGTAAGCGAAATTAGAAACCGCCGGTTACGAAGCGCTCTTGAAAGAAACTTTAACACCTGATTTTCGAGCCTCGGTGGAAAATTGAACAACCCATTGCTTCTGCCATACCCCAAAGGTCACTGCAAGAAACAGCGCGCGCTCAAAGCTCGGGGCTGTTTCGGATCAGCCTTTGGGGCCGGGGAACAATTCGTCTGTTTTTCCGTCATACCAGTAAAACAACAGTCCCAGATATTCATGCAAGACCCAGGAAAAGGACCCCACGCCGCTGGTAAAATTGAAATGAAAGGGCGGGTTCAGGACTTTACGGGTGCCGTAATCGACCGGAAAAGGAATGATCTTCCATCCGGCCTGGCGAAAGCTGCCGACGGCCCTTGGCATATGAAATGCCGAGGTCACCAACAGCCAGGTTTCGCCATCCTTCGGGCGGGCGATTCTTTTGCTGAAGATGGCGTTTTCGAAAGTATTCCTCGACTGGTCCTCGAAGATAATCCGCTCGAAGGCGACCCCAAGCTGTTGAAACAGCGGCGCTACAACCCGGGCTTCCTTCCATTCCTGGAAAAACAAACTGCCCGAACCGCCCGTGTATATCACCTTTGCGTGAGGGTAGCGCCGTGACAATGCGGCCCCTTCGGTAATTCGCTCGACGGCGCTGCCGATAGAAATCTGGCCTCTGTCTTTGCTCAAAACCGGGTCGACAACGCCGCCGGCAATGATGATCCCGTCGATGGTTGACGGCAGGACGGTTAGTTGAGGGAACCTGTCTTCCAGACCTCGTTTCATCCACTTGCCCACCGGCACCACCGCCAGCGTGAGCCCCACGACAGCACTTAAGGTCACCAGCCAGCGGCCGGCTCTTCGCCACCCCAGCCACAGAAAAGCGACGCCGAGGCAAAGGCCGATCAACAGCAGGTTTCCCGGGTTGGCAAAAAACCACAGAATTTTCGAAACAGAGAAAAACATCTTCCGGTGATACTCCCCCTCTCCAAATAGGGCAACCGGCCCAAGAGAGCAGCCTGGAACCCGTCTAATAAGTCAGAAAAATATCTAACATATTGAATAAAATCGCTTTTTTGTTTTTCAATAAGCTTATTCGGGGCCGCCTAAAACAAAAAAAAACGCCCTCAACGGGACGTCGTCACTTGCATCGGAAGCGAGCCGGTATATCAAACACCTAAACCTCGATATTCACCCCTTGACCCTTGGAGGCTGAAGCTGAAGCTGAAGCCGCTTCGACCGCAGGCTGGCTGGAACTGGCGGATTGAGCGTTATCGTTACCGACAACAACATCCAACCCGCCCCTGGCTTGCGCTAAGTTCTCACGCACCCGTTGGCGCTGTTCTTCGGAATCCCTGGCAAGAGACTCATTGTCCTGCTCCTGCCGCTTGTTGACTTCCTCAATCGTTTTCTCAAAAACCTTCGCCTGCGCAACCGCAACGCGGAAGGCAGTCAAACCAGCATCTGCTGGGCCTCTTGAAAGAGAGGAGGTGGCAAGTTCACTAAGCATTCTGCTTCCTAAAATCCATACCTAATTTACATTAATAAGGTATTACACCACACAGTAGCAAAAAATGACCAGAATATGCAAGTAAAATTTACAAAAATTTACAAAAATACATAACTCATTGAAACCTAAGGTTTATCCTCACAATAAAAATGGCAATGTTTGGTGTTTTTTAAGGTCCTTCAGGGTTTATCGGGGCTTGTATCCTAAATTTTCCGGAATCAACCGCCCGCTCCGCGGCGCCATTTAAATTATCTGTAGCGTTCAGGTTGCCTTCATGGTGACTGATTATAAGTTATTTTAACGCAGGCTCTTCCCCCCCCCTTTTTTTTCAAATACACCGGGAGAGAATAATGAGTATCGAAACAGAAGAAGAGGCAACGGGAGAAGTCGCCACCGAACGCAAAGAAAGTGATCGGCGCGGACTCGGCGATGACCGGCGCCATGAAGACGCAGACCGGTCAGAGGAAGAGCGCCGGACCCCGAAAGATGAGCGCCGCTCCTGGGTCGGTCGAAGACAATCCGCCGTCTGGCGCAATCAATAGCGCCCTAACCTGGCGCAACGGGCTGTTAGTAAGCGACCTTCAACTGAGGCTTGGCCTGTTTCGGCTGAACAGATCTAAGTTGCTGGTTCTCTTTCTTTAATTTTGCTATCTCGGCGCGCGCGTTGACTTCGGCTCCTTGTCTGAGGCTGATTCTTCGCTCGGTTTTAAGGATCCGGTCGCTCATTCGCTTCATCAACTTGGCGTTTTCATCCGCGTCCTTTTTCAGCGAACCGAGTGCGGCGCGCAAGGTCCCCTCCATTTTCCGGGAAATTTGCGCCTGCATCCGGCTGATGCGGCCAAGGGCATTGATGGCGATAACGAGCGCCACAAAAGAAAACCCGCCAATTATCCAGTCCATGTTCCTCACTCCTTCGAAAATTTTGCCCCCCGTCTAACCGATTGCAGCGGGGCCTAATGCTTTTAATCAGAATAGCGCCCAACCCTTAACGCTTGGTAAGCGCGCGGACAAAAAAGTAGTGAACACAGAAACATTCACCTCTTGATGACGCCATTAATCGGCCAAAGGCCTTCGAAAAAACCTGGTTTTCAGCCGCTTTTAGCGATTATTCCCGTTGATTTATTCTGAAATTTTCTGAAATATTTCGAAATTTTTCCGTGCAATTGGCGACACATATAATGCGTATTAGGGGCTGTCCTAGATAACTAAGTTAAATGCAGCCTAACCCACTGTTTTATTTGCTTCATCTGATGCTGCGGCTTCGGGTTGTTAAA
>LFEN01000045.1 GCA_001510075.1 Alphaproteobacteria bacterium casp-alpha2
AGCCATCAGAAGAAACTAGGGGGGAAAAATAAAGAGGGGGTGAAGGCCCTCAGAATTGCGTCAACTAAAATTCTGTTTTTTTTGTATATCTGGCGCGACCACTAAACGCTTAGCTGAGAATATAGCCGTAGCCGACGAACCAGAAACCCGGAACACCAAAGGCCGGTTTTGTAAGGGGTTGGATGTTCTTTCAATTACCTCCTAAAACGCACTCAGAGCGTCCCTGAGAGGCGTTGGTGGCCCCAGCCTCATAAACCCCCGAAATAAGCCTTGTGTGTACCTATAGTGTACCTACTTCCTCATACCAAAGAACAAGGGGTCAGCTATTTCTAGCTAACCCCTTGATTTTAATGGTAGGCGCTGCAGGGATCGAACCTGCGACAACCTGATTAAAAGTCAGGTGCTCTACCAACTGAGCTAAGCGCCCGCAGGATATGGCCGCCCGAAAGGGCGGAAGCCGGGAACATATGTTTCAGGCCGGGGCCGGTCAATGCATTTTCCGACGGTTTTTCAGGGATTAACGCTCATTCTGCAAAGCGCTTATCCAGCCGGTCTTTGACGCCGGGTGAAACGAAGTGGCCGATGTCGCCGCCAAGGCGGCCTATTTCCTTGACGAAGCGCGACGAAATAAACTGGTGTTTGTCCGCCGCCATCAGGAACATGGTCTCGACCCGATTGTTGAGGCGCGCGTTCATGCCCGCCATCTGGAATTCGTATTCAAAGTCCGATACGGCGCGCAAGCCCCGGATGATGACCTTGGCCCCTTCTTTCTCGGCAAAATCGACCAGCAGGGTGTCGAACGGCTTGACGACAATCCGCGAGGCCACGTCCTTGCCCATTTTGGCGATCTCTTCTTCCAGCATCGCCACCCGTTCGTCGAGCGTAAACAACGGTTCCTTGCCGTCATTAACCGCAACGCCGACAATCAGGGTTTCAACCACCCTGGCGGCGCGGCAAATAATGTCGACATGGCCGTTGGTGACGGGATCGAAGGTACCCGGATAAACGCCGGTGCCGTTAAGGGTCATACGATTTCTTCCTCATCCCCAGGTTCATCACCAGGTTCTCCCCCCTCATTCGGGGTTTCCCCGATATCACTTGCGGCGGCAATGGGCTCATCGCCGGTCATTTCCGATTCGCCTTCTTCGTCGTCACCCTCATCATCGCCATTGTCCATGTCGCGCAGGCGGGAAACGGATACCACCTGTTCGGCGGCGGCGGTATTGAAGATAGTCACCCCCCGGCTGGAACGGCCGACGATGCTGACCTTGTCGATGGGACAGCGGATGATCTGGCCGTTGTCAGACACCATGACGATCTGGTCCGTATCCAGGACCGAGAACGAGGCCACAACTTGAGTTGTTTTTTTGTCGCGCCTTACGTCGATGTTGGCAATGCCCTGCCCGCCACGCCCGGCAATGCGATATTCGTATGCCGACGTGCGCTTGCCTAAGCCGTCGACGGCGATGGTCAGCAGGAATTCTTCATCCTGCGCCATTTGAACAAATTTTTCCTGTTCCAGCTTCGCCGCCAGTTCTTCGTCCCTGGCCTTGTCGTCGGGGCGCTCCGTATAATCACCGCCGACCAGCCGGCGCGCCGCGTTGCGAGCCTGTAAATATTCGTCGCGATCCTCGACGCTGACCCCGATATGGCGCAGCCCCGACATGGCGATGACTTCATCGCCCTTGGCCAGCCGGATGCCACGGACCCCCTTGGACGTCCGGCCCGAGAACACCCTGACATCGGTAACCGGGAAACGGATGCACTTGCCGCCCTGCGCCGACAGCAGGATATCGTCGTCTTCGGTGCAGGTTCTGACGCGTACCAGCTTGTCACCGTCGGCCATCTTCATGGCGATCTTGCCGTTGGCCTTGATGTTGGTGAAATCCTTGAGCGAATTGCGCCGGACGCCGCCGGACGCGGTGGCAAACATGACAAAAAGATCGCCCCAGCTTTCCTCGTCTTCGGGCAGCGGCATCATGGTGGTAATGGTTTCACCTTCATCCAGGGGCAGGACATTAATCAGCGCCTTGCCCCGCGCCGTCGGTGTGCCGAGTGGAAGTTTATAGACCTTGAGCTTGTAGACGATACCGCTGGACGAAAAGAACAGCACCGGGGTGTGAGTATTGACGACGAAAACCTGATTGACGAAATCCTCTTCGTGGGTGCTCATGCCGACGCGGCCCTTGCCGCCGCGGCGCTGCGCCCGATAGGTGGATAGCGGCACCCGTTTGACGTAGCCGGTATTGGTGACGGTGACGACCATGTCCTCGCGCTGGATCAGATCCTCGATATCGTGCTCGAATTCCGAATCATCGATGACCGTGCGCCTGGCGTCGGCAAACTGTTCACGCATCTCCATCAACTCGTCACGCAATAGCTGGTACAGTTTCTCCCGCGACCCCAGCAATATCAGGTATTCGGCGATCTGCTTGCCCAGCTCCAGCAAGTCGTCGCCGATCTTGCCTCGTTCAAGCCCGGTCAGACGGTGCAGGCGCAACTCAAGGATCGCTTTGGCCTGGATTTCCGACAGCTTGTAGGTGCCTTTTTCGACGCCATGCCCCGGCTCGTCGAGCAGCTTGATCATGTCTTCGATATCCTTGGCCGGCCACGCCTTTGCCATCAGGCGCTCACGGGCCTGGGCCGGGTCCTTGGCTTTTCGGATGAGGGCAATCACTTCGTCGATATTGGCGACGGCGACGCCAAGACCCGCCAGCACATGGGCTTTTTCTCGGGCTTTGCCGAGTTTGTAGATCGTGCGGCGGCGAATGACCTCTTCGCGAAATTCGACGAAAGCGACGATGATCTGCTTTAAGTTCATCAACTGCGGCTGGCCGTGGTTCAACGCCAGCATGTTAACGCCGAAGCTGGACTGCAGCGGCGTATAGCGGAACAACTGATTGAGCACCACTTCCTCTTCGGCATCGCGCTTCAATTCGATGACGACACGCATCCCGTTGCGGTCCGATTCATCGCGCAGGTCCGATATGCCCTCGATCCTCTTGTCGCGGACACAATCGGCCATGTTTTCGATCATCCGGGCCTTGTTCACCTGATAGGGCACTTCATGGACAATGATTGCCCGGCGGCCCTTGCGCACCTCTTCAAACGAGGTCTTGCCACGCATAATTACCGAGCCGCGCCCGGTCAGGTAAGCCGACAATATCCCTCCCCGTCCCATGATCAGTCCGCCAGTGGGGAAATCCGGGCCCTGGACGTGATCTGCGATCAATTGTTCAATGGAGATGTCGGGATCGTCGATATAGGCGCAACAGGCATCAATGACTTCGCCCAGGTTATGGGGCGGAATGTTCGTCGCCATGCCGACGGCGATGCCGCCGGCGCCATTGACCAGCAAATTCGGGAATCCGGCCGGCAGGACACAAGGTTCCTGCACCGTTTCGTCATAGTTGGGCCTGAAATCGACCGTTTCCTTGTCGATGTCTTCGAGCAGCGCCTGCGCCGCCTTGGTCATGCGGGCTTCGGTGTAGCGCATGGCCGCCGCCCGGTCGCCATCCATGGAGCCGAAGTTGCCCTGCCCGTCCACCAACATCAGGCGCAGGGAAAAGCTCTGCGCCATGCGCACCATGGCGTCATAAATCGCCTGATCGCCGTGCGGGTGATACTTGCCCATGACGTCACCGACGATGCGCGCCGATTTGCGGAATGGCTTGCCGGCTTCGTAGCCGTTTTCCTTCATGGAATAGAGAATTCGACGATGCACCGGCTTTAAACCGTCACGCACATCGGGCAGCGCGCGGGACACGATGACGCTCATGGCGTAATCGAGATAAGACGACTTCATTTCGTCTTCGATGGAGACCGGCGTAATGTCAGAATCGGGGGCCGCAGGGGGACTGGAATCAGAAGGAGATGTCAAAGGATTGTCCTGTTATTTCAAATGCTTATTGGACCCACGCCCGAGCTGGCCCCAGGCTTCCCCCAGGACGGTGAAAGGTACCATTTTTCGCACCTGCAAACAACCGGATGCAGATGCGAAAAATGGCCTAAATTCAGCGTTGTTTTGGGGCTTTTTTAGCCCCTGAGAACTCTCTCGGAGGGAAAGCGGACAGAGACCGTCGTGCCCTTTCCAGGCGCGCTGTCGATGTCCAGCGTGGCACCCTGGATTTCGCTCAGGGATTTCACCAGGGCCAACCCCAAGCCTGTTCCTTCATGGCTTCGGGTGTGGCTGGAAGCAACCTGGCTGAACGGTTTTAACACTAACGGGATATCTTCGGGTGCGATGCCGATGCCGGTATCTTCTACCCACAGCCTAAGTTCCCCGTTTGCCTCTTCATTGGCGCCGATTCTGATATGGCCATCGGGTGGGGTGAATTTGACCGCGTTGGACAGCAGGTTCAGCAGGATTTGTTTCAGGCGCCGTTCGTCGGCCAGTAACCCGGGGCACCCGTTCAACGGTTCGATACTAAGAAAGACTTGCGCGCTTTTCGCCCGTTCTCTGACCATCCGCATACAGGCGTTAACGACCTCGCCGATATCGATTTTATCCTCCGACAAATCCATTTCGCCGACTTCGATTTTAGAGACGTCCAGGATATCGTTGATCAGGCCGAGAAGATGCTCGCCGGATTGGAATATATCAGCGGCATATTCCTTATAGCGAGCGCCCTCCGAAGTGGTCCCGGTTATCAGGACAGTGGTCTAAGGTGTATCCCGAACCTGAGAAAGGGATACGAGATGGCAAAACGACGGAATTTTACGGATCAATTCAAAGCGAAGGTGGCGCTTGGGGCCTTACGAGGTGACAAGACCATTCAAGAGATTGCTGCGCAGCACCAGGTGCATCCAAACCAGGTGAGTACATGGAAACGTCAAGCCGTCGAAGGCATGGCGGATGTCTTCGCCAAGGGAGACAAGCCCAGCGGCCCCCCCCGGAAAACAGGGGCAGGGCCAAAAAAAAACGGTGAGCAGAGCCAATGAAGCCCTGCCACGACAAAAAACCGAAGGTTTTAATCCGCGCTCACCCATGTTCCTAAGGCAACCGGATCTACCGGAAATAGGGAGCGTTTCTTCGCCTAGACTATTGAAGAAACTAGAAAAATTTCATTCAGCTTGGGGGGAACTAAAAAGGAATTTCATCATCGAGATCACCGCCCGGCGGTGTACCGGCGCCACCGGAAGCCCCGTTACCGCCCCCATTGCCGCCCCCGTTACTGGAAGCCCCGTTACTGGCTTCATCCCAATCGGGGGGTTCGCTGGACGAACCCATATTATCACTGGCGCCGCTGCGGCCATCCAACATGGTCAGTTCTCCGCGGTAACGCTGCAAGACGACCTCGGTGGAATAGCGTTCGTTACCATCATTGCCGGTCCATTTCCGGGTTTGCAGAGCTCCCTCAATATAAACTTTCGAGCCCTTTTTAAGGTATTTTTCGGCAATATCGGCAAGGTGATCGTTAAAAAGGACGACCCGGTGCCATTCCGTCTTTTCCTTGCGCTCGCCGGTCTGCTTGTCTTTCCAGCTTTCCGAGGTGGCGACGGAAAAATTGACGATTTTCGTGCCGTTCTGGGAAAAGCGGACCTCGGGATCACGCCCCAGGTTGCCGACCAGAATGACCTTGTTGATTGACCCTGCCATGAGAACTCCGTTCTAAAAATTAACTTAACTGATTCCTGGCACCTTAAAGAGGCCGGTGCCTCCCCGCCAGTAGCGCTAACGGTGGAAACTGGGGATAACCCGCCTCCGTTCTGGATAAAACCAAAGCAGCAGACGGGATGGTTGCCGGAACTGATCTTTTTGTCAAGAACATTTAGAGAACATTTGGTATTCCCGGGGAAACCACCCGGGAAATCCATGAGGGGCGTTTACTTTTTATTGACCATAACCCCCTACGATCGCCCAACGCATAGAACAGAGCGGGGATAATTCATGCGCTATGCCGCGATTTTCGTTGATTCCGTCAGCCAATGGGCGGTCATGGACAGCCTTTCCGACGGCTTTATCCCGGCATTCTTCGAGACCGAGCAGAAAGCCCGGAAAGCGGCCAAACTGGAAGAAAGCCGCTGGGACGACTTGATCGCCGACGCCCTTCCCGACTCACCCAAGGTACCCACAAGGCGTTATAAAACGTCATAAGGCGTCATAAGGCGCCCCTTGGGCGCCGCCTCTCCAATCACTTCCCAAACATCCTCTCCTGTGTGACCGTCGTCACAGCATCTGCATACAATTTTCTATTAAATTGTATGCATCCGCTAGCGAGGAACAACAAATTTTAGGAACTGGTTATGTCCACCCAGGCCGATTACAGAAACGTCAAAACCGTTCTCTACGAACGGGATTCCGATGTCCGCCAGGCCATCAAGATGGCATTGCACCGCGAAACCTTCACCGGCACCTTCACCGCATCGGCACTGAAGGCTGCGCAATCGGCCATTTTCAATGACGAAGCTGACTTGATTCTCATCGACATTGACAATGATCGCAAAGATATCTTGTCGCTGATGAAGAAAATCCGTCACCACGAGATCGGCGTTAACCCGTTTCCCATTGCCATCGCCTTGGCGGCGGATTCCGATTACACCAACGTCCGCAAAACCATCGATTCAGGTTTTGACAGCCTGCTTCTGAAACCGTTCAGCATGGCGACCCTGAACAAACGTATTCAAGCGATGATGCGCCAAAGAGCGAAATTTGTCGTGACCTCCGACTACATCGGCCCCGACCGGCGTCTCGGCCAGATCCCGAAACGCAACCAGCAACCGGTCAGGATGTTTGACGCCCCCAACCCGTTGAAAATCATGGCCAACGGCGAAATGTCACCAACGCAGATGCAAACCCTGGTCAAGAAAAGCATTGTCCAGGTCAACGACCTTCGCATCGAAAGCCAGGGCGAAACCATCACCACCGTGGTCAGCAAACTGGTATCGAGTTTCATGCTCGAAGGCGTAGACGAGAGCTTCCACAAGGGCCTGAAACATCTCAACATCCTTTGCCGCGATATGGACCGGCGGCTCAAGCGATCCAGGTTCGGCCATGTTTCCGAGCTTTGCTCGACCATGCAAAGCGTCGTCGCCAGGGTGCTGGAATGTCCGATGACGCCGGAACCCCGCGATATCGATCTAATGCAAAACCTGTCTGCCGCCATTGCCCGCGCTTTTTCCACCGACGGCAAGGACATTGCCGCCGCACACAGCATTTCCGACTCGATCAAAGCCGTCGCCTGACTTTCTCCTCTCCCCTTCCCCTGGGCCTTTACTACTGCCCACCGGCCATATAAATCTGGGGGTTTGCGGGGTGCCTCTTTTCGCCCCGAAAGGGACAAAAGGGATTCATGCAGCACAAAATCAAGATACTGGGCGCACGCGAGCACAACCTGCGAAACGTCGACGTGGAAATCCCCCGCGACCGCCTGACGGTAATTACCGGGCTTTCCGGTTCCGGCAAGTCCAGCCTCGCCTTCGACACCATCTACGCGGAAGGCCAGCGGCGTTATGTCGAGAGCCTGTCGGCCTATGCGCGCCAGTTCCTGGAGCTGATGCAAAAGCCCGACGTCGACACCATCGAGGGATTGTCGCCGGCGATCTCCATTGAGCAGAAAACGACATCGCGCAACCCGCGCTCCACCGTCGGCACGGTGACGGAAATTTACGACTACATGCGCCTGATGTTCGCCCGGATCGGCGTTCCCCATTCACCGGCAACAGGCAAGCCCATCGAAAGCCAGACGGTCAGCCAGATGGTCGACCGGGTGATGGCCATGCAAGAAGGCGCGCGCATTTACCTGCTGGCGCCCATCGTCCGCGGCCGCAAGGGCGAATACAAAAAAGACTTACAGTTGCTGGCCAAGCGGGGGTTCCAGCGCGTCCGCATCGACGGGGTGCTCTACGACATCGAAGACGCGCCCAAGCTCGACAAAAAGTTCAAGCACGATATCGAGATCGTCGTCGACCGGCTGGTCATCCGAGACGGCCTTAAACAACGTCTGGCGGACAGTTTCGAGACCGCCTTGAGCCTCGCCGACGGCATTGTTTTTGTCGACGACGCCGACACCAACCCATCCCAGGGCAATGCCAAGAAAAGAGGCATCCAGGACCATGTGCCGGAAGGCCGTATCGTTTTTTCGGCCAAGTTCGCCTGCCCGGTGTCCGGCTTCACCATTGACGAAATCGAACCGCGCCTGTTTTCCTTCAACAATCCGTTCGGCGCCTGTCCGGACTGCGACGGGCTCGGCACGGAGATGTATTTCGATCCCGATCTGGTCGTTGCCGACGACCGGCTGTCGATGAACGCCGGCGCGATCACGCCGTGGGCGAATTCGTCGTCGCGCTATTACGACCAGACGTTGGCCAGCCTGGGGGCGCATTTCGGCCTCGACCTGGACCAGCCGTTCGGCGAAATGGCCAAGAAAACCCGCGAAATGATCCTTTTTGGTTCCGGCGCCGAAGACGTCACCATGAGCTACCACGACGGCCACAAGGCCTATGAAATCACCAAGCCCTTCGAAGGCGTCATCCCCAACATGGAGCGGCGCTGGCGGGAAACGGATTCGTCGTGGGTGCGCGACGAGCTTGGCCGCTATCAGACCGTCACCGAATGCGGCGCCTGCAACGGCCACCGTTTGAAACCGCAAGCCTTGGCGGTGAAAATCGCCGGCCTGCAGATTTCCGAAGTCGCCGGGATGTCCATCGATCATGCCTATAGCTGGTTTGCCGGGCTGGATCGTCAGCTCGGGAAGCAACAGCGCGAGATTGCCCGGCGGATTTTACGCGAAATCGACGAACGGCTGGGGTTCCTGAAAAATGTCGGGCTGGAATACCTGACGTTGTCCAGGGCGTCGGGCACGCTGTCGGGCGGCGAAAGCCAGCGCATCCGCCTCGCATCCCAGATCGGATCGGGCCTGACCGGCGTCTTGTACGTCTTGGACGAGCCTTCCATCGGCCTCCACCAGCGCGATAACGCCAGGTTGCTCAAGACCCTGGTGCGGTTGCGCGACCTCGGCAACACGGTGATTGTCGTCGAACACGACGAAGAAGCCATCACGACGGCCGATTACCTGATCGACATGGGCCCCGGCGCCGGCATCCACGGCGGCGAGGTCGTTGCCTGCGGCACCGCCAAGGACATCATGGCCGAGCCCAAAAGCCTGACCGGGCGCTATCTGACCGGGACTGAGCAGGTGCCCATGCCGAAAGTCCGCCGCAAGCCTAAAACCAAATCCCACAAGCTGATGGTCAAAGGCGCCAGGGCCAACAATCTCGATAATCTGGACGTCGATTTCCCCTTGGGCACGCTGACGTGTATTACCGGCGTATCGGGCGGCGGCAAATCAACCTTGGTTGTCGAGACGCTGTACAAAGCATTAGCCAGACGCCTGCACGGGGCGCGCCTGCACCCGGGCGAACATGACAGCATCGAAGGGCTGGAGCTGATCGACAAGGTCGTCGATATCGACCAGTCCCCCATCGGTCGCACGCCGCGCTCCAACCCGGCGACCTATACCGGCGCTTTCACGCCGATCCGCGACTGGTTCGCCGGTCTGCCGGAAGCCAGGCAACGCGGCTACAAGCCGGGGCGTTTTTCCTTCAACGTCAAGGGCGGGCGCTGCGAAGCCTGTCAGGGCGACGGCTTGATCAAAATCGAGATGCACTTCCTGCCCGACGTTTACGTCACCTGCGACACCTGCAAGGGGCAGCGATACAATAGAGAAACCCTGGAAATCCATTTCCGCGGCAAGTCCATCGCCGACATCCTCGACATGACGGTGGAAGAAGCCGCCATCTTCTTCAAAGCCGTGCCGTCGATCCGCGACAAGATGGTGACGCTGCAAAAAGTCGGCCTCGATTACATCCACCTCGGCCAACAGGCGACGACGCTGTCAGGCGGCGAGGCGCAGCGCGTTAAACTGGCCAAGGAACTGAGCCGCCGCGCCACCGGCAAGACGTTTTATATACTTGATGAGCCGACGACCGGCCTGCATTTCGAAGACGTACGCAAGCTGTTGGAAGTCCTGCACGCGCTCGTCGATACGGGCAACACCGTCGTCGTCATCGAACACAACCTGGAAGTCATCAAAACCGCCGACTGGATCATCGACCTCGGCCCCGAAGGCGGCAACAAAGGCGGCAAACTGGTCGCCGCCGGCACACCCGAAGACGTGGCGGCAGTGAAGGAAAGCTTCACCGGGCAGTATTTGAAGCCTTATTTGAGCAAGAGGCGCGGAGCGGTGGAACCCCGACAGGGACCAAATAAGCGCAAATTGGCAAAGAAAAAATCGGTCGCGAAGAAAGCTAAAACAAAAAATAAAAAAGTAGCTTAGTTTTTTCCCGGTCCGGCGTTCCGCCGTCCGCGCCTTTTCTAAAACGCCACCGTCGCGATGGCGCGTTGCAGCTTGTTGCCGCCCCATGCCTTTGGTTTTGTCGGCGGGGTATTGGCGTCTTTAATCAGTGTGCCTTCGTTAAGTAAAAAGCGGGGTATTGAAAATCTCATCATGAAGCAAATCCTATACGGCCCCCGCTCGGCTTTCAATCCCAGGCAGCGGTCAATTTAATGTGAAATCCGGTGACGGAATAAAGTTCAACCCCCCTGAAACCCCAATACTTGCTGCGCAAAACCCGGATAGGTCTTGGCGATTTCGGGGCCGACGGTGGTGCGGATCAACTGCAAGCGTTCCGCATCCGGCGCCGGGGTTTCGGGGACGTCTTCCGGCACATCGAAATCAAAGCCCGTATTATCGAGCACCTCTTCCACCGTCACGCCGGGGTGCACCGATTTGAGGGTGAAGCGTTTGCGGTCTGCGTCGAAATCCATGACGCATTTTCCCGTCATCAGCACCTTCGGGCCGCCGGGGCGGTGAACGTCCGGCGCGCTGGTGCCGGGCGCGCTGATAAAATCGACCTTGTCTACCAACACCCGGCGGGAATGGTCGGGCGCAAAGAGAATAATTTTAGGAATAACAAAATAGACGTAGGCCGAACCGAAGGAGCCGTTAAACCGCTTGTCCAGGTTCGGATATGGCCCTACCCCCAGCAAATTGATGTTGGCTTCGCCGTCAATTTGCGCGCCGCCTAGGAAAAACGCGCCAATGCGGCCCTGCCCGGCGCAATCGAACAGTTCCCGCCCGCCGTCGGTGAACGGGTTGTTGGCATCACCATGAATGATAGAGACCCTCATTTTATGTCCCTGTCCGGGACCGGAAAGTGCCGCTCCCGTCCTCGCCTCTTGGCCCGCCTCTTGTTCACCATCGGAAAGTGCTTGCGCCAACAAGGCGGCCGACCCCGGCACCGGCGACAGTGCGCCGACGGCGACATGATCGACGCTGTCCAACTCGGCGGCCAGGGCGTTAATCAGGAATTCTTCGGGTGCGTAGTTCTGCGTCATTTCAAGACATGCTCGTCCAGGTAAGCCTGAAAGCCTGCTTCGGTTTTTGCCGCTTTGCCATAGGCGCGAATATGATCCATGTCGCGCTCATAACAATCCGTCAGCCCCAAGGGCCTGGCCCCGCCTTCAACCTCGGCGATGGCGGTAACGTACAGGCTGGGCAAAGTTCCCGCCGCCATGGTTTCGTCGGCCAGGAAGTCCCGGTCTTCGATCGTCTCGACCGTGACCAGTGTCGTGGCGGACGCATGCGCCATGGTCGCCAGTTCGCGCCGCCGCCCGATCCAGACGTTGCCGTCGCGATCCGCGCGCGGGCTGTGAAATAGCGTCACATCAGGCTTGATCGCCGGCAACAAGACAATCGGCCCGCCACCCGCACCGAGCGGATCATCAACAACCTTCCAGTCGTCGCGGTGGCTCGTGATATCCGATCCGATCAGGCCTGAAAGCGGCATGAACGGCACGCCTTTCTCGGACGCCTGCAAGGCCGTGTGGATGGCGGGACAGGTGGTATCGCGCATGGTCATGGTGCGGCCTTCGACGGCGGCGATAAAGCGCGGCGCCGGTCCAGCTTCGCCCAAGCTGACGGCGGCGGCTTCCAGCGTGCCGACGACGCCGGCGCCGATCATCATATCGGCGGCCAGACCGCCAATGGGGACGCACAAAAGGTGCAGATCGCGAACCTTGTGCCGGATCAGGGCGCGCACCAGCGCCATCGGCACCCAGCTATATTCCGGCGCCAGCGCCACCAGCGCACCATCGGCGACGTGACCGGCAAGGGTGTCTAAGTCTTCGAACACGGTCACGGGGCGTCCTCTTCCTCTTCAAACTTTTTGGCCAGACCCAGCGCGCCGCGGACGTCGGTTTTGTCCAGATTGGCGCCGCGCAGGTCGGCGTCGGTGAAGTCGGCATCGATCAGCAGCGAGCCGGATAAATCGGCGTTACGCAAATCGGCCTCGCGGAAATCGGCGCCTTCCATGTCCATGTTCTTCATGACGGCGCCATTCAACATCGCGCCGCGAAGCGTTGCCTTCTCCAGGCTGGCCCGCCATTCGCCGGCGCCGGCGCGCAGCGAAATGTTGACTTCGCTGAGGACCGCACCGACCAGATTGGCGCCGGTCAAATTAGCCCTGGCCAGCTTGGCGCCCCGCAAATCGGCACGGGCCAGAACCACGCCGCGCATGTCGGCGAAGGAAAAATCGGTCATCAGAAATTCCGACTTCGACAGGTTGGCCCCCTTCAAGACGGCGAACGACAGGTCCGCCGCCGACAGGTTGACGCTTTGCAGATTTTCACCGCCCAAATTCATTTTCGACAGATCTGCGCGGGTTCCTTCCTTGCCGTTGGAATTAATCCATTTGCCGTGATTGACGAGAAGCTCGCGCAGGTTGACGTTGATGTCGGCCAGCGTCTTGGCGATATGGGCGGCATCCAGATTGACCTTTGAAAAATCCATATTTTCGAACATCGCGCCGATCAAATCGGCGCCGGACAAATCAGCATTGTCGAGCGTCGTGCCGTTAAAGATGGCGCCGTGGAAAATCGCCCCCGACAAGTTGGCGTCGGTGAAGTCCGCGCCTTCCAGGTCACATCCGGTAAGGTTGGACATGGAAAGGTTGGCACCCTTGAATTTGGCGTTGCGGAGGATGCAGTCGGTCAAATCCGTCTGCACGATCAGGTTGTCGGACATCTTGGCGCCGGTCAAATCGGCCCCCTTGAGCGTTGCTTTCTCCATCCCGGCGTTGGCGTCCTCATGGACAATGGCCGTCAAATCGCCGCCTTCGGCAGCCGAGCGCAGCAATACCCCGTCGCGCAAATCGACATTGTTCATCATCGCGCCCGACATATCCGACCCGGCCATGGAGGCGCCGCGCAGGTCGGCCCGATTGAGGTGGGCTTCCATCATTTTCGTGAACCTGAGGTCGGCGGCGAACAGGATAGCATCGTCCAGATTGGCGCCTTCCAGATTGCAATACGACATCACCGTGCCGGTTAAATCGGCGCGCGCCAGGTTTCGCCCCGCCATATCCAGGTAAGACAAATCATGCATAGACAGTTTGGCGCGCTCACCGTCGCGCAAACCGTCGGCGAACAACTGATGCTTGTCCAGGATAGCGTCCAGCTCCTGCTGCGTAATCTTGGTCCAGCCCGATAGGTTGAGTTCATCCTGTAAGGTCATGGTGTGATTATAATGCGTTATCCGCGTGATGTGTTAAAACCCTTATCGTTTTTGGGTGTTGCTCAATGTGCCCCCGGTCACTATGTCTTGGCCCATGAATACAGAATTACCCCCACCTGTTCACGTCATCGGCGGCGGCCTCGCCGGCAGCGAAGCCGCGTGGCAGTTGTGCCGGGCCGGAATTCCCGTGGTGCTGCATGAAATGCGGCCCCAGCGTGGCACCGACGCCCACCAAACGGACGGCCTGGCGGAACTGGTATGCTCCAATTCATTTCGCTCCGACGATGCGGAAAACAACGCCGTCGGTTTGTTGCACGAAGAAATGCGACGGCTGGATTCGCTGATTATCCGCGCCGCTGACGCCAACCGGGTGCCCGCGGGCTCGGCCTTGGCGGTTGACCGGGATGGGTTCTCGGGTGCTGTCGAGGCGGCGCTCGACGCAGAACCACTCGTCACCATCGAGCGCCAGGAAGTCACCGGCCTGCCGCCGGACGATTGGGATTCCGTCATCATCGCCACCGGACCGCTGACGTCGAAAGCATTGGCCGACGCGGTGGCCGAGCTGAGCGGAGACAAGGGTCTCGCCTTCTTCGACGCCATCGCGCCCATTATCTACAAAGAAAGCATCGATTTCGACAAAGCCTGGTTTCAGTCACGCTACGATAAAGGCGACGGGGCGGATTATATCAACTGCCCCATGAACGAAGACCAGTACAACACCTTCATCGACGCCATTCTGGCAGCGGAAAAAGTCAGCTTCCGCGAGTGGGAAGAAAGCACGCCCTATTTCGAAGGCTGCCTGCCGATCGAGGTCATGGCGGAACGCGGTCGCAAGACGCTCACCTTCGGGCCGATGAAGCCGGTCGGTCTGACCAACCCGCATGCCCCAGACAAAAAACCCCACGCCATTATCCAGCTACGCCAGGACAATGCCCTGGGGACGCTCTACAACATGGTCGGCTTTCAAACCAAGCTCACCTACGCAGAACAGAAGCGCATCTTCACCACCATTCCGGGGCTAGAGAAGGCTGAATTCGCCAGGCTCGGCGGCCTGCACCGCAACACATTTATCAATTCGCCCCGGTTGCTGGATGAAACCCTGCGCCTCAAGACACGGCCCGCGCTTCGCTTCGCCGGCCAGATCACCGGCTGTGAGGGCTACGTCGAAAGCGCCGCCGTGGGGCTGATGACCGGCCGCTTCGCTGCAGCCGAACGCACCGGCCAAATCCCCTCCCCGCCCCCGCCGACGACGGCGCTCGGCGCCATCCTCGGCCACATCACCGGCGGCGCCATTGAGGAAACATTCCAGCCCATGAACGTCAACTTCGGGCTGTTCCCGCCGCTGGAGGAAACGGATGAGAAGGGTAAAAGAGTCCGCGGCCGCAAACGCAAGCAGGCAATGAGCATGCGTGCGCTCAAGGACCTGGAAACATGGCTGGTGGAAATCCTGGAAGCAGCGGAATAGAAAAGCCGAGACCTGTTAGACGATCGGCGGCTCGGCGGCGATTTCCGCCGTTGCACCGGTGTCGTAATCATCGTCCGGCTCAAAAGCATCCAAAGCGTCGGCGCTCGCCTTGATACCCTCGTATATCCCAATATGGAACAGGGCATCACCTTCATTGACCACCGGCAGCATGGTGCGACCGACGATGACCCCGTCGGAACGGGACGTTACGGTCATTTCGGTGTCGCCGAACGGGTCCGATATAATTCCCAGATGATCCCCCAGGCGAACATCCGCGCCCGGGCTAAGGATAGCCCTGAAAACGCCGCTCATGGGTGCGCGCTCCCAGCGGCTGTTGCGGATGATGATGGGCTCGTTCAACTTCTGTGTGCGCTTCGACGGCGGCAGCATGCCGAGCGACCGCATGACCCGAACGATTCCCTTGAGACCGGCGCGGATGCACGTCTCGTCGAAGCGAAGCGCCTCGCCCGCTTCGTAGACGAGGACGCGTACGCCGTGCTGTCCCGCCTGCTCACGCAGGCTGCCCGCACGAAGGCCAGCGTTGATAACAATCGGCACGCCGAAGATGCGGGCAAGGTTAAATGTCTCCTCGTCGTCCAGATCGGCGCGAATCTGCGGAAAATTGGTCCGGTGGACGGCGCCCGTATGGATATCGATGCCGTGGGTGGAGCGGGCGACAACTTCTTCAAGGAACAGGTGCGCAAGACGTCCGGCCAGCGAGCCTTGGGGCGAGCCCGGAAAGGAACGGTTGAGGTCACGGCGGTCCGGCAGATAGCGGGCATGGGCAAGGAAACCGAAGACATTGACGATGGGCGCCGCCAGAAGCGTCCCCTTGATGCGTTTAAGGGCGCTCAACTGTGTCAAGCGGCGGATGATCTCGACTCCGTTGACTTCGTCCCCGTGAAGCGCCGCACATACGAACAGCGTCGGCCCCGGTTTCTTGCCATGAATGACCTGGATGGGCATGGAAAGCGGAGCATGGGTGGAAAGGTCCATGATCCGGAGGTCGATCGTGGCCCGGGTGCCTAGCAGCCTGTCGGACTGGCTTGTCGGCACCGAATTCAACCATTGCATGATGCGGTAAGTTTGTATTTTTCTCTCTGATTTTCTCT
>LFEN01000046.1 GCA_001510075.1 Alphaproteobacteria bacterium casp-alpha2
GAAAATCTCCTTGCCGAGGGCTCCTATCCGGTCGGTTCCGAAATCAAGGATGGCTATCCTGAGTTCTCGATGGCCATGCTGAAAAAACTCGGATGGGACGGTGATCTGACGGCCAAAGAAAAGGCTGCCATTGCCAAAGTCGCCGGCGACAAGACCAACTGGAAAACCGACCTTTCGGGCGGTATCCAGCGTGTCGCCATCAAGCATGGTTGCGCGCCCTTCGGCAATGCCAAGGCCAGGACCATGGTCTGGACGTTCCCGGATCCGATCCCGTTGCATCGCGAACCGTTGTATACGAACAGGCGCGATCTTCTGCCCAAGTACAAGACCTACAAGGACAAGCAGGCCTATCGCCTGCCGACCAAGTACGAGTCGATCCAGAATGTGGATCACTCGAAGAAGTTCCCGACCATTCTTACATCGGGGCGTCTTGTCGAATACGAAGGCGGTGGCGCGGAAAGTCGCACCAACAAGTGGCTGGCCGAACTGCAGCAAGACATGTTCTGTGAAGTCAATCCCGTCGATGCCAACAACTCCGGCATCAGGGATGGCGAAGACATGTGGGTCCATTCTCCGGAAGGCGGCAAGGTACTGGTTAAGGCACTGGTTACCGAGCGCGTCGAACCGGGCGTGGCCTTCATGCCCTTCCACTTCGGTGGACACTGGCAGGGCAAGAGTCTGAGAGACAAGTATCCCGCAGGGAGTGATCCATATGTGTTGGGTGAAGCATCCAATATGTGCGGCACCTACGGGTACGACTCTGTAACCCAGATGCAGGAATCGAAAGTTACCCTGTGTCGCATTGAAGCAGCGTAAGGCTGAGGAGGTAAAAAAATGGCACGTATGAAATTCCTTTGTGACGCCGAACGCTGCATCGAATGCAACGCCTGTGTTACTGCGTGTAAAAACGAGCACGAGGTGCCCTGGGGCATCAACCGGCGCCGGGTCGTCACCATCAATGACGGCAAACCCGGCGAGCGGTCCATATCGGTGGCCTGCATGCACTGCTCTGATGCGCCGTGCATTGCGGTCTGCCCTGTGGACTGCATCTACCAGACCGAAGAAGGCGTGGTCCTGCACTCCAAGGATCTCTGCATCGGTTGTGGATATTGCTTCTTCGCGTGTCCCTTTGGGGCGCCGCAATACCCGCAAGCCGGTAACTTCGGCTCACGCGGAAAGATGGACAAGTGTACTTTCTGCGCTGGTGGTCCGGAAGAAGATAACTCTGCTGCGGAGTTCCAGAAGTATGGACGCAACCGCTTGGCCGAGGGCAAGTTGCCGATCTGTGCCGAGATGTGCTCGACAAAAGCGCTCTTGGGCGGTGACGGTGACATGGTCTCGAATATCTATCGCGAGCGTGTTGTCGGCCGTGGCTTCGGCTCCGGTGCTTGGGGTTGGGGAACCGCCTATCAATTGAAGGCGGGTTCTTAAGTCCCTGGTCGGGTAAAATGAGGGTTGGCGGCGCTGTTTTAAAGGCAGCGCCGCCTCCTTCTCGTTACCTTGCTTCTGGGGCAATATCCCCCGGCCATTCTCAAGTGGGAGGATACTCATGACGATCAGAAAAAGTTTTGCAATTTTTGGGACCTTAGCGATTTCCGTCTTCGTCCTGGCCGCTTGTAAGTCGGAAGAACAGGGCCGGATCACTCAATACAAGCCCGGCGTCTATCTTGGAAAGCCGGACACGTCGCTGTCAGCCGAGCAGGTGCGCCGGCTTTCTTCGCGTGCGTCCATGCAGGGCAACCCCATTTACCGGGCGAGTGGTGGCGGTTCTGCCAGGAAATCAGATGTCAGCATCCCCGGGTCTAATCGCGGGAAAAAACAGGGCAATCCCTAATGCGCCCTAAGGGGCCGGGGGCTGCCTTTAGGTTTAATCATTTAATCAATCGATACAGGGGTTTAGTTTTATGACTTGGTCAAATATCCGAAAAATCCTGGGTGTTTTGATTCTGGCTCTGTTCGTAGCCTATGGCGCCGGGGTCGGGCTTACAGGGTCGCTGGTTCTGGACCACCCGGCCCAGGCGCAGACCGGCGGCAAGGTTCCCGGCAACTGGTCGGGCAATGTCAGCGATGCCGAATTCTGGCGCGCCGTGCGCAAGGGGGTCCGGGGCACGGTTTCCATCCCCGACAAGAAGGCGGCGACACTGGTGCAGTCCGAAGGCGACAACTGGCGCGCCTTTCGCAACGGCACCCTGTCACAGATCGGCGGCTGGTCGATGCTGGCGATAATCATCGTGCTGGTGATTTTCCGCCTCGTGCGCGGCCAGGTCAAAATCGACTCCGGCGCAAGCGGTCAGACCATCGAGCGCTTCAACGCGCTTGAACGCGCCACCCATTGGCTGACGGCGTCGAGCTTCATCCTGCTCGCATTGACGGGGCTGAATACGCTTTACGGCAAATATTTCTTAATGCCGATTATCGGCCAGGGCACCTTCGCGTCGCTGACCTCTTACGGCCACCTCGTCCACCACTATATCGCCTTCGCCTTCATGGTCGGGCTGGCGCTGATGTTCGTACAGTGGGTGCGGGCCAACATTTTTGACGGCACCGATTTGACGTGGATCGCCCACGGCGGCGGTCTGTTGAAAGCAGGTGACCATCCACCGGCCAGGAAGTTCAATTTCGGCCAGAAATGCATTTTCTGGATTGTTATTTTAGGCGGGACAACGCTTTCCATTTCCGGTTTGGCGCTGCTGTTCCCGTTTGAAATTACCCCTTGGGGGGAAACATTCGCCGCCCTAAACGCCATTGGGTTCAGTTTGCCGGCGGACCTGACGCCGTTACAGGAAACCCAACTGTCGGCGCTGTGGCATGGCCTGACGGCGGTCATTATGATCGCCGTCATTATTGCCCACATCTACATCGGCACGCCCTTGGGCATGGAAGGCGCCATCGGCGCCGTCGGTTCGGGCCAGGTTGATGTAAACTGGGCCAAGGAACACCACAGCCTGTGGGCGGCTGAACAACAAAGTGGGGGGGGTGGAGAGCAGCCGGCGGAATAAGAACGCCAGCGCTCATACGCCTATAGAAAAAGGCGGTCCCTGTATTGGGGCCGCCTTTTTTTTAAAGCCTAGTGCTCGACGTGGAGAACTTCTGTTCGCTGGTCATTTCACTGCCAGACAGCACGACCCCGGCGACAAAGGCGATAATGACGGCGGCCATAGAGCCGATCCAAAAAGATTTCATTACAGTGTCCCTCCCAAAGATCCGCCCCAAAAACGACGGGGTGAAAGCTATTTTAAAGCAACGCCAAAACGATGCAACAGGCCCCCCGAGGTTTTTTCTTAATTTTTTTTTCTGACACGCCTGTCTGGGGGCGTTATGTTGGGGGATGTCCGAGAAAGACGAAAAACCCGCCCCGGAAGGCCATCAGGTCTTTTTGGACCTTCTGGAGAGCGCCGGCTTCTTCAAGCAGATCAATGACCTTGAAGACAGCCTCACGTCGATCGCCGGTGAACTGCAGAACTTCGGTGAAAATGCCGCCCGGCGGGTCAATGAGGTCGAAAACCTTGCCGCCCATGTGCTCGCCGTGGAAGCGGTGCTGGCGACGATGCTGAACACCTACCCGGTGGACAAGGAGGCCTTGTTGGCGGAAATCAAGGAGCGCACGGCGGCCATGACCGGCCACGAGGACGGCAGCCCGACGGTGCAGGCCCTGGCGCTGGATTTGTTGGAAAAGGAATAATTGAGCCCGAATTTTATTCGGCGGCTTTTATCTGCCCTTGGGCTTCTACCCTGACCGCACAGAATTTGAATTCCGGTATCTTGCCGTAAGGGTCGAGTTGCGGATTGGTAAGCAGGTTGGCGGCGGCCTCGTTGAAGCAGAACGGGATGAAGACCATGCCTTCGGGCACGTCGCGATCAGCCCGGATGGCAATGTCGATCGTGCCGCGACGCGATTGGACCTTTACCGTATCGCCCGCCGAAATACCGAGCATGTCCATCTGGGCCGGATGCAGCGATGCGACGGCGACGGGTTCCAGCGCATCCAGGGTCGCCGCCCGTCTGGTCATGGCCCCGGTATGCCAGTGTTCGAGCATCCTGCCTGTGGTCAGCACCAGGGGATAGTCGTCATCGGGTAATTCGTCGGGCGGGGTGACGGCGGCCGGCACCAGTTGGGCGCGGCCACTTGCTGTCGGGAAGCCATCGCCGAAAATGACGTCGTGGCCGGGTACATCCTCGTTGTCACAGGGATAGGTGACGGAATTCTCGGCTTCCAGGCGTTCCCAGGTGATGCCGGTGAACGACTTCATGGTCTGGCGCATTTCAGCGAAGACGTCTTTTGGTTCCGTATAGGTCCAGCCCAGCCCAAGCCGATTGGCGATTTCCTGAATGATCCACCAGTCCTGGCGCGTGTCGCCGGGCAGCGCCAGCGCCGGACGCGCCAGTTGCACCTGGCGGTTGGTATTGGTGAAGGTGCCGGTTTTTTCCGGAAACGCGGACGCCGGCAGAACGACGTCGGCAAAGGCCGCCGTCTCGGTCAAAAACAGGTCCTGGACGACGAGATGCTCCAGCTTCGCCAACCCATCGCGGGCGTGGCCGACGTCGGGGTCCGACATGGCCGGGTTTTCGCCCATGATGTACATGCCCTTGATGACGCCCGCATGCACGTTGTCCATGATTTCAACAACGGTCAGGCCCTTCTTGCGGTCAAGGTCGCGGCCCCATAGGTCTTCGTAAACGCCCCGGGTCTCGTCGTCCTCGACGGATTTGTAATCGGGATAGACCCACGGGATCAGCCCGGCGTCGGACGCTCCCTGGACGTTGTTCTGGCCGCGCAGCGGATGTAAGCCCGTGCCGGGACGCCCGACGTGGCCGGTAATCATGGACAGCGCAATCAGGCAGCGCGCGTTGTCGGTGCCGTGCACGTGCTGGGAAATACCCATGCCCCAGAAAATGATCGACCGCTCGGCGCTGGCGTAGGTGCGCGCCACGGTGCGGATGGTGTCCGCATCAATGCCGCAGACGGCGGCCATTTTCTCCGGCGGAAAGGCCTTGATGGATTCTTTTAACGCCTCGAAGCCTTCGGTATAGCCCTGAATGTATTGATCGTCCGTCAAGCCTTCCTCGATGATGGTGTGGATCATCGCGTTCAACAGCGCGACATCGGTGCCGGGCTTGAATTGCAGGTGATGCTCGGCAAGACGGCTTAGGTCTTGGCGCCGGGGATCAATGATGATCAGGCGTTTGCCGGCCTTGGCGGCGTTTTTCAGGAACGTCGCGGCGACCGGGTGGTTATGTTCCGGCCTGGCGCCGATAACAATGATAACTTCTGCATCGGCAGCCGCCGTAAACGGCGCCGTCACCGCGCCCGAGTTAATGCCTTCCATCAGGGCGGCGACGGAACTGGCGTGGCATAACCGCGTACAGTGATCGACGTTGTTGGTGCCGAAGCCCTGGCGCACCAGTTTCTGTACCATGTAGGCTTCTTCGTTCGACCCCTTGGCCGAGCCGAAGCCGGCAAGGGCATCGCCGCCGTCGCGTTCCAGGATGGTTTTCAGGCCGTCGGCCGCCTTGTCCAGCGCCTCTTCCCAGGTGGCTTCGCGGAAATGGGTCAAGGGGTTGGCGGGGTCCAGTTTTTCTTGCCCGTCCTTGGCGACGCCGTCCTTGCGGATCAGCGGCTTCATTAATCTGTGGGCGTGTTTGGTGTAATCAAAACCGAACCGTCCTTTGACGCAAAGCCGGTTTTCGTTGGCCGGACCATCGCGGCCTTCGACGAACAGAATTGCGTCGTCTTTGACGTGAAAAGTGACCTGACAGCCGACCCCGCAATAGGGACAGAGCGTTTCGACCTGTTTGTCGGCATCGCCTTTATAGACGCCCTTGCTGTCGACCATGGTGGCGGGCATCAAGGCGCCTGTGGGGCACGCTTGTACACATTCGCCGCAGGCGACGCAGGTGCTGTTGCCCATGGGGTCGCCCATGTCGAAAACAATTTTGGCACCGTGACCACGCCCGGCCATGCCGATGACGTCGTTGACCTGCACCTCGCGGCACGCCCGGACACACAAATTGCAATGGATGCAGGCATCCAGATTGACGGCCATGGCCGGATGGCTGATATCCGGTGTTGGTGCTTCGCGGGCGGGCAGGCGGCTGGTCTCGACGCCCAACGCACCGGCCCACTGCCAAAAGGCTGAATCCGGCTCGTGGGCCTGGGCTTTTTTCGGCTGGTCCGCCACCAGCATTTCGAACACCATGTCGCGGGCCGATTTTGCACGTTCGGATGCGCTCAGAACCGTCATGCCGTCCGTTGGTGTGCGGATGCACGATGCAGCCAGCACCCGTTCGCCTTCGATCTCGACCATGCAAGCGCGGCAATTGCCGTCGGCCCGGTAGCCGGGTTTTGGGGTATAACAAAGATGCGGGATTTCAACACCGAGCCGTTTCGCCACCTGCCAGATGGTTTCGCCCTTTGCGGCTTCGACCTCGTCACCGTTCAGTGTGAATTTGATTTTATCGTTCATGCCCCATCTTCCAAAATCTTCACCTAAATCGCCTTACTTACAGATAAGATCATCCCGGAAATGCGCCAATACCATTTTCAACGGATTTGCCGCTGCCTGGCCCAGTCCGCAGATCGAGGCATCGGTCATCGCCTGGCTAAGATCCCCCAGCAGTGCCTCATCCCATTCTTTTTCCGCCATCAGGGCTACCGCCTTTTCCGTGCCGACCCGGCACGGCGTGCACTGGCCGCAGCTTTCATCCTCAAAAAACCGCATCAGGTTCAAGGCCGCGTCTTTGGCGCTGTCTTTGTCCGATAAAATCACCACCGCCGCTGAGCCGATAAAACAGCCGTGTTCTTCCAGGGTGCCGAAATCCAGCGGGATATCGCTCATGCTTGCCGGCAAGATGCCGCCGGACGCACCGCCCGGCAGGTAGCCTTTAAATTTGTGACCGTCGGCCATGCCGCCGCAAAACTCGTCGATCAGTTCGCGCACCGTAATGCCGGCGGGAGCCAACTTGACGCCGGGCTCTTTAACCCGTCCGGAAACGGAAAAGCTGCGCAATCCCTGGCGCCCATTGCGCCCTTCGTCGGTAAACCATTCGGGGCTTTCGATGATGTCGCGCAGCCAGAACAGGGTTTCGACGTTCTGGACCAATGTCGGGCGGTCGAACAGGCCGACTTCCGCCACATAGGGCGGGCGGTGGCGGGGCAGGCCGCGCTTGCCTTCGATGCTTTCGATCATCGCCGATTCTTCGCCACAGATATAAGCCCCGGCGCCGCGTCGCAGATGGATGTTGGTGGCTTTGTTCAGGCCCCCATCCTCGAGCATGGCTTCGGCCTTGGCGATTTCACCGGCCAGGACTTCGCGCAAGCCGGGGTATTCGTCGCGCAGGTAAATATAGATATCGGTGGCTTCGACCACCCAGGCGGCGATCAGCATGCCTTCAAGAAAACGATGCGGGTCGCGTTCCATATAGACCCGGTCCTTGAAGGTCCCGGGTTCGCCCTCGTCGGCGTTGACCGCCATCAGGCGTGGGCCGGTGTAACCACGAACGATTTTCCATTTTTGCCCGGTCGGGAAACCGGCGCCGCCGAGGCCGCGAAGGCCCGCGTCGCTGAGAATCCCGATCAGCTCATCAGGTGTTTTTTTGCCGTCCAAGCAGGCAGTTAACAAATCATAGCCGCCCTCTGCACGATAGGCATCGAACCCGATGTGTTCGGGGTTGACCGGGTGGGTGTGGCCGTCGTCGGCTGCGGCGCAGACCTTTTCCAGCGTCGCACCGGTAACATGATGATGGCCGACTTCGGCCACCGGGGCCGTTTCACAGCGGCCCATGCAGGGTGCGCGGATGACGCGGACCCGGCCTGCGTAGTGGTTGCCAAGGCTACTCAACAATTCCTGCGCCCCCATCATTTCACAGGTCAGGCTGTCGCAGACCCGGATGGTCAGCGCCGGTGGCGGCGTTTCATCCTCCATGACGACATCGAAATGGGCATAGAAGGTGGCGACTTCGTAGACTTCCGTCATGGCTAGCCGCATTTCCTCGGCCAGGGCGGCAAGATGGGCGGCTGAAAGGTGTCCGAAACGGTCCTGGATCCGGTGCAGGTGCTCGATCAACAGGTCACGGCGCCGGGGCGCATCGCCGAGCAGGGCGCGGACCTGTTCAAGGGCTTCCGGTTCGACCTGTCGGCCTTTGGGGAAATATGGCGAAGCGCCGCCTTTGCGGCTATTTTTCTTGCTGGCTGTAGAAGACATTGTAAGAATATCGACTCCTGGACCATGAAGGTCCATTTTCTGGGATTATGTATACCACGGGATTTTGATCTCTGAAAGACAGGAAACCCAACAATTTGACAAGATCATACTAGAAATTCTTTGGGTTCCAATACTGGTTTTGGCTATCTTTACAGCGCGTTTGTCTATCTAAATTTCTAAGGCCCAATTTCTGGGGCAAGGGCTTAAATTGCGGCTGCCCTCAAACACTTAAAGGCGAACAAGCAGGGGAAGAAGATGCAAATTGATCAGAAAGTGGCGCAGCTTCTGGCTTCAAGGCTATGTCATGATCTGGTCGGTCCGATCGGCGCCATCAATGCCGGGTTGGAGTTAATGGAAGACGGAATAGCCGAGAACCTGGGCGGAAGTGGGGGCGATGACCCTGCCGCTCGGGCTTTGCTAGCCAACAGTGCAGGGGAAGCGACCCGGCGTCTTGCTTTTTTTCGAATAGCCTTTGGGTCCGGCGCCGGCGCCGGCGGTGAGGCAACTTTGCCTGAGGCCCGGGAATTGGCCCTGGGCTTTATTGCCAGCGGCAAAGCCGCCCTCGACTGGCCTGAAGTCTCCCCCGCCCAGCCTTCCGGGGCGGTCAATCCAAGCGTCGTCAAGGTGGTGTTGTGTTTGGTCCTGATTGCTTCTGAGGCCTTGCCCAGGGGCGGCGACATCGGCGTAAACTTCGCTGATCTGGAAGATGGCCTGGGCGTTGCCGTCATCGCCGCCGGTGAAAGGCCGTCTCTTGGCGATGATATCCGCTACGCCCTCGGGCTTGGGGGGGGACTTAAGGCGGGATCGGATGGCCTGACGGCGCGCAATGTACACGGATTTTATGCCCAGTCTCTGGCACGGGAATTGGGCTCCCGGATAGAGTTTTCAGAGGGTTCCGGCGGTGATATCCAGTTCGCAATATTATTTCCAAAGACTACAATTTGTTAAGGAAAAGCCGATCTTCGAAACATTTCGACACATTCGCGTCACTAAATTCTCTCTAGACTGAGTTCATGTTTTTAACCGATGAGCCAGGCAATCTGCTTTTGAGCTAATAATCAGCATTCCCCAATCCCTTGGGAGAATCGACGGAGCACCGACATGGATGATCTATTAAGTGAATTTTTGACCGAAACTGGGGAAGCCCTCGCCGTACTTGATTTGGAGTTGATCAAGTTCGAACAGGACCCGACGGACTCTGAAATCCTCGGCAACATCTTCCGCCTTGTGCACACCATCAAGGGGACCTGTGGGTTCTTAGGCTTGCCGAGGCTGGAATCGGTGGCCCATGCCGGTGAAAACGTCCTCGGCAAATTCCGCGATGGCGTTGTCGATGTAACCCCGGCCGCCGTGACGCTTATTCTCAAATGCCTGGATACCATCCGCGACTTGTTGGGCAAGCTGGAAGAAACCGGTGAAGAACCGGAGGGCGAAGACGGTGCTCTGATCAGCGAACTGAATGCCATGGCCGACGGCGAAGCTGCGCCGCCGCCAGTGGCTCCGCTCGAAGATGTGGCCTCGGCACCGGCGGCGGAAACGCCGCCCGCGTCTGAGCAGGCCACTCTTTCGGATGAAGAAATAACCCTCGTTCAGGAAACCTTCAAGAAGGTCGAACCGAACGCCGCCGGCATCGCGGAAATGTTCTACGCCCGTCTGTTCGAAACCAGACCGGATCTCAAGGATTTGTTCAAGGGAGATATGCAGGAACAGGGCGAGCACCTGATGGCGATGATCAAGACCGCCGTCGAAGGCTTGAATGATCTCGAAGCCATTGTCCCCGCGCTCGAAGACCTAGGCCGCCGCCACGTCGATTACGGAGTCAAAGATGAAGATTATGACTCTGTCGGCGAGGCATTGCTGTGGACGTTGGAGAAAGGCTTCGGCGACGAATTTACCGCCGAGGTAAAATCCGCCTGGACAAAAGTCTACACCCTTCTGGCCAGCGTCATGACGGCTGCCGCCGGGGGTGCCGAGGACACGCCGCCGAGTAATGAATTCGGCGCGCCGGTGGCCCAGGACCTGTTGGATGAAGTCCTCGCTGCCGAGGCGGAAGGCATCAAGGGCGCGAGCCAGGCGCAGATGGACGCGGAAATGGCCGCCGAGCGCGAGGCCGAGAAACCAAAATCTGCCCCTCCGGCTGCTCCTGAACCAAGCGTTCCCGCAAAGGCCGAGGAAAAGGCACCTGCCAAGACGCCCAAGGAAGCTCCGGTGGTGCAAGCCTCCATTCGCGTCAATGTCGATGTTCTCGAGGATTTGATGACTCAGGTCAGCGAACTGGTATTGACCCGCAACCAGCTTATGCAGTTGGTCCGTGGCCGTGACAAGGATGACGAGCTGACCGGGCCGCTGCAGCGGCTCAGCCACATCACGTCGGACCTGCAAGAAGGGGTGATGAAAACCCGCATGCAGCCGATTGGCAATGCCTGGGCCAAGTTGCCCAGGATCGTCCGTGACCTGGCCATCGAACAGGGCAAGCAGATCGAACTGGAAATGCTCGGCGCCGATACGGAACTCGATCGCCAGGTGTTGGAGCTGATCAAGGATCCGTTGACCCATATGGTCCGCAATTCAGCCGATCATGGCTTGGAAATGCCGGATGGCCGGATAGAAACCGGCAAGTCTGAAAAAGGCACTATCGTGCTCAAGGCCTATCATGAAGGCGGCCACATCATCATCCAGATATCCGATGACGGACGTGGTCTCAACATGGAGCGTATCCGCGCCAAGTGCCTCGAAAACGGATTGCTCACGGAAGCCGAGCTTGCCGACATGCCCGATCTGCAGATCCAGCAGTACATTTTCGCTGCCGGTTTTTCGACGGCGGAAAAAATCACTTCTATCTCTGGTCGCGGCGTCGGTATGGACGTGGTGCGCACCAACATTGAAAAAATCGGCGGCACCGTTGAATTGAAATCCGTCGCCGGCAAGGGATCGACCTTTACCATCAAGATTCCGCTGACGTTGGCCATTGTGTCGGCGCTGATTGTCGAATGCGCCAAGGAACGATTTGCCATTCCGCAGATCAGCGTCCTGGAACTGGTGCGCGCGTCGGAAAAATCGGACAATGCGGTCGAGATGATCAACCAGACGCCGGTCTTGCGGCTGCGCAATCGCCTGCTGCCGCTGGTATCGTTGAAAAACCTTCTCGAACTCAACGATCCGTCGGAACTGCTCATTGAAGAAACCCCGCAAGAAGCAGAGGTCCGGGCCAAGATCGAATCCATCGCTGCGGCTGCGGCAGACAGTGGCCGTCCGGTGAAGGAATCGTCCAAGGATGACGAAATGTTTATCGTCGTCACCCAGGTCGGCGCCACCACCTTCGGCATTATCGTTGATCAGGTTTTCGATACGGAAGAAATCGTCGTCAAGCCGGTGGCCCCGGTGCTGCGCGATATCTCCTTTTATTCCGGCAATACCATCTTGGGGGACGGCAGCGTCATCATGATCCTGGATCCCAATGGCATCGCCCAGGCCGGCGGTCAAATGAGCGCCGAGGAAATGGATGCCGACGAGGAGGCGCCTCAGGTCCTTGGCCAGGAAGGCGAAGTGACCTCGCTGCTGATCTTCAGGGCCGGTGGTGACGATCTCAAGGCCGTGCCGCTGGCGTTGATTGCCAGGCTCGAGGAAATCGACATGGCGGTGGCGGAACGCTCGCACAATCAGGTCATGGTCCAGTACCGTGGTCATTTAATGCCGCTGATCCCGTGCGATCCCGGCCACGAATTCAAGACCAAAGGCCGCCAGCCGGTTCTCGTCTTTACCGATGATGACCACTCCTTGGGCTTGGTCGTCGATGAAATCGTCGATATTGTCGAGGAACGCTTGAAGATCGAACTGGCATCCGACCTGCCGGGTCTGATTGGCAGCGCCGTCATCGACGGCAAGGCCACGGATCTGGTTGATGCCGGGTATTTCCTGACCCAGGGCTTCCCCGACTGGTTTGGTTCTTCTTCGCAAGGCGCATTCACAAACATCGATGGCAGCCGACGGGCGTTGCTGGTCGATGACAGCCCCTTCTTCCGTAATCTCTTATCGCCGTTGCTGTCGGTCGCCGGGTGGAACGTCATCACCGCCGCATCGGCCGACCAAGCTTTGCAGATGCGCGAACAGGGAATGAAGTTTGACGTCATCATCAGCGACATCGAAATGCCCGGTATGAATGGGTTCGATTTAGCCAAGGATGTTCGGGGCGACCCCCGTTGGAAGGATGTTCCGATGATTGCCCTTTCCGGCCGTTCGTCGGACGATGACCTGCAGCGTGGCCGCGAAGCGGGCTTCAATGACTATGTTGCCAAATTCGACCGCGAAGCCCTGGTTGGCGGGTTGGCGCAGACGGTAGCCACGGCAACAAAGGATCGTCAAAACTCGCTTGTTGCTGCGGCCGAATAATTCGACCGGCGGATTGCTGGATTCAGGGGCGGTCGCTCTTTCCGTTGTTGACGCCCCGTGTCGGCAGCATTACAAAACATAAGGATGTATGCGTCCTGTATGGTCGTGACGTTTGCTGGACGGTTTCACAGTTTTCTTCGTTTTTTGTCATAATCCGGGGTTCTCATAGAAAAGAAGTAATTTTAACCATGAAAACATGTCTCGTTGTTGATGATTCCAAGGTCATCCGTATGGTGGCCCGGAAAATCCTTACAGAACTTGAATTTGACGTCGAAGAAGCCGCCGATGGCAGCCAGGCGCTTGAGGCCTGCAAGAAGAAATTTCCGGACGGTATCCTGCTTGATTGGAACATGCCGGTGATGAGCGGTATCGAGTTTCTTGTCGCACTCCGGGCTTTGCCAGGCGGCAATGCCCCTGTGGTGATTTTCTGCTCTACCGAAAACGATATGGACCATATCCAGCAGGCCATTCAGGCCGGGGCCAACGAATACATCATGAAGCCCTTCGATAGCGAAATTATTCAGGCCAAATTCTTCCAAGTTGGTTTGTTATAGTTCTTGGCGGGAAAGCTCCTTTGATCGCTGGCATAAAAAATCCTGAAAAGGGCGCGCAAGCAGAAACAGCTGATGCCGCCATCCGGCTGATGTTGGTCGATGACTCGGCTATTATTCGCGGCCTGATCGCCAGAATGGTTTCCGACGATCCGGACATCGAAGTCGTTGCTTCCGTCGGCGATGGCGCACAGGCGGTCAAACGGATGGAACAAGGCAATATTGACGTCATCGTGCTGGACATCGAAATGCCGGTCATGGACGGCCTGACGGCGTTGCCGAAAATTATCGCACTGGATCCCAACGTCAAGATCATCATGGCATCGACATTGACGGAACGGAATGCCGATGTCAGCATCCGGGCGCTCGGTATGGGCGCGGCTGATTATGTGCCGAAACCGACCTCGACGACGAAAATCGGCGGTGCCAGCGATTTCCGCCGGGAACTGGTCGAGAAAATTAAAAGCCTTGGCGCCGCCGCCCGTGGAAAATCCAGTCTTTCGCTACCGGGCGCCACCGTTAAGACGGAGAAAGAAGCACCGAAATCGCTTTATCCGAAGCCGGTTGCCCTGCGCCGGGCGGGAATTGCGCAGCCACCGGAAATCCTGGCGGTGGGGTGCTCCACCGGCGGGCCGCAGGCGTTGCATGCGTTTTTTGGCGCCTTGAAACCCGATATCGGCGTGCCGGTGGTCGTGACCCAGCATATGCCGCCGACCTTTACCCGTATTTTGGCTGAGCATATCGCAAAAGATTCGGAATGGACCGGCGCAGAGGCCCAGGACGGTGACGTGCTCCAGCCCAACCGCTTTTATATGGCGCCCGGCGACTTCCATATGGTGATTGAGGCGTCTCCCGAAGGCCCGGTGGTCCGGATTAACCAGGATCCAAAGGAAAATTTCTGCCGCCCCGCCGTCGATCCGATGTTCCGCAGCGTCGCCAAAACCTACACCGGGAAAGCGCTGGCAGTCATCCTGACCGGTATGGGTTCGGACGGGCTCAAGGGCAGCCAGGCCCTTATCGATGCGGGCGGCACCCTGATCGCCCAGGACGAAGAAAGCAGCATCGTCTGGGGTATGCCCGGTGCCGTTTCCACTGCGGGTCTTTGCACGGCGGTGTTGCCCATCAATGGCTTAGTGGACCGGGTTATGCAGTTCTTCAGGAGGAACCGCAGATGAAACCGGAAGATTTTGATTTCATCAGCACTTTTTTGAAGGATAGGTCCGGTCTGGTGCTGACCCCCGACAAGGCCTATCTGCTGGAAAGCCGGCTCATGCCGGTGGCCCGAAAAAATGGCATGAAAGACCTGGATGAGCTTATCGAAGCGGTCCGTTCCGGCGGAAAAAATGAACTGTTAGTGGATGTCACCGAGGCGATGACGACAAACGAATCCTTTTTCTTTCGCGATACCAAACCGTTCGATCTTTTTCGTAGCTTCGTCCTGCCCGACTTGATGGAGACACTGAAAATCAAGAAGTCTTTCCGCATTTTCTGCGCCGCCGCCTCCAGCGGGCAGGAACCCTATTCCCTGGCCATGATCCTCAAGGAAGAAGCGGCTAAACTGGCTGGCTGGCGCCATGAAATTATCGGCACCGATATTTCAAAAGAGATTTTGGATAAGGCCGAGACCGGCCGCTATTCCCAGTTCGAGGTTCAGCGCGGCCTGCCGATCCAGATGCTGGTCAAGTATTTCACCCAGCAAGAGGAGCAGTGGCAGATCAACCAGGACATCCGAGACTTGGTTAAGTACAAGGAATACAACCTGCTGGGTGACCTCAAGCCGCTCGGGCAATTCGATGTGGTATTCTGCCGCAATGTTCTGATTTATTTTGATCGGGAAACCAAGGGCAAGGTGCTGGATGGAATTGCCGACCTGATGCCGGAACACGGCACCCTGTTTTTAGGCGGGGCGGAAACCGTGCTCGGTATTTCCGAACGATTCAAACCCGTGCAAGGGCAACGGGGCGTTTACAGTGTGGTTAAATAAGTAAGGCCGAGCCGTTCAGGCTTCGGCCGCTTCGGCTTGTCCGTCCGGGTCTCTGAGCACATATCCCCGACCCCAAACCGTTTCTATATAGTTCTCGCCTTCGGTGGCCGTCGACAGTTTTTTGCGCAATTTGCAGATGAAAACGTCGATGATCTTCAATTCCGGTTCGTCCATGCCGCCGTAAAGGTGGTTAAGGAACATTTCCTTGGTCAGCGTCGTTCCCTTGCGCAGGCTCAAGAGCTCCAAAATACCGTATTCCTTGCCTGTCAGATGAATCGGCTGGCCGCTCACTTCGACGGTATGGGAATCCAGGTTGAGGGTCAGTTTGCCGGTTGATATCAGCAATTGCGCATGTCCTGCCGAACGCCGGATGATCGCCTGGATGCGAGCCAACAGTTCTTTTTTATCGAACGGCTTGGTCAGGTAATCGTCCGCCCCGTAGCCCAACCCCTTAACCTTTTTGTCGGGCTCGGTAAGGCCCGAGAGGATCAACACCGGGGTTTCGACACGGCTGTCGCGCAAGCGGCGCAAGACCTCAAAACCATCGATGTCGGGCAGCATGATATCGAGGATGATGATGTCGTATTCGTAGACCTTGCCGATTTCCAGCCCGTCTTCGCCAAGGTCGGTGGTGTCGACAACCATGCCTTCGGATTCAAGCATCATTTTGACACTTTGCAGGGTGGTCGGATCGTCTTCGACAAGAAGAACGCGCATGGGCAAATCTTAACCTAAGTTAACGAATTCGTTAACCATATTCGCCTCCGACTTGCGGCGCAAGTTTCAAGTCCACGGAATCGGTCATTTTTGAACGAAAATAGGCAGTTAGGAGGGATTTTTTTTTAATAAACGCAGATTCAACAGCCAAGTGCATAATTTAAGAGCCATATTAGGCCAGATGAGGTTATCGAGGATTTCTTATGAAGGAGATCCAAGAT
>LFEN01000047.1 GCA_001510075.1 Alphaproteobacteria bacterium casp-alpha2
CAGGCCCCACCCCCGTCCTCACCCCGGCCCGGGAACCAGGTTCGCCAGGCGCCGGGGCCGCGCCGCGCCATGGCCTCGGGCAAATGCAGCCCGTCGGCGCCGACCTTGACGGCGAGCCGGGGGTCTCCGGCCACCAGCACCCGCACCCGTCGCGCCCGGGCATGATTGACGACCTCTTGGGCCAGCGCCGCCCGCCCGGGTGTGTCGTAGTGACGGAAAATCACCGCGCTGCCGGCAGGCAGGGCATCGATAGCCGGGTGGGGATCGGGCAACCTTGCTTCGTCGGTCATCAGGATCAGGCGCGGCAGGGCTATGCGTTGCGGTCTTTGCGGGGCCGCGAAATTGAGGCAACGTGTCAGGTCTGATAGGGTCATCATTGATCTTTCGATTCCGCTACCCCCCCTTTTTAGCGAATGGCCGAGCCAGTGACCACAGAGACCGACATCCAGGAAAACCTTTTAGCCGTCGGCGAACGGATTGCCGCCGCTGCGAAAGCGGCCGGCAGGGAACCGGTGGCGGTAACGTTAATCGCCATTTCCAAGGTTCACCCGGCTGCCGCCGCCAAGGCGGCGTTGTCTGCCGGGCACCGGGTGTTCGGGGAAAACCGGGTGCAAGAAGCGGAAGACAAATGGCCGGCCCTGAAAGAAGCGTTCCCCGATGCCCGACTGCATCTCGTCGGCGGCCTGCAACGCAACAAAGTTAAAGGCGCCATCGCCCTGTTCGACGCCATTCACACCATCGACCGGCTCAAGCTGGCCCGGGCGGTTGCCCAGGAAATGGAAAAAAGCGGCCACCGCCCGGACTGTTTCATTCAGATCAATACCGGCGAAGAGGCGCAAAAAGGCGGCGTCCTCCCAGGCGACGCCGATGCCCTGATCACCGCCTGTCGCGATGACCTTGCGTTGCCGGTTGTCGGGCTGATGTGCATCCCGCCCGTGGACGAAGAAGCGTCCCTGCATTTTGCCTTGCTCGGTGATTTGGCCCGGCGCAACGGTCTTCCGGCGCTGAGCATGGGCATGAGCGGCGATTTTGAAACGGCAATCCGGTTCGGGGCGACGCATGTGCGGGTCGGCACCGGCGTTTTCGGCGAGCGCCCTGCCCACAAACCGGAAAATTAAATCGACCCGGTCTGCCCGGCGTGCCCGGCGTGCCCGGCGTGACTGTCAGGGGGCGCCTGCGTCAGGATATTCATCCGGGCGCCTTGTGCGCATTCTTTTAACAACGCCAGCAAGTCAGCCCGTGTTAGCGCCACGCAGCCCTGCGTTGGTTCGTACCCCTGCTTCGCCACATGCAGAAAAATAGCACTGCCCTTTCCCGATGCCACCGGGTCGTCGTTGTAGCCCAAGACGACGATGACGTCGTAGATGCCATCGTCGCGCCAAAGCCTTTCGTGGCCGGCGTTAAAGGGGGTTTTGATGAGACGGTTATAGGCGCTATGCGTTGGTTCGTCGCACCAGCCGTCGTCCGGCTCGAGGGCGCGCACCGCCAGCCCCGTTTCCGGCGCACCCAAACGGTCGGGCCGGTAGAACACTTGGCGCAGCGGCAAAACACCAACAGGCGTCGCCCCGTCGCCTTCCACCTTGTTGGCTGCAATACCGCCCCGCCCGATGGCGCAACGGAAAGACTTTCCCTTCCAGGACAAAGCGCCGGGGGCCCAGACGTTGATTTCCATGGTGGTGATTATAGCCTGATTCTTGCCCGCGATAAGGCCCTAGCGGTTGAGATCGACGACAGCGGGCTTTTCCCGGGCGGCGAGGCTGGCGCTGTCATTGTATCTGCCGAGCGCCGTCAGCATGGTGTCGGTAAACCAGCCGCCCTCGGTGGCGATGGCCCCTGGAGAGCCGGTCGGATTGGAGGCCGTGTTGTCCCGACTTGCCCGATCCGGCGCCGGTTTGGCGCGACCGTAGCTGGTTGCGGCATAATAGGCATTGCTGGCGCGGGCGTCTTTGATGGCGTTGGCGGCCTCAAGGGTGGTGGCCGCCGGTGCTGTATTTTGGGGCCGGGCTGGGGCCAAGGCGGCGCGTTCGCGGCTTGGGACGGCCTGCCAGTTTCCGGGCTCAGTATTGTGACTGCCCTCAATAATATTGACCTCTGAGCGGGCGGCGGGATTTCCCACGGCTGAATTCTGGTAGATGGTTTCCGACATGGCCCAGGCCGTAACCGGGTCAAGCGGTCCGGAAGTGTCCAGTTTCGCCATTTCAGCGCCAGATAAGGATTTCCTGGCGGGTGCGGCGACTTGGGTCGGGCTTGTCGGCTGTCCTGGGATGTACTCCGGGGGGGGAGAAAAAGACCGGGCGCCAACATCGGTAACGGTGGCCGAGGCGCTATTCTGGGCGCCAGACGGGATGTCAGAATCGGCAAGTTCCAATTTATCGCCCTCGAAAAAGGCCAGGAAGTGCTCGCCGACATCCTTGCCGGTGGCGTCGTCAACCAGCACATTGGCGACGGAGGCGACGGTTCCCACCGGCCCCAGGAAAAGGGTGCCACCGATGACCCGCGACCCCGGATCCAGGGTATCGTCGGTTATCTGCCGGTAAAGCGTGCCGATGACCGGAATGTGCTGCAAGGGATTGATGATGTCCAAAAAGTCGAAAAACGTAAATCCATCGTCTCCGAACATCTTGAAACCGTCTTCGCCTTGTTCGCCCCCGCCTTGTTCGCCACCGTCCTTATTGCCGACGGCCCTGTCAGGGGCGCCTTGAGTCGCCACGGCGACTTCGATGTTGGCGCTCCTGGAGGCGTACACTGGGGCAGACCACGGCAGGGCGCTGTCGCTGATGGTGTTCATGGTGATAATTCCCGTCCTTTAATTTGCCCTATACACTGCAAAAGCAATGCCAGAACAGGAATTGTTTAATTTCAATGGACTACAAGGGGTTTCCGGGTGGCAGAGAGGCCTCAATCCGGCCTCAATACGGTTGTGGGGGGCAAGAAGTGCCGTTTTCCCGAATTTCGGGAAAACGGCGGAAAGCCGCTAAAAAACGTGACCGCTGCGGGCGGCTTTGGTTTTCAGGTAGGTTTCGTTGTGCTTGTTGGCGGGGAATGTATGCGCCACCCGTTCCTCTACAATGATGCCGCAATGGCCAAGTGCGGCAACCTTGTCCGGGTTGTTGGTCATCAGCCGCACGCGTTCGAATCCCAGTTGGCGTAGAATTTGCGCGGCGGGCAGGTAGACGCGCTCATCGGCGTCGAAGCCAAGTTGTTCGTTGGCGTCAATGGTATCGAAGCCGCGATCTTGTAACTCGTAGGCGCGCAGCTTGTTGACCAGGCCGATGCCTCGTCCTTCCTGCGCCAGATACAGCAGAACGCCTGATCTCTGGGCGGCGATTTCATTGATTGCACCCTGAAGCTGGTCGCCGCAATCGCACCGCAGGCTGCCCAAGAGGTCGCCGGTGAAGCATTCCGAATGAATACGGGTCAACACCGGCTGTTCTTTGGGCGGCTCGCCGATGACAATGGCGAGGTGCTCAAGCCCGCCGTCAACGGGCCGGTAGGCGAATATTCGAGTGTCCGGCGCATTCGGCAGCGGCACCCGGGCGGAGCTGACGGCGCGCAGCGTTCTGGCCGAGGTGCTGTCGTACTGGAAAATGTCCCCCGCATCGACCAATAGCAGGTCATGGCGCAGCGCCCACGCCGCCAGATCGGTGGCCGTGGGGTCGGTAATCGGGGCGCTCACCGCGGCGGGCAGCAACCGCGCCAGTTTCATCAGGGCGACGGCGGCGCTTTCACAGTCATAGGTCGGCGTTTCCTTGGCTGTCACGTTTAGGGCGCCCTTGACGTCATCGGCCAAGGGGCCAGCCAGGGGGTCGGCCAGAATAAGGACGGTCTGGGCGGTCAAATCCCCGTCGGTGGACAAAGTGGCGATTTTGCCCACCGTTTCCGCCAGTCCCAACACCGCGGCGCGGCGCGCCGTCAAGGCCAGCACCGGGGCCGAATGGCTGACGGTGTGCAGGGCCGCCAGGGCGTCCGGCGTTACCGCCTCGCCGGCCAATACCAATACCGCAACACCGCCCGCGCCCCTGATGGCGACGGCGCGACCGCGGCGAATTTCCGAAACGCAGCGATCAACCGCCAACAAGGAAGCCGGCTCCCGCGAGGCGGGCATCGGTATTAACTGAAAGCGTTTATCACCCATGGCCTTATGATTTTTTAAAGTTTGCAATCACGCAATATTAATCTCGCGTGAAGTTGCGGGGACTTTATACTATTTTATCGCAATGCTAAGTATCATATACCCGGGCGTCCATAAAAAAACCCGCTAAGGCAGGCTATGAGCAACGGCAAACAGATATTGATCGTCGATGACGACACCACGCTGCTCGAAATGCTGAGCGAGCAATTGCAGCTGCATGAGGAATTTTCGACGATCGGCGCCCATTCCGCCACCGAAGCCCTGGCGCTGGCCAAGGAAGATTATTTCGACGTCATTATCCTCGATGTCGGCCTGCCGGATATGGACGGGCGGGAAGTTTGCCGCCTGATGCGGCGTAACGGCGTGACCTCGCCGATCATCATGCTGACCGGTGCCGATACGGACGCCGATACGATCTTGGGGCTGGACGCCGGGGCCAACGACTACATCACCAAACCCTTCCGTCTGGGCGTGCTGCTGGCCCGCCTTCGCGCCCACATCCGCCAGCACGAACGCAGCGACGATGCGGTCTTTATCCTTGGCCCCTACACCTTCCAGCCGTCCAACAAGATGCTGGTCAACAACGAAGACGAAAAAAAGGTGCGCCTGACGGACAAGGAAACGGCGATCTTGAAATTTCTCTACCGGGCCGGCGACAAGGTCGTCAGCCGTGATGTATTGCTGGACGAAGTTTGGGGCTATAACGCCGGCGTCACCACGCACACGCTTGAAACCCATGTCTACCGGTTGCGCCAGAAAATCGAGACCGACCCCTCCAACGCCATATTGCTGGTAACGGAGCCCGGCGGCTACCGGCTGGTTCCTTAAATTTTTTTCCTAAAGATTCTCCGGGCTACGGAGTGGTGATGGCGTCGTCGGGCTCGCGGTAATCGAACAGTTCCGGGTCGAGCGCGCCGCCGAAACGAGGACCTAACAGGGAAATATTGGTCACGATGCCCTGGGCATCGGTGACGGTCCACTTTTTCAGGCCCAGCGGCCGGTCGCTGAAGATCAGCGTTATGTTTCCTTCCAGGGGATCGTCGTTCTTGATCAGCGTCAGGCGGAGAACGCCGGGACCTCGCTCAAAAGCGGTAATGATCATCTCGCCGGCGGAAAAGGAAATGACCTCTTGCAGCAAAACGGAGGCCTGGGTCGAGGCCAGATCAAAATAGCTGACCTGTTTTAGTTCCTTGTCGATATACGCCAGGTTCGTTCCGTCGGAAACAATTAGCACCGGTTTTGGGGCGTCGTATTCGAGACGCATTTTTCCGGGCTTGGAAAAATACATGTTGCCTTCGGAATAATCTCCACCGGATGAAACTTGCAGGAAACGGGCCTGCATGGTTTTGATCCGGTTCAGGTATTTTTCGATGCGCAGCACGTCGGCCCTGTCGGCGGGGCTGAGGTTCGCCGGCGTCGGCTGCTGGCCCCAGGCGGGAGCGGGGGCGGGCAAGGCGGCAAGCGTAAGCGCCAAAATCAGCGTAAAGACGGTTGTCTGCAATTTGCTCATGATCGGGTCGTTGTAGCCAAGCGGGGAACGCCAGTAAAGCTAATGGTGTCCGATCAGGACTTCGCGGCGGCCGACCCGGTTGGCGGGGCTGACGATGCCATCCTTTTCCATCTGCTCGATAATCCGCGCCGCCCGGTTATAGCCGATCTGAAGATGGCGCTGGATAAAGCTCGTCGATGCCTTGCCTTCGCGCGCGATCAAGGCCACGGCGTCGTCGTAAAGGGCGTCTGCCTTGCTGCCGCCGCCCGCGACATCGATGTCGATTTCTTCTTCGCGCGTAATTTCTTCGATGTAATCAGGGGCGCCTTGCGCCTTCAGGTAGGTGACGACGCGCTCGACTTCGTCGTCGCTGACAAAGGGCCCATGAATGCGGCTGAGCCGCCCGCCACCGGCCATATACAACATGTCGCCCTGGCCGAGCAGTGTTTCCGCCCCCTGTTCACCCAAAATGGTGCGGCTGTCGATCTTGGAGGTGACCTGAAAACTGATGCGGGTCGGGAAATTAGCTTTAATCGTACCGGTGATGACATCGACCGACGGACGCTGGGTGGCCATGATCAAATGAATGCCGGCGGCCCGCGCCATTTGCGCCAGGCGCTGGATGGCGGCCTCTACGTCCTTGCCGGCAACCAGCATCAGATCGGCCATTTCATCGACGACGACGACGATATAGGGCAACGGGTCGGTGTCGAGCGGCTGTTCTTCCATGACCGGCCTGCCGTCGTCATCGAAGCCGGTCTGCACCCGGCGCGTCAGTTCCTCGCCCTTCTTGCGGGCCTCTTCCAGGCGGGTGTTGTATCCGATGATGTTGCGCACGCCCAACTGCGACATGGAGCGGTAGCGATTCTCCATCTCCCGGACCGCCCACTTCAAGGCGACGATGGCTTTCGACGGCTCCGTGACCACGGGGGTCAGGAGGTGGGGAATTCCTTCATAAACCGACAGCTCCAGCATCTTCGGGTCGATCATGATGAGCTTGCACTGGTCCGGCGACAGACGGTAAAGCAGCGATAGGATCATGGTGTTCATGGCCACCGACTTGCCGGACCCGGTGGTGCCGGCAATCAACAAGTGCGGCATGCGGGCGAGGTCCACGGTCATCGGCGCGCCGCCGATATCCTTGCCTAACGACAAGGGCAATTTTCCGGTGGCTTTTTCAAACGGCTCAGAGGCCAATAATTCACTTAAACTCACCATTTCACGGCTGACGTTGGGCAACTCGATGCCGATGACGTTCTGGCCCGGCACGACGGCGATGCGTACGGAGACGGTGCTCATGGAGCGCGCGATATCGTCGCTCAGCCCGATCACCCGGGACGTCTTGGTGCCCGGCGCCGGTTCAAGCTCGTAGAGCGTGACGACGGGGCCGGGGCGGACCTTGACGATTTCGCCGCGGACGCCGAAATCTTCCAGGATGCGCGCCAGGAAACGGGCGTTTTCCTGCAGTGCATCCTTGTTGAATTGATCTTTCTTGGCGTTGGTTTCGGTTTTGTCCAGAAGGTCCAGCGGCGGCGTCTGATACTCCTTGTTGCCGCCGAGATTAAGCCGGCCCTGGCGTTCGGCCTGGGCCTTGCGTCCCGGTTTCAGGCGGGATTTTTTGGCGCTAACGAGCCCGGTGCGGTTGGGCGCTGTCGGGTTATCTTCGGGGCCATCACGGCCGCCGACGCTCACCGGGTCGAAGCCGGACTCAAATTTTTTCTCCCCATCTTTGTCCGAGTGATCGAGCATTTCTTCCAGCCCGGCGCGCCAGGCGGGGACGACGCCGAAGGCGTCCCGGCCTTTTTGCGCGCCGCGCCCGATCAGGGCCAGCCCCCAGCGGACGCCTTGGGCAGAGGCATGCCATTCGCGCCAGGAAAGTCCCAAGGCGGGGATGAACAGCCCAAGCGCGATGGCGCCAAGCATGACGGCGGTAATATCGGGCGCGATTCCGAACAGCACGCCGAAACCGGAAATCCGCTCGAACACCAGCGTTCCCGTGACGCCGCCCAAACGGCTGATCAGCGGCCAGTTGGCGGGAATAGGCAGTACGTTCAGGGCGGCGGCGGCCAGGACCATGGCAAAAGCCAGCAAAACAAGCCGGAACCCCCAAACGGAAACTCCCCGCCTGGCGACCAAACGCCAGCCCCAGGCGGCGAGGGTGAATAGCAGCAATGTCCCGGCGAGGCCGAAACTTTGCAGGCTCAAATCGGCGACCAAGGCGCCGGGCTGGCCGAGAAGGTTGCCGGGCGCGTGCCCGCCGGCACTGTTTAACGACGGGTCGCCGGGGGTGTAACTGAGAAGGGCCAGGGTTAGCAAAAGGGCGGCGCCGAACAGGGCAATGCCGAGGACTTCCGCCAGCCGGCGTTTGAAGAACTCGGCGGCGCCGGTCGGCAAAACGCCGCTCGCGCCGGGGGTGTTCCCGTAGACGCGGTTTGGGCGACCATCGAAAACTCGCAGAGTCTGTGCCATACAAAATTAGTACAGGCTTAATGTTTACAAGACCTTAACGAGCCTTTCTAAGGCGTTGGCCGAGGGCCTGGAGAAACAAAAAGGGCGGGCAAAAAAAATGCCGGAAAGCAGAACTTTCCGGCATCTAATTAGCGGGGGCGGCCCACACCCAAGCAGCCCGCCCCCGCATATAGAGTGTAAGGTTACTGCACCGTTTCGCCGTGCAGGTTGTAGTCGAGGCCACCGATTTCGGTTTCCTCGTCCACACGCAGCCCCATGACGGCGCCGACAACCTTGAGGATGATAAAGGTGGCGATCGCGCAATAGACGATCGTCGCGGCGATGCCCTCAATCTGGATCAGGATCTGACCCATATTGCCTTCCAACGCACCCTTGGTGCCGCCGATGGCTTCGATGGCGAAGACACCGGTGAGGATGGCGCCGGTAATACCGCCCAAGCCATGGACACCGAAGACGTCCAGGGTGTCGTCATAGCCGAGCTTGGGTTTCAGCACCACCGCGCCCCAATAACACACCACGCCAGCGGCCAGGCCGATGATCAGCGCGCCGAAGGGATCGACGTAACCGGACGCCGGCGTAATGGCGACCAGTCCGGCGACGGCGCCCGAGATGATGCCTAGGACACTGGGTTTGCCGCGGAAAATCCATTCCAGCATCATCCACGTCACGGCGGCGGCGGCGGCGGCGATTTGGGTGACGGCCATGGCCATCCCGGCGCTGCCATTGGCGGCGACGGCGGAACCGGCGTTGAAACCGAACCAGCCGACCCACAACATGGAGGCGCCGATCATGCTCAGGATGAGGTTATGGGGCGCCATATTTTCGGACCCATAGCCACGGCGTTTACCCAAGACCAGGGCGCCGACCAGGGCGGCAACGCCGGAATTGATATGAACCACCGTACCGCCGGCAAAGTCGAGAACGCCGGCTTTCGACAAGAATCCGCCGCCCCAGACCCAATGGGTGATCGGCGCATAGACCAGCACCATCCACAGGCTGAGGAAAACCAGCAAAGATGAAAACTTCATGCGGTCAGCCAGCGCACCGGTAATCAGCGCCGGCGTAATGATGGCGAAGGTCATCTGGAAGGTCATGAACACGGTTTCCGGAATAGTGCCGGAAAGGTCACCGACGCCCAGCCCGCGCAGCAGCAGCTTGTCGAGGCCACCGACATAGGCATTCATCCCACCACCGTCCGTAAACGCCAGCGAGTAGCCGATGATCATCCACAGAACGGTCATCACGCAGGTCACGGCGAAACTTTGCACCGCCGTCGCCAGGACGTTTTTCTTGCGCACCATGCCGCCATAAAACAACGCAACGCCGGGGATAGTCATCATCAGGACCAGTGCCGTCGATGTCAGCATCCAGGCGGTATCGCCGGAATTCAGTACTACTTTCTCAGCCGCCAGGGCGTCTCCCGAAGCGACGAGTGCAACCGTTAAGACCAAGGCCCCGATGAGGCCGAAAGCGCCGGTTACTGATTTCAATATTCGCATTGCCATACCCTCCTACAACGCTTCCGCGTCTGTTTCGCCGGTACGGATGCGGACCGCTTTATCCAACGAATAAACGAAAATTTTGCCATCGCCGATTTTATTTGTCGCGGCGGATTTGGTGATGGCGTCAACGACGGCTTCGACCATCTCGTCTTTGATCGCAACCTCGATTTTTACCTTGGGAAGGAAGTTCACCGTGTACTCGGCGCCACGGTAGATTTCCGCCTGGCCTTTTTGGCGGCCGAATCCCTTGACCTCGCTGATGGTCATTCCTTCAACACCGAGGGGCGTCAGCGCCTCGCGCACGTCCTCCAGTTTGAAGGGCTTGATGATAGCCATGACGAGCTTCATCGTTCAATATCCTCTCTGTCTTTGGCGCCGCACCCCATTGAAGGTTCCGTTTGCGGGTTCGGGTGGGGACGACGACCAGTTGGCAAGCCAACGAGGCAAACGGAGCTCCCGTAACTGAGGCTATAAACTCAAGAACCGTGCCGGTTTTAGCGCAAGCATATAAAAATGTTTTGTATCAAAAGGATACGGGTGGTTTTGCAGGCTAAAAATGAGCAATCAACGGGCCCGGAGCGCAAAGAAATTAAGCAAAAAACCATATTTGATTAAAAAATAGGCAATTTATATATAAGTGATGCTGGACATAGGGTCGGAAAGGCGGAAATTTAGGGCTATGAAGAAGATGCCGATAAATGCCGCCTCCCAGAATGCCGAGGTATTGATCATCGGCGGTGGGCTGGTCGGCGCCACCCTGGCCATCGCCTTGGGCCAGGCCGGGGTTGAGACGGCCGTGGTCGATACGCAAGATCCGCAAGACGGGCTCGACGCCGGGTTCGACGGTCGCGCGTCGGCCATTGCCCTGGCCACGAAAAGGGTGCTGGAGGGCCTAAAAATCTGGCCGGCCCTGGAAAAAGACGCCGCCCCCATCAAGGACATCCGGGTATCGGAAGCGGAGTCGCTCTTTTTCCTGCACTACGATCATAAGGAAGCGGGAGATGAGCCGTTCGGCTACATGGTCGAAAACCGCAATATGCGCAAAGCCCTGTTTCACCGGTTGCGGGAACTGGACACTGTGCGGCTGTATGCGCCCGATGCCGTCAAGAGCCTTGAGCGCCGAAACGACGGCGTCAACGCGAGCCTTGTCAGTGGCGCAAAAATCAACGCCCGCCTGTCCGTCGGCTGCGACGGGCGGGCATCGAAAACCCGCGACGCGGCCGGCATTGCCGTCACCAACTGGTCTTACAAACAATCAGGCATTGTCTGCACCGTCCGCCACGAGTATTGCCACGACTTCGTCGCCAACGAACATTTTCTTGCCGCCGGGCCGTTTGCCATTTTGCCGTTGATGGGGGGCGCCAAAAATCCCGGGCATTGTTCGTCCTTGGTATGGACGGAACGCACCGGCCTGGCGCCGTCGATTATGGCCCTTGATGAAGCGGAATTTCTGGCCGAACTGAAAAGCCGTTTCGGGAATTTCTTAGGCGAGTTGGAAGTCATCGGACCGAAGTGGTGCTACCCCTTGTCCTTGCAATTCGCCGAGCGAACCATCGACAAACGCCTGGCGCTGGCCGGTGACGCCGCCCATGCCATGCACCCGATTGCCGGACAGGGGTTGAACATGGGATTGCGAGACGTCGCCGCGCTGGCGGAAGTGGTGCTGGATGCAAGACGCCTTGGCCTCGATATCGGCGAGGGATCCGTGCTGGAACGCTATCAGCGCTGGCGGCGCTTCGATAACACCCTGATGTTAGGCATGACGGACGGCCTCAACAGGTTGTTTTCCAACGACATCAAGCCCTTGCGGCTGGCCCGCGACCTCGGCATGGCGGCAGTCAATCAAATGCCGCCGCTGAAGAAATTCTTCATGCGCCACGCCATGGGGCTGGTCGGGGATTTGCCGAGATTAATGAGGAATCTCCCTCTGTAAGGGGGCAGCCTTAAGAGAGTGGTTTAAGGATCCCGGCTAAGGCCTTTTTCCTTCAGCGCATCGAGATAGTTCTGCCACAGCTCGTCCTTGCGCATGCCGTAATCGTAAAGCGTTTCCCAGGAAAAGATGCCGGTATCGTGGAGATCGTCGAAATCAATCCTGATGGCGTAATTTCCCACCGGCTCGACGCCCAGAATGCCGACATGACGGCGCCCGGCGATGGTTTTTTTCTGGCTCGGGCCGTGGCCCTGGACTTCCGCCGACGGGCTTTCGACGCGCAGCAGTTCGGCGGGCAGGGAAAAACTTTTACCGTCCTCGAAGTCGACCTCGAGCACCTTTTCCTCTTTTTTGAGGCGAATTTCTTTAGGCTTGAATTGGGTTCCAAAGGTTTGGGTCATGGGCTGTCGATTGTCCTTTAAGTTTTAACGTGCCGGGGAAACGGCCTTATTTGCCGTCGTCGTCCAGTTGCCGGGCTTCGTCGACCAGCATGATGGGGATGCCGTCACGCACCGGAAAGGCCAGCCCGGCCTGCTCGCTGATCAGTTCGCCCGCCGCCGCATCATAGCGAAGCGGCCCCTTGGTCAGGGGGCAGACGAGGATTTCAAGAAGCTTGGGGTCGACTTTGGGAGTGCTCATGTGCGGGCCTTACGAAAAAAGCAGGGTCGACAGCCGCTTGCGGCCGTCCATGGTCAGGGGGTCGGTGGCACCGAGGGCCTCGAATATTTTCAAAAGCTGATTACGGGCGGCGTCATCGTTCCATTTCCGATTGCGCCGGAAAATTTCCAGAAGCTCGTCAACGGCATCTTCGTTGCGGCCCTGGCCGTATAGCGCCATGGCCAGATCGAACCGCGTCTGGTGATCGTTCTCGTCTTTTTCCAGTATCGCGCGAAGCTCATCGGCCTCGCCGGAATCCTGGCTTTGCAGGGAAAGCTCGACGGCGGCAATGGCGGCGGCGATGTCGGGTTTGGTCTTTAATTCATCCGGCAGGCTGGCGATCATTTCCTGCACCTGGTCGGTCTCTCCGCTGGCCAGGGAAACCCGGATCATCCCGGCCAGGGCCCTTTCGTTGGTCGGGTCCTGGGCCTGTATTTGGGCGAAAACGGCCCCGGCGGTGGCGACATCACCGTCATCCAGTGCTGCGCACGCCTGATCCAGGGCGGTATCGACGGGGGACTTGGCGCCGCCCGTCAGCTTTTCGATAAACGCCTTAAGCTGGCTTTCCGGCAGCGCGCCGGCAAAACCGTCAACCGGCTGGCCGCCGGCAAAGGCATAGACCGCAGGGATGGACTTAATCTGCATCTGCGCGGCCAGGTCCTGGTTTTCATCGACGTTGATCTTGACCAGCCGCACCATTCCAGCGGCCCCCTTGACGAGTTTTTCCAGCGCCGGGCCGAGCTGTTTGCACGGCTCGCACCAGGGAGCCCAGAAATCAACGATCACGGGGATCTGCCGGGAGGCCTCAATGACGTCAGCCATAAAGTCCGCGGTGCTGGAATCCTTGATGATTTCACCGGGGGCAGCACCGGGGGCCGGGGCCTGTTCTTCGCCGGGCTTCATCGAGCCATCGTGATTCAACGAAAATTCCATTGTCTTCTTAGCCTTTTAGCCTTGCCAACGAGGAGCATGAGGGTTGATCTATTCCCCATAGATGGCTTTTTACATCGCCCGGCGCAACCCCCAAGGCGTTACGCCAACAGAGCCCTTGAAAACCCCCCGCTTCCGGCTATTATCTGCGCGCCGTCATAAGCGGCAGGATGCGGGCGTAGCTCAGTGGTAGAGCGCAACCTTGCCAAGGTTGATGTCGGGAGTTCGACTCTCCTCGCCCGCTCCATTCTTCCCTTAAAAACCTCACAGGCCCCTGCCGCTTAATCCGGATTATTGCCCGGCGTGTAATTGGTGTGGAAAGGGATTAAGCCCGGGGTCATTTTCGCTACCGCGATCAGTGAGCCGACGCCCGGCGCCAGGTTGCCGATGATCAGCGCAATCCAGGTCAGGGGAATTTGTCCGATGCTGGTTGCGTGCCGGATGGCTTCGATGATGGTGACCAGGAAAAACAGGGCAATGCCCAGCAACCACAACCCATAGCCGGCGGGATAGACAAGTCCCATCACCCACCCGAACAGGGCGAAGACGATAAAGACCGCCGGCAGAAGAAAAAGAGCGAAAGCAAAACACGGGTCGCGCATAAAGGCCGAGGGCGCGTTCTGTCCACCGAACATCCGTTGTTTGATGAACGGCATAAACAACGGCCGGTTATGGTGAAAGACGACGACATCCCCGGAAAAGAACAATTTCCCCCCCGCCCTGCCGATGCGCCGGTTTAACTCGCTGTCCTCGCCGAATTTCAAGGCTTCATCAAACCCGCCGACGGTATCAATGGCGTCTTTTTTGATGATCATGTTGCAGCCGTAGGGGTCGTGCGTATAGCGGTCTTTGGCCCGGCGCTTCATGAATGCCCGGCTGCCCAGCACGATGGGCGAATGTAGCGCATTGGCAACGGCCCGGCGCAACGGTGATTGGTAGTCAGGCGAAATATTAGGCCCGGTGACGACGGAAATGCCGGGGTCTTTTTCGAAGGCCTTCACGGCATTGCTCAGCCATTGCGGCTCGGGGCGGGCATCGGAATCGATCAGCGCATAATAGGCAACATCGCCAACAACCCGAAAGCCGGTGTTCCTTTTGAACGATATGCCATGAACCGGCGTCGGCGCGACAATGATCCGGGGGTCTTCAGATACCCAGGCAGGAAGAGCTTCGCCCTCGTTCGGCATTAGGGCGAGTTTGAAGTTGCCGTGCTCGAGGTCCAGGCATCCGCGGACGCATTCTTCGACCAGAGGATTCCAGGACGTGAACGGAACGACGATTCCGACGACAGGCTCAGTCATGAGTGTCCGATTTAAGGGCGCTGCGGATGGTGCCGCTCACCAGCGCCGGCAGATATTTGGGATTGGAAACGATATTGGTCGCCCAGGCGCACTCAAAACTGCAATGGCACTTGCTGTCTATAATAAAGTCCCGCGTCTCGGCGGCGGCGGCATCCTCCCACAAGCCCATAAAGTCATAATCGTAATCCCGGAGGTTGCCCAATTTTCTGTCTTCCAGAATTTCACAGGGAAAGACATCTCCGTTGGCCTTGATGGTGCCGAAAAGTGCTCCGGCCCGGCACGGCGCCACATAATGGGGTTCCAGGAAAATGTCCCGCTGGATCGGATACCAGACCAGGCTCTTGGCATTAAATAAATGCCCGAGCAGGCTTTTCTTGTAGCCACCACCCGAACGCCCGCGACGGTCCGCTTCAATGAGCGCGGTAAGTTTTTCGTAGCCGTGCCAGATGTTTTTCCGGGTTTCCTGACTTATTTTCTGAATACCTTCGTCGCGCATGGCGATGGCGGTGACGGATCGAATGGCGAGCACGTCGCGCAGATGCCGGTAAATTATTTCTATCCGCTGCCAGTTGGCGGGGGTCACGGTCAAGCTGACGTTAGGGTGTATTTTTTCCGAGCCGGCGTCCCGGACCATGTTGTAGGTGGCGATGGTTTTTTTGAACAGTCCGGGAAGTTTACGGTTTTCATCGTGCGCCTCTTCGATGTCATCAATAGAGAAGGCGATGAACACCTGGGCCGGGATATCGCGTTCAATAAGCTCTTTTACAAACTGTTCGGTGCGCTCGGTGTAAAAGCCGTTGGTGGTGATATTAAACGATTTGACGCCGGCGTTCAGGGCGTAGGCTTCGACGATTCCGGCCATGTCTTTTCGCAAAAAAGGCTCTCCGCCCGTCAAATAGACGTTGGCCACGCTGCCGCCTAAATTCTTTGTCAGTTTCTGTATTTCTTCAAGATCCAGGGTGCCTTCACGGCGGGGCTGGTTGTCGAAATCAATGAAACAGTGTGCGCAACGGGCGTTGCAGCGCTCGGTGACAAAATGCACCAGGCTGATCGGGGCGCGGCGGCTGACAAAGGCATTTTGGGCAAACCGGGCCAAGGCCAACAGCCCGCCCGGTTTTTTATTGGCGACCGCTGGAGAGGCATTGGTCTCCGGTGGCGCAATGGTGACGCCGTCCATTTCCTTGTTCATCAGGAACTTCGCCTTTCAGACCGATGCTCGCCAAGATAATCCCCGCCAAGGCAATCAGAGGGCGTCCGGGCGCCAACCAGCCAGGGCGAATTTAGCACATAACAAGTTTCCCCGTTATTACCACGTCTTAATCAGGCTGAAAATGATTGCAAGCTAGCATCTTGCCCGGAGACCCCTGGGGTTCCCTGGGGGGTTATTTCTAGTGCGTGCGCCTATCGGCCCACGCCAACAGCCCCATCAACGCCGTGGCCAAGCCAATAAAAAGGGTTAAAAAAAGTAGGGGCTGTCCTAGATAACACCATTTAGGTGTTACTATGGACTACATGAGAAAGAGCAGATTAAGCAAGACCAAACAGGATCGGTTGA